>JAHDDO010000080.1 GCA_020629315.1 Saprospiraceae bacterium | reverse complement strand
TTTTATTTATAGATTGTCTATATCTTAGGAAGTATTAATTCCTTTTTTTAGCAATAGGCCTGAACACCCTTTTTTTTGTTCTGAATGGGCCGTTTCATGTTCTGAATGGACATGCACGCATAGGTATTCCTATGTAAATTAGTTGAGCTAACATGATGGGCATTTATAAATACATACTGATAATCCTGATAGTCCTATCGGGAAGATATCTTTTGCTGTCGCAGGGGCAATCCACTATGCTTGCATGCCAGGATAGTAGGGTATTACATGTAGCAGATAAATCGCATGCCTATAACTTGGGGTCAGAACCCAGAAAAGCTCTTGCTTTAGCAGATAGTTTCTTACTTGAAAATCCGAATCTTATTTGTCCAGCAAGTGTTCGTATTAAAGCATCAAGAGCGTATGCCTATGAACGTTTATACAAGTACGATGAAGCCATTATTATTTACAATGACCTTATTGAGCTGGCTAAGGAAGAGCATTTCAAAGATGAGGAGATCGATATTTATATTGCGCTTGCTAGAGTCTATGAAATCATAAATCGACCGGATTTATCTAAGAATTTTTTAGATATCATAGCTAAGGAATTTGAGCGTTATGATAATAAGGATATAGAATCCCATTATTATGTTCGTCTTTCTTCGTATCACCGCATATATGATGATAAAGCATTAGCCAAAGAATATGCCGCTAAAGCACTCAAGTTAGGTAAGGAATCGGGTCGACTAGGATCAATTGCGGGAGGAAACTTGCTATTAGGTTTTTTAACGGAAGATTTTGAAGAATCGGTAGCTTACCTGAAGGAGTGTTCAAAATATTGCTACTTAGAAGGGGATTACATGGGCCATCTTTTTCAAGATTTAAATATCGCTAAGAAATATTTACTGAATGGCGATCATTCAACTGCTTTACGTATGCTTAATAGCACACATAAAGAAATTGAGAGTTTAGCAATCAATGAAAAAAACTACTATAGCACAAAGTCTTATCATTCTGAACTTAAAGCCAGTGTTTTTGAGGCTTTAGGAGAGAAGGACAGCCAAATTGTAGCTTTAAAAGAGGTGAATAGATACAATGCACTTTTTGGTAATCTTACTAACCAAGAAAAGATCAACCAACTCATCTTGGACAATGCATTGAAAGATGAACGCGAAAAATTGGGGGCTGCTCAAAAACGAAATCAAAGATTGAATATTGGTTTACTTGGCTTGGGCTTGGGATTAGTTTCCTTGGCTTGGTTGCTTTGGAAAAACGCGAGGAATAGCCGTAAGATAAAGGAACAATCGTCGACCATTACCTCTCAGTTAAGCGAAATGCAAAAATTATATAATTATCAATCGACCTTGCTTAGTGAGGTGCATCATAGGATTAAAAATAATCTTCAATTAATCATTAGCTTATTAACCTTACAAAAAACAAAACTGGGCAATGCAGTGGTGGCAGATAGTTTTGATACCTTATCCTATCGTATTTCAAGCATCTCATTAATTCACGAACAGTTGTATAATTTAAAGGAGTTTGAAAAGGTAGATGCTAAACTGTATGTAAGTGATTTAGTGAAGAACTTCACCAACTTAACTATGGATAGGCATATCCGATTTACTACGGATATTAATGAGATTCAGCTAAATCTTGAAACCATGACACCTTTGGGGCTGATCATTTCAGAATTGATCAGTAATTCTATAAAAAACAATGCAGAAAAAAAGGACTTACAAATAGAGCTACGTTTGGAAGCTGAAAATGAAACATTCCTTTTCAACTATTTAGATAATGGCAAAGGCTATCCAGAAGGCGAATTCAAAGGAAATAACTCTGGCATAGGGTTTACCATTATAAGTAGCTTAGCTAGACAATTATTTGCTGATTTTAAAACCTTCAATAATAACGGCGCCGGCTTCACGATGTCGTTTGAAGAGAAAACTGTTTCTCCGTTGTGAAAAGTATTAAAACATTTATAGTAGAAGATGAGCTCCTTATTGCTGAGACCATAAAGTTATTCTTAACCGAACGAGGCCATGAAGTATTAGGCATGGCTATTTCGTATCAAGAAGCTATTCAGCAGATTAATACCTTAGAGCCAGAGATTGTGCTGTTAGATGTCCGCTTGTATGGTAATGAATCAGGGATAGATGTAGCGCGATATTTAATGGATTCGCCTAAAGAAATTCCGTACGTAATGGTGTCCTCTCAATATGATGCAAAAATCATTGAAGACGCAATGTATGCCGGTGCTTCCGGTTACATAACGAAACCCATTTCAAAAGAAACCTTGTGGGCCACTATAGAATTAGCCGTAATGAAGCAGCATACCACAACAGTGGAGGAAAAGTATATCGATGTAAAAGTCAGTCAAGGAAAACACCGTATACATCTTGAAGATATTTTATACATTAAATCAGATCACGTATATGTTCAGATCGTCTGTGAAAGCTCTAAGTTTTTGTGCCGATATAGCCTGAGTGAATTATTAGAAAAGATCGATCATCCTGATTTTGTCCAATGTCATCGATCGTTCATTGTTAATCTAAAGAAGGTCAAACAATTTTCAAGTGGGACCATTCAATTGGGTGCTACAGAGATACCCATTAGTAATAAGTACAAAAAGGAAATATCAGAACTATTGAATAGACGTCCGTAATAGCTTTGTACACTCAAAAAGTAACATTTAGTTCTCAAGTTTAAATTTAACAGGAAGTGTAAATAATACATCGACCGCCCCTTCTTTATGAATACCTGGCATCCAAAAATGCTCAGTGTGATTCATGTTTTCAATAATGAAACGTACAGCTTCATCACAGCCACCACCAATGTCTCTTATGACCGATATATCATCAATTAAGCCTGATTTTGTAACCATATATTGAACCACAACCATCCCTTCAATGCCATTTTCTCTGGCTTCTGCTGGATATCTCAACTGGCTATATAAATAGTGTAACATTTTTTCATTAGCACACTTTTGCTTATCTGCATCAGGCACCCCAGGATCATTGGTTTCACAGCCTGGAAATCGAGGCATTTGTTCGACTACTTTAAACACCTCATTTTCTTTGGTAGGATTTACCGAGTTTGATGTATGCGTTAAGCCAGCTATGGAATCAATTACCTGACTTCGATGCTTCAGTAAAGCTGCACCGGCCTTTTTTTGATCTGCATCCAAGAAATAATATTGAAGTAGACGGTTTGTGTCTTGTTTTTGTAGAGCTAAGACATAATCGTAATAAATCTTTTTTTCTAGGTCATATTGAGGACCCAAGGAGGATTGTATACCCACTTCTTTTTCTAAAGCATTAAAAGAGCAATCTATATAACTCAATGCTAACTCATTTTTAAGTGCTTCAGTATGCTTGCCATATATTCCGGTCAAATAGAGGGCTCTGAAGTGTATAGACTCTATCTGTTTGTTTTCATTGCAGTCAATAAAATGAGCTTCGCAGGCTTCTGACATCGAAGAAAATGTATCAATCGGAGTTTGCAGTCTATCATCGTTCCCTTTCAGCTCTATTATGGCATTATTGAGCAATATCAGTTGATTTGACACTTGGCCAAATCCATGAAATGAAAAGCTTTGAATAAATAATAAAATAGGGATTGCTTTATGTAATGCATGCATGGTAAAAGCTAATGATTAAATTAAATCTAGGTCAATTTTTTGGTCTAATGAAATTAGACATAAAAAATCCGTATTGTGAACATTTGCCTCAGCGCTGTGAAGAGGGCCGTAGGCGTTCCGATGCTGGCAATTCCAGATCGAGAATGGATTCCGATGCTGGCAATTCCAGATCGAGAATGGATTCCGATGCTGGCAATTCCAGATCGAGAATGGATTCCTGCCAGATTTTGCTAGCATCGAGAACCAAGCGAATAGCGCGTCTCGTAACATAGCGACCCAGTATGGGAGAGGCCCTATCAAAAAGATAAATCTTAAAATGGCTCTTATACTGTGACAGTCGTCGTCATTTACCGTATAAATAATAGGCACCCGCCTTTCCTATCGCTGGCTTTCAGAAAACTTATTACTCATAAAATCAATTATTCAATATGAATGGAAGATTCGTACTCATTCTGATCTTACTCATTTTGTGGTTTATATTGGGCTGGTTCTTTTTCAAAAAGTACCTGTGCAATGCCGGCCTTGTTGCTGCTCCAGTAACAGAAGAACAAACTGAGAAAAAGAACACTAGCGATGTCTGGCACATAGAAGATGGCAATCGTTATGATGTTAACGCATCCAATTATTTTCAATTTAAGAATTCCACGTTTGCACCCATTATTAAAGGCAATGTTCAAAGTATTGGTGTAGACAGAACTGCAGATTATTTAAAGAAAAACACAAACCGGTCGCTACTAATTACGGGCTATTACGGAGAGCAAGAGACAAACAATAGTATTCTTGATAACCTTGGATTAGCAAGGGCCAATGCCATTAAAAAGTTATTGATGCGAAAGGGTGTTGGTGCTAATCAAATCGATATAGCTAGTGCCATGTCTAAGGCACAATGGATGGTCACAGATACTCTACGAAGAGGGGCTAAATATGCCTTTACTACATTGAGGCAAGGCAATGACCGGATCGAAACCATTAAGCAACGCCTAGTAGGTAAACCACTAACCTTGTACTTCGGAACTAACCAAGACAACATTAACTTAAGTAAACAACAGCGGACCGATTTTACCGATATGATTTATTATCTAGATAATGTTGCTACTGCTAAACTGGACATTGGGGGGCACACCGATAATGTAGGTAATAGAGACTACAATGTCGATCTTTCTAAGAATAGAGCTCAGTTTGTAAGAAATTATCTGGCGAAGAATGGAGGGATTCAAGCGAACCGTATGAATGTCAATGGATTTGGTCCAGATAAGCCAGTAGCTTCCAATGCTACCGATGAAGGAAAAGCGAAGAATCGTCGTGTTGAAGTGACCCTTAATTAACCCAAATAAAGAAAGAAAATATGAAAGCGAAATATATATTATGGCCATTGCTAATCGTATTAGCTATCGCGCTGTTACTGTGGTTGTTCAAATGCCCATGGTGCTTACTACTGCCCTTGTTATTTATGCTAGGGGCGGCCTTCCTAGGCTGGTTGTTAGGGGCCAGTTGGTTTTCTAGATTATTCTCTGATAAAGAGGGAGCCTATGCCGAATTAGAAGGCTCTATGCAACATTTACAATCGGACTATGATACATCCGTAAATAAATATGCAAACTTAGAAAACAACTTCAAAAATTATAAAGCAGAATGGACTGTCAAGCAAGGCGATTGGGACGCTAAACGTTCTGATTATGAATCTAGGTTAGCGGATTGGACGCAGAAATATGATGGTTTATCTGGTGAATGGGCAACTAAAGAAGATGGATGGAAAACGGAGAAATCAAACCTACAAGCGCAAATAGCAGGATGGGGTCAGAAATGGGAAACCTTGGATGCGGATTGGAAATCAAAAGCATCTGCTTGGTCTGGAGAAAAAGCTGACCTAGAATCTAAATTGGGTGAATGGAAAAGTAAGTTCGATAAACTACAAGGTGATTGGGATGCGAAATCTAAGGCGTGGGATTCAGAAAAGATGGATCTGTCTACCAAATTGGCAGCTAAACCTACTGAGGTGGAAGTAATTAAGGAGGTAGAAAAGAT
>JAHDDO010000035.1 GCA_020629315.1 Saprospiraceae bacterium | reverse complement strand
ATTCTTCTACGGTTAATGGTTTGATATTTGCTTTATTGATCGTTCCTTTTACTCTTGTTGTAAGAGCTACATTTGGTAAATCCTTAAACTGATAGTAATGACTAATGGTCTGTAAACTTCTATTGATGTGGTGAGTAGATTTTTCTTGTTTCTGAAGATGTCCGATAAAGTCTAAAAGCAATTTGTAACTACTGTCTTCAACTTCTACTGGTAACCATTCCAACCAAGCTAATAGAAGATTAATCATTCTGCTGATGTTCTTTTCTACGATCTCTTTTTGTTCTAAATAATTTCTAAAGTCATTTAATTCCATGATTGATTATTCGAGTATAAACCTGAGTAGCTTCTAATCCTACATGACCTAAGAACTGTCCGATCATTTCTAAGTCCATTCCACTTTCTAAAAGATGGGTCGCTATGCTATGCCGTAGGCAATGCAAAGTGATTTTCTTTTTGATAGATGCTTTCTCACACAGTAATTTTAGTCGCTTATTTAATGGCCCACTTTGAGTAGTTTTCCCTCTGCTGTTTGGGATTAGGATATTTGTCTTTCCTCCTGCGAACCAAGTTTGGCCATCATTGACCCATTGCAATAATTCTTTCTTTACGCCTTCACTGATTGGCACATATCTTTCTCTATAGTTCTTTCCTTTTCTGACGTGCAATAGATCATTACTAAAATCAATATCTCTTAATTCCAATCTCGTTCCTTCTGTACACCTGACACCACAACCGTAATAAATGGCAATGATTATTCTATCTCTTAACCCCCAAGGATCGTTCTCACAAGCTTCATAAAGTTGATTGATTTCTGCTTTGCTCAGGATCGTTCTTTCTCGCTTGGCTTCTTTAGTTACTGTTAGTCTGGTTTTAATGATCGGAGCTTCTCCATAGTTTTCTAAGTATTCATTGACGAGCTTTAGCACACTGATATATCCTTCTATTGTTCTTGATCTAATCGGTCTTTTATGCAAGGATTCGTTGTATGCTTCTAAGTCGTTTTGGGTGATGTCTTGGAGTTGATTTATTCCTTTGTTCTCAACCCATTCCAGGAATATTCTGAGTTGTCTACTTCTACCTCTGACGCTTTCTTTAGCGTAGTTTAATCTGGTGAGCCACTCGGTAAAGCCTTCTAATAATTGTAAGTAATAGTTATTTTTCATAACCCCACTTGTGCATTTTAGTGGGCTACTGGGCTACGGCTCTTAACTCGTTGACTGTCTTTGTCTTGTGTTGCCCACTAACTTTACTGGGCAACTGGTGGGCCACTGGGTCACCCATTTTTGATTTTATCTTCTCTAAGGCTTCATCAAACACGGTTTGTAGATTGCTTGCAAGTCTTGTGATCTCTCCGACCTCTTCCAATTCGTATTCGTAACCTTTGCTTTTACTACCACTCACCACCTTGATATATCCGTACTTTCTCAGGTCTTTAAGATGTCGATTTAATGTCGTTGGAGCTATGCGATATTTGATTCTCAGATCACCACTATAAAAACTATCTCGCTTCTCTGATTTCAAGTAAACTCTGATCAACTCCAAGAACCTTCTACATGCTTTCGTCAGTTCATCACTCTTTGCCAGTAGTACATCTTTTAATAATCGGTTCGCTTCTTCTATGTCCTCGATCGTAGTCTCAATGTGTTGTTCTCCTGTTTGTTGGTTGACCTTTACTTCCCTTTGCCACTGATGATAAAAAGTAACTGTCTCGATAAAGTGTAGATAATGACTATTTGTTCTCAGTGGCTTAAATACAGATTGCGGCAGGGCTAACATTTCCGCAAAAGGATTGATGACCCGCATCGGTCTCAATACACTTTGTACGTCCTGCATGAACTGCCGCATCTGTTCTTCTTGTTGCTTGTCGATCTTACCTGCAGACACTTGTCGCTGATAAGCCATGATCTTTTCTTTATGATCTTTGCTACCGTCCAAGTAGATGAGTAATGATCTGTTTGCATTGTCTTCGTATAGTTTTTCTCTCGTTGTCGTACCTGCCAAGCTGATCGGACCTTCAACTTGTAATGTGATGGTTTTTAAGTTGCCTTTACTGTCTTTGATGGGTATCGTTTTACTAATTCGTCTTTTACTCTGCAGCTCTCTAATTGCGAACAAAACTTTATCGTCATTGGCACCATCCAGATCCTCGATCAATACCAACTTATTTTTGAGTTCTTTTCTGTCAAAATAGTATAACGCATTCTCACTGATCGCTGTAATTTCCAACTTCTGATCATCGGGTATCAATTCCGCTACTTTCTCTTGCAGATAGGTTTTTCCTGTGCCACTTCCGCCAAGGCTTACGATGTGTAGTGGCTGTTCTCTTAGTCTTGATGTGAACACCAAGTACATCAATAATCTGTTGTTTTCTTCTCCTACAACGCCACTTTTTCCAATGGCTTGATTTGTCCTTTTGAGTAGATTCTTGGACTTTAAAAACTTGATTGCTCTTTGTCGTTCTGCTTCTGTGAGAATTCGCTTTTCTGGCTCTTTGACTTTATTCACTTCTATCTGCTCTCGTCTGTATTCTTCTATCAGTTCCGTTAATTGCAATAATGCTTCATGTACTTTGGTGCTGCCTATCTCTAATCGTTCCGCTACTTTTCGAGCCAACTTTTCTACGCTATCATCTTGATACAGATCTATCGTTTGTCGCAGTCTGTGTAGTGGTCTATTGCTACCTATCTTCTCGATCTTCAAAGTGACTTTCATCTTGTCTAAGGGATATAAACCAATGCCACCCATAATCGTAAATCTCAACTCTCCAACTTCAGCAAAGATGTATTCTGGATTCTCGATGTTCAGTTCTAAAGATTCGCTTTGCTCTACTTCTTCTTTTTCATTTGAACTCTTTTCAATTGAAAATAAAAGTTCACGGTTCTCTATCAGATGGTTTAAGATTTCTGGTTCATGTCCGATAACTAAACTATTCACGTCCTCACCTTCAGGAGTATTCACCTTTGATATTTTGACTTGTGATTTCATCGCCTTGACTAATGGAGCATAAGTTTCTATTGCTTTATTCCCTGCATCATCGCCATCCATAAAAAAGACAACTTCTTCTAAGTCGCTCAGGCTCTTGATCGCTTCCGTATGTTCTTCATTCCATCCATTTGTGCCGAACAATGACAAGACGGTAAAGTCTGTACCTGCCTTGCCGGCAGGCAGGTGAGTCAATAATGTCGCTGCATCGATGATCGCTTCAGTGATGATCACGGTTTTGGTTTCTTGACTTGGATAACTTGGGTAGAGTCCTTTTCTGTTTTTGAGATAGTAGTGGTTGCTTCCTTTTTTGTCTGCTATGCTTCTACCATATAATGAGACGATGTTTCCACTCTTGTTCTTTAGTGGGAAGATGATGCAGTTTTGTAACTGCTTGTATTCTGTCTGGTAATGATTGTATCCGATTTCTAATTCTGCATTATGGATGTTTCTGTCTTTCAGATATGTGATAGCGTTTTTACTTCTGTGTAGACTCTGTCTTAGTTTGTTGAAGATTTCAGATAGACTTGGCTGACTGTTTACTTCTCCGCATAACTCAGCTGCTTTCTTTAGGGCTTCATGCTTAGTACACTTTTCCATGTTCTGGATCATCTCGATAGTGTCGCCACTTCCTGCCGTACAATTTGATGAGAAGCATGTCCAAGTGTTTGTCTTTGGATAAATCTGCAAGCTTGGTGTCTTGTCATTATGCCAAGGACAGCATAGTCTTTGGTTCCTGTCTGGTGATAGATTGTAGTGATTCAGTACAGTTTGGATGCTGAGTTGAGCCTTGATTTGTGATATTTCCATATTAAAACTGTTAAAGTTTATTTTTCTGCTTTTGGAACTATTAGACACAAATGTAGATTATAATTCCAAAAGAATAAAGAACTATCAGCTTTATTTACGTCTTTTAATCCCTTAAATTTGCATTATCACTGTATTTTAAGACGCAAATCGGGCTTATTATGGACAAAATAGCAATGACAATAGCTAATCTTAGGAAAGAAAAAGGATGGTCACAGACCGACCTTGCAGATAAAAGTGGTGTCTCTCGTGAGATGATCGGTAAGTATGAAAGAGGTAAAGCAATTCCTTCTGTTGATGCAGCAAAAAAAATTGCTGACGCTTTTGAAGTCAGCCTTGATTATCTCGTAGGTGAAGGTATCAACTCCGCATTTGATAAAAAGACAGTTGCACGATTACAAGAGATTCAGAATATGGACTCTAAATCTAAAGACAACCTTTTTAATATCATTGATGCGGTGCTGAGAGACTACAAAACTCGACAAGCATATGCAGGATAATGAACGACAGATTAGAGCTGTCTTTGATGATAACACCATAACAGTATACCAAGCCTATAGAAAAGAGATTGCTTTACCTGCGGTAGAACATCAAAAATTTGTTCCTCCTTTCAAGATGGATAGAATGACTTGGATTAAACCGTCATTTCTTTGGATGATGTATCGATGTGGTTGGGCTCAAAAAGAAGGACAAGAACATGTACTTGCTATCAAGATAAAAAGAGAAGGTTTACAATGGGCTTTGGATAATTCTTGCCTCTCTCACTTCGATTCTGAGATTCATAACTCAAAAGAAGAATGGAAAGAAAAACTTACACAATCTCCTGTACGTATTCAATGGGATCCTGAACGTGATATTCATTTAGAAAAACTGGACTACAGATCTATTCAGATTGGACTATCTGGTGAAGCTGTTCCTAAATATGTAAATGAGTGGATTGTTTCCATCACAGATATTACTCCGCTCTGCAAAAAAATCCACTCACTTATTTCTGAAGATATTCAAGAAGCTGCTAAACAACTTCCTAAAGAAAGACTTTTCTCTTCAAGTTGATTCTTCCGTTTTCTTCAAGTATTCTAATTGTTGTTTTGCAATACTTGCTTTCTTTTCATCTGGACTTAAACTTAGCCTTTTAAGTCTTTCTACAGCATCATCATTACCAATTAACCGTAGAGACCACATCGCTTTTAGCGGAATACTATGTATATCTGAAGTGTCATAATCATTAGCCAATTCATATAAGGATTTGACACTATTTGGACTCCCTGTTTTGCCCAGCAATGTTGCTATATCTTCATGTTTATATTGCCATTCATCTCTTATATCTAACAATTGACATAACACTTCAACATATAATTCCTTTATACCATTTTTTTCCGCTGCGTAAATCAAATACTCTACAGCATCACCATTTTTTGTAATCAAACTTTCCTGTAATAATTCTACAAGTAATTCTGAATGATCCTGAGCCTTGTCTCCAAAGTAATTATCAAGCTCCTCAAATAAAATCGAACAATCCCAGATTTTTGATTTCAGTGTTTCCTTATCCATCAATTAAGCCTTACAAATGTGGTAATATTTCCATTGAATGTATTTACAGATTGAGCTCCCAAACCTATATTAACAGCTGTTCCTTCTCCTTTAAAAAATGCCTTATCTGCACTCCATCCAGAAGAAACGGGAGTCAAGTCATCAAAGCCCGAATTCTTTATCAAATTTGATTGGTCTTTGACACCAATTTTTGCCAAATCTTGAACCGTTTTTGGTTGAACAGTAAATTCAACAAGAACATCATAGCCAGGCTGACCTATATAGCCTTCGGAATATGCTTTACTCGTGGATACAAAATTCTCTGTACCGTTTCCAATTGATAAACCATTATTAGACTGAACAGCTTGCCATTCAGCATCTGACATCGCTCTATAAATCTTAGTCTTTTGAAACTGATATCGAAATCCGATAGTTCCATCTGAAGCCTTAACAACATCTTTTCCAAAAGTCTGACCAGGAAGTTTAACTTCATTTATTACGGTGCCATCAAATTGAAATTTTGTTGGAATGAGTTTGTCGTCTACTATTCTTGCAATTTCATTTCCATTGTGTAAGAATTTAACTGGAAGAACATCGTCTACATAAGTAACTCCTTCATCTATCCATTTACTAACCGTTGGTAGCCACAGGTCTACATCTGTTCTTAATCCAGTTTTCTTTAAAGCGTCCCACGCTTTAACCAAATTAGGGTTTTTATCAAAAGCAATTAAAATTTCCAGCTTATTTAACTCTTTTGCTAACTGTGTTTTCCTTGTTGCAGATAATTCAGCCCCATCTAAAATATTTGTCTTTACTTGATCAATATCTATAGCTTGACCATCTTTAATAATTCCTGATTTTATCTCAATTTCCTTTGCTCCATTGCTTCCTAGATCATTTCTTAAATCTGGGGGAAATCCTTCTACTGCAGCTTTTCCATCATCAATTTTTTTACCAACGTTCCTTAACAAAGTAATAGCTTCTGGCGCAACGCTAACAAGATTGCCAGCACCAAGACAAATTAAACCTATGGCTAACCTTTCTTCATCACCATGTATAGTGTAAAATCCATATTCTAAAGATGCCTCGGCTACTGTCGCCGTGCCGAGACCAACAACCATACCAACCACTTTGGATCCAAATCCAGCAGCAATTATTGGCACTAATTGCCCAACTCCAACACCCAAATAAACGGACGCCATAACTTCTAATATGGCAAATGTAGAGGTATGTATAGGACCAATTGTATTATCAAGAAATAGATTATCATTTATATCAAGAATGATCCATTTCTCGGTATAAGCGTTCCATTTTAAAAACTCTGCCCACTCATCTCCAAGATTTTCTTGGTGCTCTGCAACTAAATAATATTCGCCTTGATATCCAATAACTGTTTTGTGTTTACCATAGTTTGTAGTTGCATAGACATGTCCTTTATCAAGAACTTCATTAAATAAATGAGGCGAAATATTTGTGAATTCACATGGTATTGAAATAAAAAGTTCTGTAGATGGATCTACCTCAACTTTTATTGGTGGCTCACCACCTTCCGGGGAAATATATTCATAGGTCTTAATAACATTTTTGTAATAATCATTATAGTTTTTAATACTCCCGCCACCCGTTTCTAAATTACATTCTTCAGAACAAGTGAATTCATATTTGACTTCACTAAAAATCACAGAACAATCTGTTGAGAATCCTAGATACAATGACGTAAAAACTACACTTTGTTGTCCATTTATTATGTCAGGAAAATCGTATAAAACATTGTTTTCATCTGCATACCCAATTACATAGTAATCTTCAGGGTCTGTTCCATCACTACCTTCTTTCAACCCAACTTTAATCGAATATACACTACCTGCCACATTAAATGAATGTAACATGCCTTTGCAAAGACCTACATTAAATTGATCATTAACCCGACCATTTCCTGACATGAAATATGCTACAGCACCCTGTGGCAATTCGACAGGCACTCCAGAAACAGTCAAAAACACCATTGGATTTATAAGAGCATAAGGATTGTGCCCAACGACTTGTTCTTGATCATCTAATAGAATAGTTGAAAATCCATTAACTAAAAAGTTATAGTACTGTTTGTTCGATTCAATTATTCTATCAGCTATATTATTTTGGCCTATAACATCAGATGAGTTCAGTCTACTTTCAAGAAAATTAACAATATAATTTTTCTTTGATTCATCAAAGCTTTCATTTTCCAAGTAGATCTTTATAGAAACTCTTTTATCGTTTGATACAATATATTGTATATAATTATCAGCATCTATTAATACATCGGAATTAATCAATTGCTCATTTAACAAATCACCGTCTATACCTTCTTCTAGTCCATAATACACCGTAGGGCCATAAGCAGAAGAATATATGACCTGTTGATCATAGGTCTGTAGATTTTGTTCTCCCTCGGTTATCCCAAATACATCAAAACTACTTTCCGATATTCCTAAATTATTCTGAAAAAAACTTGATCCTGACCTTAAAAATACTTTATCCTCTCGCTCATTTTGAGCTTTACCTACCTTAAAAAAAAGAATACTAAACAGAACTAAATACGCAATCTTTTTCATAATCATGATTTCGGAATTTTCTTAGTTAATGTTTGGCTTCGCTCAGAATAAGCGCCCGCTTGGTGACGGGTTAAAATCTGATACACATATCGTTTTCCGGGTTGTAAATCAGGGTCTCTATAGGTTATGGTCATTAAACCTAAACTTCCATTGATCGAGACTTCATCATTGGATTCATAGCCTAAGGCTTCAGCTAAACTCAAGGTCTTTACAACTTCAAGAGGTTGGCCTGATAGAGATCTCAAGATTTGGAAATCTTTAACCGTCTCGTCTATTTCGTACTTCCATGACATCTGCATATTATATGTCACCCCTACGGTACTCATATGTCGAGTACTTCCAGTTTTTTCTTGCAAGCCAGACAATTTGGCGTTTACCAAGGTATTAGCAGGCACCGTTTCTGCTTCGACTTCAATATCAAAGTCTTCTACTTCTCCCGCTACATTGCTAGCATAGGGCGTTACCTCTATTATTGACGAACTGCTTTGATCAAAATCGGCATCTTCAGCTACCATTCGATATTGATATGGCTCTTGACTAAGTTCTGTAGTATCTACAAATAAGGTCTCGATCATTTCATCTGGATCGAGGGCCACATAATCATCTTGTGCTTCCGGTTCGATCGCAAACAAGGTTTCCCAACTAGGGCTATGCACAGGCTTTCGCTGCAAATAATGGGTAACCTCTTCATCGGAAGAATATTTCCATCCTATACGAACCCCTTCTGGAGTCGGCATTGCTTGTGTAATATCTGGATTTCCAGGAGGCACATTATCTGGTCTAGATAAGGCTAGCGGTTCTGATAAATCAGAATGATTCGATCGCTGGTCTTCTGCTAATACTCGGACGAAAACACTATCTGCTTTTATGGAAGGGTCCGTATACCCCGAATAATAGGTGTTAGAAATATAGTCTAGTGTTAACTGGGTGTAATTTCCATCTCGCTGATTTGAATAGAATACACGATATCCTTTCAAATCTTCGTCAGTCACTTCATCCCAGCTGAGCTCAAAGTTTTCTTTATTTAAATAATGTCCAGTCAGGTTTATGGGGATGGCTGGAGCTATAGTATCTGGTTTCTGTGCTAATTCTGTGTTAGAGACATACACATGATCATTAATATCTGTTGCCACAACTCTATAGAAGCCTTCGTCTAACGGATCCTCATCCACAAAGCTTGTTTTCGAAGGACTTAATGGAAATTCACTGACTAGATCATATTGGCCAATCATATCTTCCGAGCGGTAAATCTCATAACTGGCTACGTTCTGCATCTCAGTAAATTCTTCCGGTAAGCTCCAATTTAACAATACTGCATCATTCGCACTTTGGAAAATAGGTTCAGCTTGACTGATATATAGGCCATCCATTCTATCCGGCCAAGCCATTGCGTGAATAGTATCAGAATACATACTCAAGGTTCCAAAAGGAGTATGGCCAGCAACTCTATAAATATAATTTTGCTTATTTAGCTCTACACTATCCACATACATGGCTGCACGTATATCATCCCCCTCCGCAAAATAAATGAAAGGGACCTCATTAACGGTTTCAAAGCTTATACCATCCATAGAACGTTCTATATCATATGACATGTACCGTGAAGCTATGTCTGTAGCGTCCCACTCTATGCCGATGGCTTTATCAAACGAAATGCCACGCAAAATGGTTGGGGCAGCAAAAGCATCAGCATCCAAGGTTTCAACTTCTATGAGTCCAAATTTTGTATTAGACTCACTATTAAATGGAATAACGAAGTATCTATATTTATGATTGGAAAGTACATCTGTGTCTTCAAACGCTAAGGCCAATTTTTTAGCTACTTCAAAATCTTGATCCGCGCTAAAATGTGCAAACATGAGCTTAGAATCTTCCTGTGCTTGATAGTCTCGGATGTAATTTAGATCTATGGTTTCCGGCACCTCTACATCATAACTGGTATCATACAAACTCTTCTTTGCTACTCTAGCATACATGTCATCCTCAGCCCAGTTAGCGGCATCCGCTGGTAATAATGGAGCGACTAGCGTGTCTCTCGTTTGAAGACTTTCATAATCCGATAAAGCTATACCGTTCTTTACTCTGATTTCTCTGGCTATGATATACCCATGCTGGTTCAAGGATTTCCAACTGGCCACATCATCAATGGCCCATCTTAGTTTTATGCTGTTGCCATCATAATAACTCTGCACAACTATCTGAGACTCTTGTGCATTAGCCTGAAATACGCCTATAAAGGAGATTAGTAATGCAAGTATACTGTTATAAATTTTCATGTCTGGACTCATTTTAATTTTGACTAAAATCAACCTCTAATTGTTGTTCAGATAAGAGATCGCCATCTGGCCCATAGTATTTAAAATATAGGGTGCTTTCACCCAAAAATTTTGGATATTCGTTTTCCTGCAAATAGATGATTTCACTGTAAAGATCATTTGTCGAATTATTCATGCAATTGACAAAATTCACTTCTTCCGATCCCGGTTCATTGTTTTCTTGGCACACATAATTCATTAAATTCTGCACATACTCTTGAGAAGTAAAATTGAGCATAGACCGTGTGCGGTGTCCATTAGCGGCGCCATTGAAAGCCATAATTAATTTATTACTTCCATTTCGACCTTTTCCGCCCATAATACTGGACCCACCAACACTAACGTTGAAGTCCGCCGAACTAATCGAAGGGAATTCACCGAAGAAATAAAACGCATCTCTAGGGTCTTCAAAGCTTGGTACAGCACCAGACCAATCAATGCCTTTACTTTTGTGGGAATAAATATTATTCTCCAACCAGTCATAAGAACTATTTGTGCCCCTCATTTCAATGTGCACATTTTCATGTTCATACTTGCCAATCGTCGCTTGTGATGAAATCAAGGCGTTTTTAGTGAATGGGGTCTGTTGATAGCTGTCTATCATATTATCCACCTTAGCACCAAAGGTTTCGAAATGTGCTGTTCTGAAATACAGTTGGGTTAATACTTTCTCTATGCCTTCATGTTCATTCTTCTTAATCAATTGTAAACGATAGACTGTGGCTAGGTTCAAGGCTGTTTCAGGTATGCTATATCTAATAATACCACCGTTAAATGGATCATAATTAACATCATAATAGCTGTCATTACCCCCTTGATCAGAAATCTTTATTTGTAGTATTTCGTTTTCTTCTAATCCATATATTAAATCGGGTTGTCCCTTTTTCAATTTAATATAGTTATCGGTACTCTCATGGGTATAATAATTATACATGCCTCGTTCAGGATATGCATAAGCTATATTGCTTGCAGGAATTGTACTAAGGCCATCATTGGTAACAAAATAGCCTGTTTTAGTTTCTTCAATGATATCTGCACCTAAGGTGGTCGTTACTTTTACCTCATACAGTATGGTATCATTACCCGGCAAGAAATACGAAGGTGAAATAGTAAGAGATTTCTTATCATCCGCCCAAGTATATGCAAGAGGTATATGTATAGTATCCGTGGTGTATGTGCTATCTGCATTGTAATATTTGATAGCATACTTTAGGTTTACATGATCTAAATCACTGGACATGCTTACTGGATTACCATTGATATCTGGCACCTCTAAATGTTGTTCCATAGTTAAATTAAAACGAACGAGTGGTTCACAATCCACTTCAACGCCATCAGTACCACTAAATGGGTCTACAGAAGCAATCACATCAAATCCAACCTCCTGAGGTTCATCCGAGGCCAACTCACAATCCTCACCAAAGACTACCTCAAACTCCTTTGTTTTTTCAATATCAAACCTGTTTACATATTTTGCAGCTAGTATCCCTTGAACATACGTAGGGTTGGGTCCTCTCATTTGTAGGACAGCCGCTGCTGACAACTCACAAATTGGATCACCAAATACCTCAAGTCTTCCGTAGGCGTAGGCCCACATCTGTCCCATTGCATACCAGCCACCTAGGCCAATAGGGTTGCCTGGACCTTCATCGGAACAATAAGCACCATTGAATTTTTTGAGCATATTATCAAATCCTACACTAAAAGAAGCTTCAGCGGAAGCAATACCAGCAATTTTAATTTCGGCATCTGTACTAAATGATGCTCCAAACATTATGCCACCACCCGACTTTCTAAAGGACTCATTTACTGTAATTCGATCAGATATTTCTAAGACCTCATCTGGCAAAGCTGGCATATCTGGAATTAAGGAACCCATATTAAAGTAGGCTTTAGCTTCAGCATTTACTGGTCCAAACTCCACTTTTGCTGAGCAATATCTATTTTGACTCGGATCTCCAATATTTATATACCAGCCATCATGAGCAATATAGATATCACCTTCCACGATTTTCTTGTGTGGCAGCCCGCCATAAATAGTCGGTGAGTCTAAGTAAGCTATGATATCTCCTGAGAAGACTGGATTCTCCCCAAAAGTTAAGGTAAAGTCAACATAGCCTTCTAACATAGCGGTAGTAGGCGGTGCCCCTCCTCCTGCCCCTTGGCCTGGCATAACAGGCAATCCGAGGTCTAACGGCGCAAGCATTTGCGCAATACCAATCATCTGAACTTTTTGCAAACCGAATGGATCATTTCCAAAATCCATCTGCAAGATTAATGTACCATTGAGGATTTCTTCTCGGCTTGCCAAATTGAACATGGTAGCTGCTTTAAATCCTAAGAAAACACTCTCATCTGGTGTATAAATCGAGCCAGACAAACCAACGCCAAGCCCTGGATTCAACTCTACAGGATTTGCAAAGTTGACCTGAGTAGGATCGAAATCCGAACTCATATGATAGGAAATACCACCACCAAGTCCTGTAATAGTAAGTGGACTAATAGTAATACCAGTCCCAAGATCAGCCATCACATCGACAAAGAAATATCGGAAATCACCCTCGTCTTCATTCATTTTACCAAACTGGGCCACAGCTGTAAAGCCAAAGTCTATTTTATCAAACTCTACTTGTACACCTCCTTTAAATCCATTACCCCAGCCGGGTTCATCTCTATAAAAGTTAATACAGCCAGCAATAGATTTTACACCTTCAAAACTACCTGACACACAGAAGTCGTGCACTTCGATTCGTTCAAAGTCCCATTTTTGGATGCCTTTTGCATCAACATCCAAGTATCCTACAATACCAAATCCTCCTCGCGCATCTATATCAACGTTGTTATTCAACTTCAGACCTACATCAAAACCCAAACCAACCAGATCATCATTACCTGGTTCAGGTGCATACTCCCTTATATCTCCGATAGTTAACTCAAAGCCCGAAAACTTAGCTCCCACATCTCCTGGTAACGACCAGCTACCTGGATTGAAATAGGGTGCTTGATTTTGCACTCGCAGGCCTTGGAATCCGATTTCCGGTATTGCAATAGTTGTCGATCCAACAGCACCACCAATTACAATACTGCCAAATAGATTGGCACTAGCCAGTACTTCTCCTTCAATTATTTCAACAGCTATGGTTGTGTTATCATCTAGTTTAGCATCCGCTAAAAATAAATTCATCGGAGAGGACTCAGGTGGATTCACTGTAAACCGATAATGATTATTCGGATACATAACTGCGGTGTAATCCATGCCATCTTTCAATACTGGCACCTTTATCTGTCCGCCTAGCCCAAAACCGGCAAAGTGATTTTGTAATACTCGAACACTCATATCCGTGATAGAAAACTCCCATCCACCTAGATTACCATCCCCTTCTGGAATAACATTTTCCGCAAAAATTTCCCCGGAGACACCATTGTCATCAATCAACACATCATTCACACCAACGGTAATTGGATCGTCTGAGTTAGACCATTCGTCCGGTAATGTTGCGCTTAAAGACCCCATATAAAATCCTTTCCAAGCTCCTGTCAAAGTCACACTATCAGGACTTACAAATGGCGATTCATATCCATCCATGATTAAAAAGTCAGGAGTCTCACTTGAACTCATATCAACGATCATATCTGTGATCTCCCACTTAATGTCTTCGTATTGAGTAATTGCAAATGGAGCTGCATCTAACTCAAATGTAAATTCTAACCAAGATGGAATAGTCAAATGAAGATCCAAACTATATAATTCATCTGGATCAGACACTGGATTTAAATCGGCATCCAATGGCGTTATGAAGTTTCTGCAAAAGTCAATTTGAAGCTTTGTCGACATGCCGGCAAATCCATCACAGTCCCAAGATACATAGGTACTATCTCCTCCTACGAGTCGCAACATAGAAGCGTTATTTAATCGCAGTTCAATGTCAGTTAATAGATGTAAATGTGATTCTTCCGTTAATCCTGAAGGTCCAAAATTTAAGTCTTCTGCCTTAAAGACCATTTTCTTCTCGGTCCCCGGATCTTCAATAAGACAATATGCATCTAGTTTTCCTCCAGTAGGTGATACTTGAATATCATCCAAGTAGATGGCATATTTAAAATTACCAACCTCCTTTTCTATCGGTATCGGAGTTAACTGGACATCGTCATCACCACCTCCTGCATTTAAGGCTTGGCCTAGAGCTTCGACATAAAACGCTCGGTGATGTCCATGGATATATTCAAATCCTTGTTCATATTCAAAAGCAGCTTGCTCTAAGGCACTCATAGAGAATGATACCTCAGTGGAACTGGCTATATCCGCGTAATTAGCTCTATTTGTAAAATCAAAAATGTCTAATACTTCATTGCGAAGCACTTCTATATCTGGTTTGTATAATTCCAAGGTGGCCCCAAATAAACCTTCTAATCCATCATCACCATTAAGTAATATATACTCTTGGATTTCATCAAGGAGCCAGTCTTTAAAATCCGCAGGGTCTTCGTATAAACTCAATTCAAAGCTGGACCAATTTGTGATTTTATCCATCAAATAAGTCTTTAGTTGTTCTAGTGATTCGCTTTGGCAAATAGCTTCCAAAATATCCAGCGCTGCAGTAATCTGAATTTCAGTTTTATCACAATGGAACAAGTCAACGTGTAGGTTCTCAATATTGATAATGGCTGGATTTCGACCTTCAATATCTGCTTCCATCGGCTTTGGTTCGTCCAAAAACTCTTCTGACATACCTTCATCAAGATATTCATCATTTTCACCAAAAATATACGCTCTGTTCAAGCCTTCTGTCACCACAGCATCATCCAAAGTAGTCCGAATCGATCCACAGTTAATGGTATTTAAACTATCCTGTAAGGATTGCTTAATTTCATTGAGGGTGACAGAAATATCATTTTCTATTACACCATCTGAGTTTAACGAATCCGCGAAAACTTGGACATCTGGAGGAGTGCCAGGGCCACTCGGATCACACGGATTGCCTTCGACATCTACCCCATCTCTATTACAGCCTTCTTCATTAAATTCCGTACCCGTCTCATAATGATTTCCATGCACATCAAAGCCATTTGTATCATATTCTGTCTCTGTTTCAGAATGAACGCCATTTGCATCAAAACCATAGGCATCTAATCCCGTGTTAGGATCGATATTACCCTCTTCCATATTTGGATCTTCAGGCTCTTGACATATTTCGCCTCCAAAATTCAAGGTACCAGGATCAATAATAAAATCCGGTATATCACTAATACTTCCACCTACAAAACTGATGGTGCCATCTGTTACAATATGTTCATCATTAATTTCTATCTGGTGGTATTCTACTAAGGCAAACTTTGACTGAAAAGGAATCGGTACCACACCTTCGCCAGAAAATACTCCATTGCTGCCAGAAACATCTGAAACCAACACAGGAAATCCATAGATATAAAATATATCTGCAACATTAAGGTCATCCAATGGTGTGGTATTGCTGGATTGCGTTGTATCCACTTCAGAATCACAATTCAGTGGTTCTAATTCTGGGAACGGGTCTTCCTCTGGCTCCTCCTCTTCATCAGTATTTTCATAAAAAATAACCATCGTATTTTCACCACAGCTAAGACTTGATCCATCTGGCATTATAATCTCAATTTCAAAGCTTATCGTATTTTGAGAACCTGCCTGACCCCCTTCTATATATTCCCCCCAATCTGACGGATCAAAATAATTATCCGTTTCTGCATCAAATATGGTAATACCCCCAGCGGCAGCGCTTTGACCATCTACAAGAATATCAAAATTTAAATTTACTTGCCCCATTCCAGCCAGCATAGCTGCAATTTGTTCTTCGCTAGTATTGAGTCCTTGGTATACATTATCTAAATACGTGCTTTCTGATCCAGAGAAACTAAAAACAAAACTGTTTTCATTTTGAAAGGTAGCTTGAATAGCATTGAAAAAAGCACAAAGCAATTCTGGATCTGGTGTCTCTTCACACGCATCTCCTACCCCATTATTATTAGCATCCGTTTGATCAGGATTTGCTGTATAAACACAATTGTCGATGGCATCACAAAGTCCATCACCATCGGCATCATTTTGCTCAGGCATTGTTCCTTGGCATTCACAATCTGAACCAATTAAAACATATACATCATTTATGGTACATACTTCTCCATCATCGCAGGGTTCTCCTATATCGCAGGGTTCACAAACATCTCCATATCCGTCTCCATCGGTATCCGTCTGATCAGGATTTGAAATGTCTGGGCAATTATCTTCTTCATCGCAAAGTCCATCACCATCTGAATCTGGAACAACTTGACCTATACATTCACAATTCCCATCAATCAGAGTGTAGGTATCTTCAATAGTGCATATGTCCCCATCGTCACAGGAAGCACCTTCAATACAATCATCACAAGAGTCACCAACTCCATCTTCATCAAAATCGGTTTGCTCTTCGTTTGGAATATCAGCACAATTATCTTCAGTATCACAAATACCATCATTGTCGGAATCTGGTAAAGCTGATCCTTCACAGTCACAATTTTCACTTACCACAACATCATTTTCAGTACATGGGTCCCCATCATTACACGTGTCTCCGATTATGCAATTTTCACAATCATCACCAATTCCATTTTGATCGTCATCAGTCTGTTCTGGATTATATGTGCTAGGACAATTATCTTCCTCATCGCAATAACCATCATTATCCGAGTCAGGTACTTCTTCACCTTGACATTTGCATACACCATCAATGTACACATACATATCATTCTCAGTACAAGCCTCATCATCATCACACGTCACTCCTTCTAAGCAGTCATCTAAGGCATCACATATGCCATCATTATCGAGATCTTCACTAATACCATGGCAATCGCAATTTTCATCCACTGTATCATTAACTGTGCAAGGGTCATCATCATCACAGGTCTGTCCAGGCTCAGGACCTCCAACACATAGGTCTTCTGCATCGCATACTCCATCGTTATCTGCATCAATTAACTCGCCTTCACAAAGGCAATTACCGTTTTCATCTTCAAAAAATTGATCATTGATTGTACAATCTTGTCCATCGTCACAACTGGTACCTTCAACACATGTATCTACATCATCACAAATACCATCATTATCTATATCATCACAATCATTGCAATTAATATCAAAGCTAAAACTACAATTGGAGTAACTCGGCAGGTTATCATTGGTCGATAATTGAACACTAAAGTTGACCGTACCGCATGCATCAATCAAAAACATATTATTCCCAGTGGGAAGATATTCTGGATTTGGATTGCTATCCGAGGCATAGCTGATCTGTGCTAAACTATAATCATTTTCACTATAAATTATCGAAACTTGAGTGGTTGTGTCATCAATCATTAGATTTGAATACAAAAGCTCGGGACAGGAGCTTTGGGTAAATTCAAGGGAATCGCATTCAAAAATCAACTTGGTATTTTCTACACCTAAAGGATTCGTAAGTACAAATGGAATACTAGGATCAAATGGCGCACAAAGATTGCCAGGTGTATTAGACACTGTTGTACAAGAAAAGCCAGTGTCAAAATGCTGACAAACATCTATCGCAAAATTCGTATTAGGATCAATCGCTGATGGGTCCAAGCAAATTTGATCTCCAACGATATAAGATGGAAATAAACTTGAAAGAGCTTCATCACAAGTCATCAATGAATTTTGTAATACCACTGCATTGTTGATTCCTATTTCAGTCCATTCACTGAAAATCTCCAATCCATTAGTATGATCATAACACACTTTACGGATCCTGATCTTTTCAAATTCATCACCATCATCTTGTAATATAATTTGGGAATGAAATATGACTTCTTTCTTAGACCATAGGATTGAATTTCTGTCTTTAGACAATTGGTACTCGTATCGTTCAAATTCATTTAGATTATTGGCCCATTCGAATATTAATTTACCAGTCACTGTCTTAGTCCCATGACTTATGTCAGGAACAATACAGGAAGGCCAATTATTCTCAGGTGGGTCTGTTTCATTAGCTAAGATTGCTCCGATATCATCAGAACTACTTGCGAATTGGCCGCTTGCTTGAGTAAAGCATAGGCATAGTAGGGCTAAGGCAAAATACTTAATGATTGACATACTTCGGTGTTTGGTATATATATGAGGGAGAAAATTAAATTTTCGAGAATCTTTCTAATAGACTCTTTTCATCACTCTTTACTTTCAAAATGTAGCTTGCAGATGGCAAGTTTTCGATATTTAATTTTATGTGATTCGACCCAGGTTGAACACTAGTAAACTCTCGTAGCACAAGGTTACCAGATAAACTAAAAACCTCAGTGGTAATTTCTCGGTTTTCAGAAACTTGAAACGCAATCTGAATATAATCTTCTGCAGGGTTAGGTAATATACTGGAAATTGAAAAGGCTTCATCCAGCCTTGCTTCTTTACACGCTTCAATTTTAGAAAGTTCAGCTGTACCTTCAAAAAGAATACTCATACCCTCAGCTGAATTGAAGTTATTAACGACCATGTAGAATTGATCGTCTGCCTCCATGGATAAATATTTCAAAAAATTATCATCGACAAACTCACATCCCTCCATCTCAATCTTATCAAATGATTGGCTGGATAGTCCGGTGGTCCCTAAGCAATTTTCAAAAGTATTTTGTTTAGCATTTAGTATTGTTCCTGATGCCATACAACGTACTTCTTCAGCACCTTCTAGAGACTTCTTATAGATTATAAAATCGATATCATTTGTCGGATCGTATGGTTCAATAATAAAGGCTAACGTACCTGCACTAAGACAAGTCCATGAAAACCAAGTAGAGTTAGTCTCATGTGCATTTCCTTGAATACAACTTAAATTATCAAAGGTTTCTAGGTAGTCACCAAAACCTTCCATAGAATTTATCTCTACTACACCTTTTTCACAAATGATCCGAGCGTTATCTAAATCCTGGTGAGCATTCTGACTGTGCGCATTGTATGCGCATACAGCAAAAAGAAGAATGAAAATCGTTCTCATAATTTCTAGTAGTAATTGTTTAGACTAAAATTATAGCTTGTTTATCAGCTATTTATGCGCGACTTTCGGTGTTTTTCACATTGTTAATTAACGTATTTATTCACATAAAACTGATTACTCTTTAATTTTCGGTTAGTCATATGTGCATACCGTCGCGATAGGGATATGTAAGGTGGCTCGCTAGCCAGTCCGAAGGACCGGAACGAATGTGGAGCCTGAAAAAGCCCGGACCGAGGCTTGCAAAGCAAACGAGTGTATCGCCCGACCCCCTCCTTCTGTACTTA
Source organism: Saprospiraceae bacterium (assembly GCA_020629315.1). Lineage (GTDB taxonomy): Bacteria > Bacteroidota > Bacteroidia > Chitinophagales > Saprospiraceae > JAHDDO01. Next base: position 13,804 of record JAHDDO010000035.1, on the reverse strand, counting down.
TCCTGTTAACAAAAATCTAAAGGCCGTTAATCAATATTAAATTCGGGCGAAGTGTTAAAATCTCGCGTACTTTAGAAATAATAGAAACGTAAAATTCCTTGCTTATGAAGACCATAGTATATGTCCTATTCGCTAGTATAGCCCTCAGTTCTTGTTCACCGAAATTGGTGCCTTTTTCTCAACGTATGGTAGAGGATTTCTCATGGACTGAAGATGATTTGAAACGAATTCAATTTTACCTCTCTGAAGATATTACTATCTATCGAGAGACCCGAGCCAATGCATCACGGATAGAGAATGGCGCCGTACGTATCAGAGGAGGACAGAAAGTTGAAGAAATCACATTCATGAAAGGAACACCGGGTGTTTTTATTTATTCACCAAAGGAGGATCGAATGGCTGTGTGTTTTGAAGAAGATGATGATAAGTTCTTGCTATTTGGGCCTAACTCAAAGATTGGTGACCGCTATGCTATAATGGCCAAAGATTGGAGCGGTAGTCAAGGGGTCATTCTGTATGGAGGAGAAGAATATTATATCTCGAATAACGATGGTCTCGCATCACTGAATATAGACCTGGATAAAGTAAGTACGACGAGTGTCTCAAACAAACGAGCACGAGGTCGCGAAATAAGATAAAGTTGTGCGTTAGCTAGATCGATGAGCCTCGCTTGCCATACGGGTGAGCGAGGTTTTTTTTATAAACTCACTCGAGACTTTTGATCACCCTGTACCCGCTGATTGGACATCCCTTCTAGAAATGGAACAAACGCGCATGGACCAAAATCTTCCTTTATATATCGATCCCCTTGCTTCGTAATGCGCAACATTCGCTGTCTATCGCCATCACCCACAGGTACTACCATCTTACCTCCTTCCGCCAATTGACTCAGTAGATCTTCAGGAATATCTGGCGCCCCACAAGTCACAAGTATCTTATCAAAGGGCGCTCGGCCTGGAAGACCCGCATACCCATCCCCATGATAACATCGCACATTGCGGAAACCCATAGAAAATAATCGTTCGCTAGAGATCTTAAAAAGGATCTCATGTCGCTCGATACTATATACACGCTTGCAAATCAACGATAGAATACTGGCTTGATACCCAGACCCAGTCCCGATTTCCAAGATATTATCACTATGCGCCAACTGTAACAGCTGTGATTGAAAGGCGACCGTAAAAGGCTGCGAAATCGTCTGATCCGCCGCTATGGGAAAGGCTTGATCCTTATAGGCCCACTCCCAGAATGCCTTATCCAAAAATAAATGACGGGGAACCCGGCCTATGGCTTGTAATACCCGTTCGTCATGTATGCCCTTATTCCGAAGTAACACGACCAATCGAGACCGCAAACCCCTCATCTTATACGTATCCAGTTCCTTTTGCATGTAACAAAGTTAATATACTACACTTAAATATTACATATTTTATTAATATGTTATATCTTTATACACATTAATCATTAGGGATGAAGCAAATAAAATTCGGTACGGATGGTTGGAGAGCTATAATTGCTGAAGGGTATACCGTAGAAAATGTAAAGCGTGTGTCAGAGGCCACGGCAAAATGGATGAACTTAAAATCCATGAAGAAAGTCGTTATCGGCTATGATACTCGATTTGGAGGAAAGATGTTTGCTGAAACCGCGGCAAGTGTATTTTGCAACTTTGGTTTACAGGTTATCTTGAGTGACGACTTTGTTACGACGCCGATGATATCCTTGGCTGTGTACAAGCTCAAAGCGGATATGGGTGTCGTGATCACTGCTAGCCATAATCCACCATCGTATAATGGTTTTAAACTAAAGTCTGCTTATGGTGGGCCTACCATTCCTAAAGAGATAGCGGAAGTAGAAGCCTTGATTCCAGAAACGTCTTTAGGGAAATTGAAGACCGTCTCTGTCTTCCGAGACGAAGGGGTATTAGAGTACGCTGATCTAGAGCAATTATATGTGGATCATGTGACAGAAAATTTCGACCTGGAAAGTATCCGCAACAGTGGTGTGAATGTGGTCTATGACGCGATGTATGGTGCAGGCCAGCGCGTTGTCGGTCGTATCTTACCTGAGGCTACATTATTACATTGCGCGTATAATCCATCATTTATGGGTCAGGCGCCAGAGCCGATTCATCGTAATCTAGGGGAACTGTCAGAAACCCTTGAAAATAATGCGGACCTACATTTTGGTTTAGCTAATGATGGGGATGCCGACCGAATCGGCCTATATGATGAAGATGGAAACTTCGTAGACTCACATCATATTTTACTCTTACTATTGGTCTACTTATTTGAATACAAGAAAATGAACGGAAAGGTGGTTGTTACCTTCTCTGTGACTAATAAAATGAAGATCCTAGCTCAGCAATATGGCTTGGACATGGAAGTAACTAAAATTGGCTTTAAGTATATCGCTGAAATCATGACAGTCGAGGATGTCCTCGTCGGCGGTGAAGAGTCGGGCGGACTGGCTATCAAAGGTCATATTCCGGAGCGAGATGGCGTGTGGATCGGATTGACCATTCTTGAATTCATGGCCAAGACAGGAAAATCGTTGAAAGAATTGATCCAAGAGCTGTACGCAAAGATCGGTTCATTCTCGTTTGACCGTGACGATTTGCATTTGTCTGATGAGAAAAAATGGGCCATTATCGAAAAGGCGAAGAAAGGAGAGATTACCAGCATCGGTGGTAAGGCTGTGAAGGAAACACAAGATATTGATGGCTACAAATTCTTCCTTTCTGATGACGAATGGGTGATGGTGCGACCGTCAGGTACAGAACCTGTGTTGAGAGTATACGCACAATCCACTAGTGGTGCCGCCGTCAGAGAACTTCTAAATCAAGCGCATCAAGCCCTTCAAGAAGGATTATAATTTTTAGGCTTATATTTTGGGGCCCTCCCCGATTTTCATCGTGGACCGGGCTGCATCCGGCGTCGTCCATAGGACTCCGTTCTCGAGCTATCGCTCGGAACCAAGGCCTCCACATCCCTGGGCCAGGCATTTATGGCTGAGCAGAAATGGCTGCTATACAAGCCTCTCTGATTTGCCATAATTCATCAAGATCAAAATCAATAGTGTGGTTTGCTAACCAATCCTGAATATAGGCTTTATGGCTAGTACTCTTCGATGATCTAATATCTTCAATGGGTAGCTTCTTTACCTCAAGGATATCTTCGGGATACAGATTAATATCAAAGGTAGCAGACGTGAGGTCTAGCAGCTCACCATACATATGTAAGACTACATGCGCTTCCGGAATATAATCTAGACCATGATGACTAAGGACTTCAGCAACACCAGGTGTATTCTCGCCATTCATCTTGTACATTACTACCGCTACATCCACATGATCAAGGCCATTCTCCGCAGCAATAGCGGCTAATAAAACATGCTTGCTACTGCAGGTCCCACGTGATTCGACTAGCACACTATCAATATCGCTACCTTGCGTACGACCATAGGGTAACTGATGAATATGTGCAAGGGCCGCTTCCCAATGATGGATGCCTTCTTTTGCCAATACACTCGAAATAGGCGCTTTTGGATCTAAAGGGTATTGCGAAACTGTAAATATGATTCCATGACCATCCGGGTCGTTAATCTGAAATCCATGTTGTTGCCAATATGGGTTTTTGGCTTTAAAAAAGGGGCAGCCTGCTTTTTCAAATCGACGTCGCATTAAGGAAAGCTCTTGTGAGGCTGAAAGATAAAACACAAGTAAATCATCATCATCGAAGGAGGAATGAACCGTCTCACCCGTGCTCGTAAATTCAATCTGCCAGATGCCTGAAGGGTGTCCCATAATCAAGCCATCATACTGGCCATGCCCACCAAACTCAGATAAAATAGTCAGTCCTAGTAGCTCTGTATAGAAGCGTTTCAGTGTAGCTAATTGGGCTGTATGTCGGGCGTATCTAAATTTCAAATCCTTATCGGGCTACTGGTAGTGGGATGATATGAAAAGGCTTCATCGGAACAGCCTTCACTGCTTTTACATGCAAGGCCAGACCATCGGTCTTTTCTTCAAAGATGGAATCATACGCGGATTGCCTATCAGGAAGGTAGGTATTTAATTGTAGGTACGGCAATCCATCTTCAAAATAATAGCTAAGATTCAGGTCCTTTAACGCGGTGCGTTCAGGCTCTTCAAGCGCGTCGAATTGATCAATGATGCGCTTATTATAATAATAACTGTTGTCAGGATCCCGAGTATGACACAAGTTTTCATAGATAATACAACCATAGGCCATCGCTTTTTCTCGATCCGAGAAAATCATTTCTTGACGACTATACTTTCGTTCGTACGGACTGATTATATCAATCATGATATCACTGCCTGATTCCTTCTTAAAATCCCAGAATTTGTATCCCACGGCAAGTATGTACTCTTGTGTGGATGTGGCTTCATACGGCTGCATTGTAACAAACGATTTCCCTGTCAGTCTTTTCAATTGATTAAACTGGTCATCACTCAGATCTTCCGGCCATTGATCCATCAATTCATTCATGCCACCGGTAGCTACATGCAGAATTTCGGCCACTTTATCCATAAAGTCAGGGTCTTCATCTAAGTGATGATGAAACAGATTGCCATAATATTCCTTTTCCCAAAAGAGTATCTTACTCTCACAGTCGACACCTTCTGTACACACATCTAGGACAAAGCCTGTATGTCCATTATCCATAGATCCAAAGGTATTGCTATAGATGATATGGCTAATGTCGATGCTAGTGTCCGTATCACTTTGTTTTTGTGTTGCATCAATAGTTTGTTTTGATTTACAACTGCTCAATAATACCAGCAATAAAAGTGTGAGAACGGTAGCCTGAATTTTTGATAGCATAATGGACATTGATGTACACAAATATGCACAAAATGAACGTATAGATTTACTATCATTTCCCCTACTCCCATTCCAATGCTACCTTTGCAGCTATGTTGTCTTTTGAAGTACCCAAAATTGCATCCTTAACCAAAGCTATAGATCTAGATTCCGATGGCTGTATAGCTAGAGCTCCTGGTCGCATTAACCTCATTGGCGAACATACCGATTATAATGGCGGCCTCGTTTTGCCTGGAGCGATTGATAAGTATGCCTATTTTAGTTGCAAGCGGATTCCTGAGCCTGAAATAAGGGGCGTAGCATTGGATCTTGAAGAGAAAGCAAGGGTTCCTCTGGATACAACCAAGGCGACGGGTATTCTTTGGATGGATTTTATTTTAGGTATCGTTTTGGAGTTCAAGAAGCGCGGGAAGGCTGTCAGTGGTTTTGCATTTGCCCTTACGAGTGAGGTACCCATGGGCGCAGGCATGTCATCATCTGCAGCTTTAGAATGTGCGGCCTTAGCGGGATTGGATGCGCTATTTAATACTGGCTTTGACAAATGGAGTATGATCCACATGTCCCAATCGTCCAACCACGAATTTTTAGGTATACAAGGAGGTATAATGGACCAATTTGCTTCCTTCTATGGCAAGAAGGATCAAGTAATGCTATTGGATTGTCGGACTAAAAACCATCAATATATAGCCCTCCCAAGCGCAAATATGGAGTGGTGCTTGATCAATAGTTGCGTGAAGCACAATCATCTTAGCTCAGGCTATAATGACAGAGTTGCTGAATGTAAACAAGCCTTACAAGATATCCAATCTCATTACCCCGAAGTGCAGGATCTGAGCCAATGGGATAAAGCTACGATGACTTCCGTACGATTTTCAAATGAAACGGTGGCACGCCGGGCCAAATTCGTTTACGAAGAAAACCAGCGAGTTCTTGCTTTTGTAAAAGGATTGCAAGAAGGGGATATACGTACTTGTGGCTTATTATTGAATGCCTCTCACGAAGGATTGTCCATGGATTATGAAGTGAGTTGTGCGGAGCTCGATCTGTTACAAAAACTTGGACAGGATTCTGCCGAGGTGTACGGTGGGCGTATGATGGGTGGTGGATTTGGTGGTTGTACCATTAACGTATGCAAAGAATCCAGTATCGAGTCTGTTATGAAGCAAACCAAAGACGCTTATTTACAAGCATTTAACATCCAAGCTGAATATTACAAGGTTGCTCTTTCGGAAGGTGCTCAGGTTGTGTGGGTATAAAAAAAAGACAGCTTTGAACAAGCTGTCTTTTTTCCATCTTTGAGCAGGGTATTACTTTTTGATCTTTTTCTTGCTACTTTCTACTGCATTCTCAAGATCAAGGGCTAATTTCTCGGCTCTTTCTATCTTTTCAATTTTTTCTTTGTACTCTTTATCGGATACCTTTCCATTCTTTCTATCCGCTTCTGCTTTTTCCCTTGCTTCTTTTAATTTACCCTTAGCATCCACTACATTCTTTTCATTCTTCTCGATACTGCCTTCTAACTCTTTTTTCTTCTCAGCATTTTTTGCTTTAGCCTCTGCGGCTCTTGCTTGTCCAAATTCCTTTCCACTCATATCGCCTTTATTCTTTCCGTAGGCATTCCCTTTGTTTTCTTTAGCTTCTTTATCTTTTTTGCCTTTGCCTTTGCCGTCGTCATCATCGTCATCTCCTTTTTCTGGCTTCTTACCTTTGGCTTTTTCTTTCATGTCAGCCGCTTTTTCTTTGCCCTTTTCAGTACCCTCTTCAGCTTTTTCCTTCCCTTTAGCTTTCATCTCTTCAGCGGTTTCTTTTCCTTTAGCTTTCATCTCTTCGGCTTTATCTTTCCCTTTTGACACGGCTTTTTCAGCCTTCTTTTCTAAGCCTTTAGCTTTCTCTTGTACGTTATTAGTTACTTCCTCTACCTTGTCTTTTCCTTTTGCTTTGCCTTTACCTTGTGCCGAAGCGGGTGTTACATTGAACGTCAACAGCAATAACAACATCATGATAAAGCTTCCTGTGTTTTTGATCATTGTTTTCATAACTTTCAATTTACAGTGTGAATAATCTTTCTTTTAAGACGTTTGAAAATGCCTATTGGTCTATTTCCTTTAATAAGTTTTCTAATTCCTCTGCCTTTTTCTCCATTTCCTCTTTTGCATTTTGCATTTCATTTGTAGCAGATTCTAGTTGCTTCACCTCAGCTGAAGTAGCTGTGTTTTCGGTGCTTTGCGCATTTTTTTTATCCGTACATCCTACGAATAAAAAGGTACCCATAAGGATAGATAACACTAATTTTTTCATGGTTGTTAATATTTATTTAAAGAGAATTTTCTCCAAATTGGAGTATCAAAGGGATCTCGAATTACGGTCTTAAACGGTTTCCAACACCATAGCAGTATGTGGAATACCATCTTCTAGATAGGAATCACCATGCACGTCAAAGCCAAAACTCTCATAGAAAGATAGTAAATAATTCTGGGCCGATATCTTTATGCTGGCTTTAGGGTACAGTTCTTTGCATGTATCTATGGAATATGCCATCAACTTCTTTCCTTCGCCTGTGCCTCTTACTTCTGGACCATTTACCACTCTTCCAATAGATACATAGCTATCATAGGATAGTCCTTTAGGCACTATTCTAGTGTAGGCACATATGCGTCCTTCTTCATTAAGCCCTAATACATGATACGACTGTAGATCTACTCCATCTGCATCCAAATAGGGACAATCTTGTTCTACGACAAACACTTCTTGACGAAGTTGCAATACTCTATACAGCTCTTCGTTTGATAGTTCATCAAATGTGCGTGTTATATACTTTAGTCCGCTCATTGCCCGTATCTAAATTGATAGGTACCCCAGATTCCGATGTGGTTCTCTTGGTCTGAAGAACGAATCTCATCGAATCCTGTGCACTCTAATGAGTTGCTATAAAAGATATGGTCGTAGGGTATCGTGAATGAGGACAAGGAGACTGTACGTCTACTATTATTTAAGCCAGAATTATTCCTGAAGCTTCTTACTTCGGGATCCCAATACACAAGATTGAAGTCGCCAACCACTAACATAGGAAACTCACTTTGTTGCGCAATGCCTGTCAACATCTGCAGTTGGCGCTGCGCAAAATCAATGCCTGATCTACTTCGCGTTTCAGACACATAGCAGGAAACAAGTTTTATCTGAGTATCATTGGTCGCAATATCACATTCAAGCATCGGCACATTCTGTGTATTCCTAATAGATTTATTTTCTATGGGCAATTTAGAATAGATTGCTTTGCCATATAAATCTATCCGTACAATCGAGTGATCATAGGGATAGTTATCATTTATATTTTGTTTTAAGTAGGCATGCCAGTCAGGCGTCACTTCTTGAAAAGATAAAATATCCGCTTGTAATGTATCTAAGTTCCTAAATACTTCTTCATAATCCCCTTCTATGGAAGATAGGTTAATATGAGAAATTTTAAACTTGGCTTCTTTGTTAGCGCGTGGTAAAACCAATGACGCATTGGATTCACCTTTTAAGAATAAACTAAGGACACCACAACAAACAAAGGCTGTGGTCATAAGAGACCGTTGGTTTATCGTCAAAAAGAATAAGGCTAATGCCAAAAAACCTAAGACAATAAACAAGGCATACTCTGAAAATCGTTGAAATGCCTCGATTCCAAATGGGTAAATCACTGCAATAGTTAATGCAATGAAAAGGGCCATTATGATATATTGAAGTCGTTTATCCAGAACGAATGAGATTCAAAACATTAATCTAAGAAATCTGCCAATACAAAAGGCAACTTCGTTTGAAATGTTTCTCCATCAGGATGGAATAAATCTATAAAGGCTATGTAGTAACCTATAACAGGCACTTGATCTTCTTCATTAAGTCCATCCCATATCATGAGATCTTCAGCACCCAGTAAAATATTGCTGCCTAGATTTTTTACTAAAAATCCCCGGTCATTGAAGATGCGAACAGTGGCTAAATACCCAGGTTTATCAAGATTGTAAAGAATAGCTATAGAATCATCAAAGCCATCAAAATTTGGTGAAAAGACGTCCTTGTCCATAACTACCATTTCCATCCGACCATTTGTTATATCTACAACATTAGAATTAGCATACCCGGGCGTCCCAAAATGTACGCCCTCAGCCGCTGAATGCCAATTACTTAGATTATCAACAGAAATCTCAAATGATCCTCTTTCGAGACTCACTCCTTTTTTACTATCCAATAAGGGAAAATGTAAATCGTCCGTATAATCAAAGGATTCAAAAAAATCAAAGTTTTCCCCAAGCATATATCCAATACTTACATTGCCTTCATCTTGATTAAAAGCAGGTAGTGAATGTTCCACTATCTGTGCCTCAACTGGCGGCTCATATATATCAATGACACTTTTTACATCGGAGGTAAAAGCAACATACGAATCGGCGGGCATTATATATGAGGTCTCAAGCATCATTCGCTTATCGCCTAATTGGTTAACGATCCATAGACTATCTAACAGTAGAGCTGCTTCACTAGCATTATACAATTCAACATAATCAAAGGCATCAACCAATGGATTAAATAAAATTTCAGAAATTTTCAATTCACCCGCCACCGGTTTTCGACCAATCAGCAATAGAACATCCTGTGCCTCTACCATTGGATTTAGTACTTTATCTAAAACGCCATTGACCTGTAAAATATAACTGACACCAATCTCTAATGGATTGCTAAAGGCTATCACCACCTGCTTCGGATTGGCTCTGTTATAACTGACCATCACTGGCATTTCTGCAGTGGGCTGCAAACTGTAGTTAGCTATTTCTACGGCTGCTATACTATCTAAAGCATCATCAAAAATGAGCGCTATTTGCGTTTGTGATACTACTTTGTGGTCAACCAACGTAAGTCTTTCTGTATCGAAACACGTATTCGCATAACCGGGCGTTCCATAATTCGTAGTAACACTCGCCGAACACCACACAAAAGGATTTCCACCATCTACAGCATAACTGATTCGCTCCAGACTAACCCCATCTTCGTCTGGCAATTCTGGATCATGCAAATCATCTTCATAATCAAAACCATCTATCTTTCGCCAAGCACCATCGATAAAAATATCTATGCTACAATTTCCTGAATCATTATTGAATCCCGGGATATCTGTTTCAAGAAACTGCGCTTCTGCAGGAGGATTATATTGTGTACGGACATTGGCTTCATCATTCGTAATGGCTAGGTAACTAAAAGGAGCAAGTACGGTTTCCGTTCGTATAATTTCAATTTTATCCCCTATCCTATTTCGGATCCGCAAGCTATCCAAGGCTATGAATTTATTTACTGGATTAAAGACTTCAACATAGTCTGATCCACTGCCTATAGGATTGAACAAAATCTCTGAAAGTAACAAATCACCGGGCTCTATTTTCTCCACTAAAAAGAAAGGCACGTTTTGATCTTGCATTATATTCTGAGCTAGATCACGCAGCCCTGATACTTGCATTTCGTATGCTAGACCACTTTGAAAATCTTCGGCAAAACTGAGTAGTACGACAGCTGGATTCTGTGGGTCAATGTCCACTTGGCTAGGATTCCCGATACCTCCGTTTACTTCATAATGACTCAAGTTAGCCGCCGAACTTTCATCTACGGCTTCACTAAATTGAAGGGCTAATTCATTAGCAGAAACCACGTCTACATCTAGAATATTAGGTCCTTCAGTATCGGGTAATAGCTCGCCTACTTTTATATTATCAAAATAGAATTTTGATGTGTTTGATGACGTGTAGGTAAGATCTATGCCAAAATTTGAAAATGAGCTGAGGTCATTCTCTTCTGTTATGGCAAATTCAACACTGCTTCCTGCTCCATTATAGCCTGCATTCAATGTCCACATATCGTCGGAGTTCTTTTGAAGGCAGAACATGACTTCATTATTGGATTGGCCCAAAGAGCCTGGACTTGCTTTTACGAGTTCTGTAGCACTCCCATTTTGCAAGCGCTCGAATATAAAAGCATCTTCAGATCCTGTTTCACCAACATGTAATCGATATCCATTGGTGCTAGACGGATCTGTACTATCCATGGCTAGGTATATATCAACCTTGTTATTATTGGACGGTGCAAAGGCGAGTCGCATATACATACACCATTCGGTACTGTCTGAAAAAGCGGTGTTTGTATAGATAAAACTATTTCCTGCCTCAGTGGCCATAAGTTGTAATTGGCCATCATCATTTACTTCAAAATGGTCTACATCGCCTAGCCAGGTTGGATTTTCGTTTAATTCACCATCATCAAAATTTTCATCAATTTGACCAAAACAAATGGACATTGAACATAAAAACAAAAGGAAAAGGGATATGCGTGGAATCATTCTCACACTAATAGGCTGATTGTTAAGTAAATTGAAATTTGTTAGCTAATTTTCCGTTGAATATAATTCAAGTTTTATTCATTTAGAAAGACCCCTTGATTAAATAATTATGAAAATCGCCATTGTTGGAGCAACCGGACTCGTGGGTCAGGTAATGCTTAAGGTATTAGCGGAGTTTGATTTACCCATTTCAACATTAGTTTTGGCAGCATCCCCACGATCTGTCGGGAATATAATTCATTGGCAAGGCACGGACTATACAGTATGTTCTGTAGAAGATGCTATTGCTAGCAAACCAGATATAGCCATCTTTTCTGCGGGTTCGTCTACCTCCAAAAAATATGCTAAAGCTTTTACCGCAATAGGAAGCTTTGTAATCGATAATTCTAGTTGTTGGCGGATGGATCCGACGGTACCACTCGTGGTTCCAGAGGTTAATGGATCCGTCTTATCAAAGGATGAGCTATTAATTGCTAATCCAAATTGTAGCACCATGCAAATGATGTTGCCTTTAAAGCCTTTACATGATACCTATGGTATAAAACGATTAGTCATTTCGACGTATCAATCGTTTACTGGAACGGGCAGTGTCGCTGTGCGCCAATATGAAACGGAAAAGGAAGGTCATCAAGTCAGTGAAAACGATCGAGCGTATCCTCATCCTATCTTTGCTAATTGTTTACCACATTGTGGCGACTTTGAAGAGAATGCCTATACCACCGAAGAGATAAAGTTAGTAAACGAGACACGCAAAATATTGAATGCACCTGAAATCCAAATTACGGCCACTGCTGTGCGAGTTCCCGTGTTTGGAGGTCATTCAGAATCGGTTAATATCGAATTTGAGAACGATTTTCGCATTACAGAAGTTTTAGCATTGTTGGATGCTTTTCCAGGAGTACAGATAATGGATGATATAGAGAATAATCACTACCCTACTCCCTTACAAGCACACGACAAAAATGATGTTTTTGTGGGTAGGATCCGTAGGGATCATTCCATAAAAAAGGGTCTAAATATGTGGATAGTCTCCGATAACTTACGGAAGGGGGCCGCAACGAATACTGTTCAAATAGCTAAATATCTTTTGGACAACAAACTATTGAAACATTGAACCTTGTCTTAGTAATAGAGACATTGACATTTATAACTACACGTAAAACATTGACATTATGAAACGGAAACTGGTACTCTGGGCAAAGAATACACAGGATGAAAAAATGCTCATTGGCATTGAATTATTAGAGAAGGTGAATAAAGTAAATATTCATTGTTTTCCTGAAGAGGTGGCGACAGAAGCCTTTTACAATCAATTAATGAATATTTGGAGAGATGGTGACATGGACCTTCCCGAACATAATGTTATCGAACGAGATCTCAGCATAACCGAAAGCATCTTACCGGATGATATCTTAGTAGATCGAACAGACATCGTAAATCGAGCTAAAACAGAATGGCATTTTGTAGTACTATCTTCCAAGATGAATGAAATGTATTCTGAAGAATTGGCTGAGTTGAAAGATAAAGTAAGTCAATTGACCAAGTTTGATGGCGGCGTCTGGGATGAGATGAAAGGTTTTTGGGGTAAAGTCCAAGGTCAAGTAAATGAGAAAAACCTTTTCCGTGAACACGCTAATAGTCTACGAGAAAAAACGAATGAACTTTTCGACCAATTGAAAGTCCTAAAGACAGATCTCGAAAAAGAATTCAAGGAACGATCAAAAGTAGTATACCAGGAATTCAATGGGATGTTAGACAACGTGGGAGAAAAAATTGACAAAGATCTTGGTTTGAAGCCCATATTTGAAGAGCTGAAAACTATTCAAAATAAATTTAAAGACGCAGATTTTACGCGTGAGGATCGTAAAAAGATTTGGAAGCGATTAGATGGATATTTTAAAGTCGTTAAGGAAAAGCGTTTTGGTGATTCAGCACCTGGGGCTGCTAACGCCTATGAGCGAATCAAGCGCAGATATGACGGCTTATTGGCTGCCATAGATAAGATGCAAATGTCTATCAATCGCGATCAAGATGAAATGAACTTCCAACAAAAGAAGATCAATACTACGGACGGGCAATTAGAGCAAGAAATCCGAATGGCTAAATTGCAAATGATCAAGCAGCGAATGGAAAGTAAAAATCTGAAGTTGCAAGACATGGAAGCCACCAAGAAATCCTTGGAAGAGCGAATGGAAAAAGAGAAAGCTAAGCAAGCTGAACGTGACATGAAAAAGGAAGTAGCTAAAGCTAAAAAGGATGTAAAGGATAAGATTGCATTAGAGATCAAGGAAAAGGAAGCGGCCAGAGAAAAAGATGATGACAAGCTAAGCAAGGCAGCACAGGATTTATCTAATCCGGCTCCTATAGAGCCTACCGAAGAGCAAGTAGCGGCGGTCAAAGCAAAAGCAGCCGGTACAAAGACGGAAGAAGAGTAACCCAACTGTAGCTTTAAGAAGCATTATTTTTGTTGCCCATAAGCATACATTTCCATGCTCCTTAGGATAGTATTTACAATCATTATTCATTCCCATGAAGGCTTTGAATAAAAAAATAAATCTGGTACTTGGTGGTGGAGGCATCAGGGGTGTTGGTC
>JAHDDO010000079.1 GCA_020629315.1 Saprospiraceae bacterium | reverse complement strand
GCCTCCGATATTTTGGCAGTAGACAAAATCATCGGGGTCACTCCAATTCCAGTATATACCACTCTATTTCATCCACATCCAAGGACTGCCGACGCCCCACTTCTTTCGGCGCATAATGTTCAGCGAGGTAGTCTAAGATTTTAGGTTCTTGTATACCCAGGTCGACTAAACCTTGCGTTTCTTGCATCCATCGGATCATAGCTTTCCAGCCATCACGAGTGGCCCTGTTTTGTGTGATCAACTTGGCCGAATGACAAGAGGTACATGCACCGATAATCAATGGAAGATGTTCGTCATTTGCTAAGCCTGTTTTTACATGGATACCATTTTCAACTAAATCAAAATTTTCACTCCGCTCCCTCTTTTTCTTATGCTCGATAGCAAGGTGTATGGCTTTGATGTCTTCAGCAGTTAAACGATCTTTATCTAATAATGTACCTAAGTAATTTCCGAAGGATACGTGCAAAAATGTAGCTATAATTAGGAGAATAAAACCAATAACTAGGGCTTTCCAAAGATGCCAGAGCGTTCGTGTATTTGGACCCGTTTTCATGCCACGACTTTGATGGCAATTCTATGACAAGCATTATTCAAATACCCTTTTGGGTTCCAACCAGGTAATAACATGGGCTGGGTATTACCTTGCGAATCTGTAGCTCTGGCCCATACTTCATAATAGCCCGGTTCTGGAAAATGTACCTGAGCATTAAAATGCTGCCAAGCATATCTATTGTCACTGCTAGTCAATTCACAGACCTTCCAAGTCATCCCAAAGTCAATGGAGTATTCGACAGTTTGAATCTCAAGAGCTGAGGTCCACGCATGGCCGGCAATGGGTAATGAACGAGCGAGAGGGATGGTAGCACCGGTTTTAGGATAAGTAAGTAGAGATTTTACTGGCATATTTTCGATTATACACATGTCTTCATCAGCTACCTTTGTGCCTGGTGCTACAGGCGTACAAGGTACGCGATAAGAACTGCCCTTCATTTTTTGTCCATCATGTACTTTGTTTCGAACGACAATTTTGCGTAGCCATTTTCCAGAACAAGAGGCTGGGTACCCACCGAAAACTAGCCGTAAAGGAAATCCATTTAATACAGGTAGATCTTTATCATTCATGGACCAAGCAATGAGACTTTCGTTTTCTAAAGCTTTCGCTATAGGTACCCCTCTAGAGATAGCCTCTTTATCAGGACTACCGGAAACATGAGTATCACCACCATAGTACCCAATGTATACGGCATCTGATTTGATACCTACCTCTTGCAGAACATCCTTAAGTCTAACACCCGTCCATTTAGCACATCCTACAGCACCAGTAGTCCATTGATTGCCTTTTGCTGGTGGATTAAATTCTTTACGTCCGTTACCTCCACATTCTAATGTTACATTGAAACTTACATTTTCGAATTTGGTTTTAAGATCTTGGATAGAGTACCTTTTGATGGTTTTTGCGGATTCCCCACTAATCTCCAGGACCCAATTATCAACATCTACTTGTATTGGTGGAATCCCGTTATTCCTAACAAAGAAATAATTATTCGGGGTTAGCGCATCATTCAATAAGTGTGCAGGCGTTTCAATATTTATTGGTCGATCGTTTAAAACTCGCAATGCATTACTCTTGCCCGGAAAGGCCTCGTTTGCTGTTTCCAAGCCAATCAATGGAACACCCTTAGGTAAGTGTTTGCCAAATACGATAGGTGCGCCAATGGCACTAGCTAAGGAAGCGATCATCGCTTCTTTTATAAATGTTCTTCTATTATTTGACATGGATAAAGAATATAGAACATGAGATTATTGCTTTTTAGGTGCAAAGCCATATAAGTTCTGGCCAATGAAATCTTTAGGGAATGCATCATCTCCTTTGAAACCAATTTCTATTGTACCACTATCCTCAGGGACATAGCTGGTGCCAAAAATATAATCCCAAAGACTCAAACTGATCCCATAGTTCATTCCGTATCGTCCTTCCGGAACATTATATGCATGATGATATAGATGCATGACCGGGTTATTGAAAATATATTTAAAAATACCCCAGGTAATCTTGATGTTGGCATGATTAAAATGTCCAATGGCAATCGTAATGAAATGAACGATATACGCTTGCTCTGGCTCAAAGCCACCAAGAATCATGACTCCAAATGTTTTTAGTGGTTTGTAAAGCACATTCTCCATCCAATGATATCGCAAATGAGCGGCGAAGCCCATCTCTTTTACACTATGATGCACCTTATGGAAACGCCATAGAAATTCAAATCTGTGAAGTAGGATATGGGTAAACCATTGGACAAAATCAAGGATTATAAAGAAAACGAGTAATTGCAACCAAGGTGCCCATGAAGACATATCTATCAGGGCCAAACTTTTAATGGTTAAGCCAAATTCACCAAATAGTAATCCGATCATTTTATAGACACCACTAATGACTATAGAAAAGATGAAGAAGTTGAAAAACATATAAAAGGTATCCAACCAAAAGTCTTGACGAATGATTTTCTGATCCTTACGCCAAGGAAAAAGTATTTCTAGTATCCAAACAAATAGCGAAATAGCAATTAATCCCCAGAAATAATTCGTGTACCAGGGTACATCAAATGTTATAGATTTCCAGGTCCAATCTGCTGTGCCCTTAAAAGCGTTCCAAAATGCGTTTAAATATGTAAGCATATCTCACTTTCTATTTTAATGAATCTTAACAAGCATACATGTTTTTTGTCAATGATTCAATGTAATTAAAGAATATCACCGATCGATACAAACTAAAGACAGTACAATTTAAAACCTTAGAATCTGTTCGCTTGTAACTCTAGTTACATATTACACGCATTAGTTAAATATGTGGCTTGTGCAACTTAAGTTACGCACGGGTAGTTGGACTCATCATACCTTGCTTCAGAATTTGAAATAGCTAACATGTCATTTAAGAAAGATTTTGAGACAAGGTTCACTGGGTGGGCTTTCATCCTTGGTGCCCTTCTTTTGTTATTTGGTTGGGTTCTTTCACCACACCACATCGGCGAGTATATCGTATTTGATGATTTTGCTTCAGTAGGTGAAAATATTTGGTTTTGGATATGGATGTATAGAATACACATTTTTGGTTGGGTAACCATGGGGATCGCTTTATTCGCTTTGGTGTCTATTACCTCGAGAAAGCCCTATCGAGTTCTAATACTTCCCGGTGCAGGAATGGTGATCATTGGCACTTTTACCTTAGCCATAGCGGCAGCGTATTATTATAATCATGGAGCATGGGGTGTAGGCCAAACCGCGGGTCTGACTGCAGCGGAAATAGAATTATTTATGGATAAGCTATTGTTTACAAATCAGTATGTCACCTGCTTTGTGCGATTCGGACGTATTTTTTCTGGAGTTGGCTTAGTCATATTAGGGGCTGCTTTTGTCAAATGGAATATGTTTGGCAAAGGCTTAAATTGGTTTACCATCCTATTAGGACTAGTAGCGATGGGTATCATATTATTGATACCAGATAATTTTGAAGTATACAAACCAGTATTCTATGTAAAAGTCGCTTGGCTCGTAGCTATGGGAGCTGTATTATTAACTAAGGGTGTTCAACTTCATGCAGTCGAAAGATAATTAGGCCTCTTTGGGATTGAATTCGACAACATCAATTTTATTTCTATACTGTTTTATTAACCCTTCAGATTCCAACTTTTTCATAAGTCTTGAGATGACTACTCTTGATGAATGCAAATCGTTAGCAATCTGAAGGTGGGTAATATGTAAATGACCTGAACGCATTACCATGGCTCTTTCTCGTAGATATTTGACTAGTCGTTCTTCCATGTTATGGAAAGCCAGATTATCAATAGCCTGGAGCATTTCATGCATCCGTGTGTTAAAGGAATCTAGTACAAAGTTTCGCCAACTGCTAAATGAGACCATCCATTTATCCATGTTCTCTACTGGGATAAACAGAATTTCCGCACTTTCTTCCGTGCAAGCTCTGATTACACTATTGGCGGATCCAGAACAACACTTCAATGTCATGGCACAAGTGTCTCCCAGCTCTAGATAATATAATAATAACTCCTCTCCATTGGCATCTTCAGTCATAACTTTCAGGCTGCCCGAAATTATAAGAGGTATATGATGGATGGTTTCGCCAATAGCCATAAGCTCAGTATAGGCATCGACTTTTTTTAATACGCCCACCTTACATATCTCATCAATTAATCCTTCTTCGAATAGCCCATCAAAACGCTCTCGTAATCGATGTTGGCATTTAGAATTCATAGTATGCACCATCATGAAATAAAGATAAGGTATCTGTATTACGAAAGGGGGAACTTGTTGATTACTTAACTATACATCCAAATAGGTAATCAGGAACGATGTGATCATAGCTTAAAACTCTTTTTAGCTTCCAAGTATCATCTTCAAGAATCCAAAGATGCGTGAAACGGGCTGTACTAGTTAGATATATATCTTTTCCTTTTTCTTTTCCATAAAAAGCATGTTGTCCAGACTGTATAACTCCGTATAACTGACCATGCTGGTATAAAGGGAATATTTCCATGGTATCATCTATTAGTACCCTGGAGGCTTTATATGACATATTACAAAGTTGAGTGGTGGCTTGCATTAGTTTCTCTTTGGAGTCTAAGATTCCATTTTGATCATGATAAAATTCAAAATCGTTACTTATTAATACATCTAGAATGGCAGTATCACATTCGTTATACCCAAAATTGAACAAGAGACTATCGGTAGACCATATTGTTTTAAACAATAAGGATGTATCCTTTCTAACTTCTTGAGCTTGGGTTTGGGCATATAATAACATGCAAATGACGAAGATGGACGCTTTGTAGTAATTTTTCATTTTGTATGGAATGTAATGGAAGAAAAAAGGCTGCCTCGTAAACAGGCAGCCTTCACAGAAGTCAATCTATGCTAACATCGAAAATAGTCAAATCATATCTGACCCGATATCAAGGATCGATCGGAGCCAATCCAACCAGTCCCATGCATTTGCCAGTTGGGCTTGGCTCGTCTGATAAGTCATTTTTGTAGCGTAAGTCGAGAATATCATTTTTATAGGAATTTCATGTTTTTAAATTCGTTGCCTAGATCAGAGATCTTATTCTTAAGCTCATGTAATTCCTGTTCCACTGTTTTTGCAATCGTAGAAGCGTTTATCGGTTCTCCTCGCATCATGAGAAAATCTGACGAACTCTTAGCGGTGGGCACAAAGATCCAGAGTAAAATATACACTAGTGTACCCATTCCTGCAAAGAAGAAGAAGAAGAGGAAAATTAGTCGCACATACAGTGCTTTCTCTACTCCGAAATAGGAAGCTAAGCCGCTGCAAACGCCACCTAACACTTTGTCATCCGGATTTCTGAATAGTCTCTTTTTTCCGTGACTATCTGAAGCAGCCGCATCTGTCCACTCTTCTTCGAAGTGCGTTTCATCTGTAAATGATTCGGGTCGCCCCATAATTTCTACTATTTCGTCCACATGTTTTTGGCTCACAATGCCATTGGACTTTGTCTTTTCTTTTAGTAATTCTGCCATTCTGTTTTCGATATCAAATACGATATCTTCATGGCCGGCAGATTTAGAAAAGTGGCTGTCTATAGTCTTCAGATATTTCGATAATGAATGGTATGCATCATCGTCAATAGCGAAGGGATAACCGCCTAAGTTGATGTTCACTATTTTGTTCATGTTAGTTATTTTGATTTTAGAATTTGATTAACAGCATCATTGAGTTGAACCCAATTGCTTTTTAGTTCGCCGAGAAATTCTTCTCCAGTGTCTGTAATACTAAAGTATTTTCTTGGAGGCCCCGATTGTGATTCTTTCCAGGTATAGCTTAACAGATCTGCATTTTTTAGTCTGCTTAAGAGAGGATACAAAGTACCTTCTACGATGATAAGCTTGCCGGCCTTTAGTTGTTGCATGATGTCTGAAGGATAGACCTCACCTTTTGATACTATGTTCAAAACGCAAAGCTCTAAAATCCCTTTTCGCATCTGTGCAGTAGTGTTTGTTAACTTCATTGCCTTTCGAATTTTGTTCGTTTGTTATAACAAATATATATCAAAACATACTACTATGCAATACAAAGTAGTATGTTTTGCGATAAACGTATCAAAATTTTCGATTAACTGATGTTTTAGGTT
>JAHDDO010000007.1:112552-134123 GCA_020629315.1 Saprospiraceae bacterium | reverse complement strand
TTGTAGAAAATTATTTTTTCAGTTTTATAAATTCGCTTACTTCATCCTTTATCAGGGCGTTTAAAGCGGGCAATTCTTCTTTTTTAATCTTTTCAAAGGCATCTAGATTACGTCTAATTTCATTCGTTAATTCATCTTTTACTTCAATCATTTGTTGAGTGGGCGGTCCTTCACTGATCTGGATTAATGAATTCAAATGCGCCAATTTATTAGTTAACCGAATCGGGTAATTTAAGGGATCTTGACGACTTCTATTTTTAGTTTGGTACAAACTTTCTTCAATAATTTTCATAGTAGAATCAATCGAACTTACCCTTGTTGAAATCTTCTCGGAATCATAGCGATCTTTAAATAGGTTCATCTGATCTCTAAGATCACGAATATCTTCAATGCATGAATGTGCTTCTGTAACCGTGGTATTTATGTCTTTAATAAATGCATATTGTGCTTTTTGATCTTCATCGGAGTAACCAACCCTAGGATCAGCAAGCACCTCAAATGCTTGTTCCTGGGTTTCTCCATTTACATTCAAGAGTGCACGATACTTTCCTGGCAGCACCATGGGTCCATTCATAGATCCCCACCAAAGCACCATGCCTTCAAATGAACGGGCTGGCGCTTCTCGTAAATCCCAAGTATGTCTATTTATACCCGGCTCTACTTTTATTTTATCTTCTTTCTTTTCTGCATAACTTGAATAGCTTCTAATAGTATCTCCCTTTTCATTTAAATAATGGATAGAAATAGAATCTGATTCTTCGTTAAAAGAGGATAAGTAAAACGAACTATTTACACCTCCCGGATGATTGGTGCCTGCCCCTTTAGTTTCCTTAGCTTGTTGACCCTTCATACGATACGCTTCCCCGATTTCGAAAAGATGGGGTTTAGTAGCAAAGTTTAGGCTTGCAGCTTCCCTTACAATTTGTAAATCATCGATCATCCAAATCCCTCTACCTTGTGTAGAAATTATTAGATCATCATTTTTTATCGTCATATCTGTAATGGGAACAATAGGTAAATTAGCTTGCATCGAGTGCCATTCTTGGCCCCCATTATAGCTTACATACGCCCCGGTTTCTGTGCCGCAGTATAGCACATCCTCGGTAGTTCTATCTGCTCGTATGGCTCTCGTAAAATGTTCTTTATCAATGCCATTATTTATAGATTGCCAAGTTTTACCAAAGTTGTTCGTTTTCAATAGGTAAGGTGCAAAGTCTCCCGCTTTGTATGCGGTGCCTGCAACATAGCATGTAGCCTCATCAAACGGATCAGGCTCTATGCAGTTTATCATAAGCCATTTAGGAATAGAGTTCGGCGTGACATTATTCCAGTTTTTACCTCCATCATCTGTATAGTGAATAAGTCCATCATCAGAACCAACCCAAATAAGCCCTTCTTTTAAGGGAGATTCCTGCGCAGCAAATAGAGTGCAGTAGTATTCTACTCCCGTATTATCCTTTGTAATGGGCCCGCCAGACGCTTTTAGTTTTTCTGGGTCGTTTCTAGTCAGATCTGGACTAATTACTTCCCAAGATTGGCCTTCATCAGTACTTAGGTGGACGTGATTAGAGCACGTATACAATTTATCCGAGTCATGTTGTGAAAAGAAGACTGGAAAATTCCATTGGAATCGATACTTCATACCTTCCGCACCGTATCCCATAGGATTATCTGGCCAGACATTTATAGCTCTATTAAAACCTGTATTGTGATCTAGTCTCGTTAAGAAACCGCCATAGCTTCCACCATAAACTATATCATTATTTTCAGGATCAACGGCTATATGTGCGGATTCACCACCCGCTGTGGATTCCCAATGCTTTTCACTTATAGTATAGCCGTCTGTTCTATGGAGGATTCGAATAGTAGAGTTATCCTGTTGTGCGGCATAAATTCTATATGGAAAATGATCATCCGTTGTGACTCTATAGAATTGAGCAGTGGCTTGGTTATGGTAGGTACTCCATGTTTCGCCACCATCATAGGTGATTTGAGCGCCACCATCATCTCCTATGATCATTCGATTCGGATTTTCTGGCGCTATCCATAAGTCATGATGATCACCATGAGGTGCGCGTGATGGGCTAAATGTTTTGCCACCATCTTTGGATCTATGGTAACTTACATTCATTACATATACTACATCTTCATCCTTTGAGTCAGCATAAATTCGGGTGTAATACCAAGCTCTTTGTCTCAGTGCTCGATCTTCATTGGTTTTTTTCCAGCTTTTGCCGCCATCATCACTACGGAAGACGCCTCCCTTTTCATTCTCAATAATAGCAAACACTCTATCAGAATTTACTGGTGATACACTGACCCCTGATATTCCCCAAGTGCCTTCCGGTAAACCTTCAGCAGCACTGATATTTTCCCATGTTTCTCCTGCGTCTGAACTCTTCCAAAGTCCTGATCCTTCGCCACCAGAAGAAAGACTATACTCATTTCTACGTACGGTCCATGTGCTGGCAAATAAAATCCTAGGATTATTAGGGTCGATGACTAAGTCAACAGCACCTGAGCGGTTATTCGCAAACAAGACTTTTTTCCAAGTTTTACCACCATCCATTGATTTAAATACACCTCGCTCATTATGATCCTTATATAAATTTCCTAAAACAGCTACCCAAAGTATATCAGGGTTTTCTGGATGGACTCTAATTCTTGAGATATGTCTTGATGCTTCTAAACCTATAGGTTGCCATGATTTACCGCCATCTACTGATTTAAACATACCATAACCACTAGAGACATTTCCTCGAACTGTTTTTTCCCCACCACCGACATAGATCACATTTTGATCAGAGCTAGCGACTGCAATCGCGCCTATAGATCCACCAAAGTATCCATCTGAGATATTTTCCCATGACCGTCCACCATCAGTTGTTTTCCAGACCCCACCACCTGTGGCACCAAAATAAAATAAGTTGGGTTTGCCTGGAACACCAGTAACAGCGCAAGATCGACCGCCTCGATAGGGTCCTATTTCTCGCCAAATAGTGGCATCATTAAGAATAGATTGACATTGGACATCCTGAAAAAAGAACATCCATACAAGAAGTACGAATAGAATTCTGAACATATTTATTTGTTGTAGCTGACTTGCTCATTTTTAAAAAGCAAGAAGAATAAGACCAATACAGCACCCGCAAACATAGCTGGCCATAACCAAATAGCTTCCCAACTGTGACCGCCTGCTTCGAGTAGGTTGTTATCTGTAATTTTGCCAGCAACCCAAAATCCGATTAACATGCCCAGGCCATAGGTAGCCAAAGTAATTAATCCTTGAGCGGCACTCTTCACATGTTCGCCTGCTTTTGAGTCAGTATAAATTTGGCCTGAAACAAAAAAGAAATCATAACATATACCATGTAAGGCGATACCAATCATTAGCATGAAACTCAATTCACCAGCATCTCCAAATGCAAAGAGTACATAACGAAGTACCCAAGCTAGCATCCCAAATACTAATGTCCACTTAATACCAAAGCGCTTAAAAAAGAAAGGCAATACCAACATAAATAAAACTTCAGAAAGCTGCCCTATGGTCATTTTGCCTGTGGGGTTTTCCATACCTAATTCTACAAGGAAAGGATTGGCTTGCGAATAATAAAAAGCCAATGGGATACAGATTAATATCGATGATATGAAGAACACCAAAAAGTTTCTATTATTAAGCAGTTTCAAGGCATCTAGCCCTAGGATAGAGGAAATACTCTTATCGCCTGTATTATTGGGTGGTGTTTTAGGTAAAGTAAAACTTAAAAGACCTAAAATAGCGGAAGCAATGGCTACCATAAAAAAGGTGTTCTTTAAAGCACCAGCAGCTATAGACTCTGTAGAATCCCAACTAAACGCGAAGGAAATAACTAAGCCCGCTACGATCCATCCCACAGTACCCCAAACTCTAATATGTGAGAATTCCTTAGCCGGGTCAGTCATCTGATTAAAGGAAACAGAGTTGACTAAGGCTAGCGTGGGCATGTACAAAATCATATACCCTAATACCAGCGGATAGAAAGAGGAAAAGGATTCAGATTGGAACATGAAATACATGAGGATAGCACCCACAATATGTAAAACACCCAAAATACGTTCTGCATTGAAATATCGATCAGCGATAAGTCCAATAATAAAAGGAGCAATGATAGCGCCCCACGATTGGGTGGAATACGCTTGCCCAATCTGTCCACCAGAGGCTCCCAAATTACTGCCTAAGAATGTGCCCATGGTCACAAACCAACCACCCCAGATAAAGAATTCCAGGAACATCATTATACACAACTGGACCTTAGTACCGCTTTTCATTTTTTTTGATTTTATAGTTCTCTAATCTTGATATTTCGATACCATACTTTATCACTATGGTCTTGTAAAGAAATATGTCCTTTTTCGTATTTGCCAAAGAACTTCATATCCTTGAATTTACTGTTCTTAATCATATCCCACCACTCGTCAGTAAACATCTCAAAGGAAACAACATTAAGTCCATTTAACCAGAATTCGACCTTACCATCCTTACTTTTGATTCGCGCTTCATTCCATTCTCCAGCTGGTTTCACTGCTGGATATTTACATTCGATCATGTCGTATAAATCACCAGCTCTATGCGTTACATATCGTGTGTCAGGATGGCAAATATTATCTAATACTTGCATCTCGGGTCCTGTTTCCCATACATAATTTACTGAGTCACTTTCTTGGACATTAAACATAATACCAGAATTTCCACAGTTATTGATCCGCCATTCACAAACAAATTCGAAGTCTTTGTATTGATCTTTGGTGATGATATCTCCACCGTCTTGTGTTTGCCAATGGCCATCTGGATTTTTCTTTGCATTTAAATGGATCGCATTGTCTTCAATTATCCATCCAGAACCAATCGTTTCTTTTTTCATATTGCGCCATTGGTCCATATCCTTTCCATTAAAAAGTAATGTCCATCCTTCGGCTTTTTCATTTTCAGTTAAAGCGTTGACTAACCAAGGACTCGGATTTTTGGATATAAAGCCAGGTGTATCTTGGGGAATTTTATTCATTGTGTACCACGCCTCAGTTGACCATAATTGTTGACCCAGACTGCTGACAAAATTCTTATCCAAATGCACATAAAGCACATGATCTTCTTTCATACCGTCCAACTCTAAAAATACTTGCGTGTGATCTTCTGAAACGTGTGTCGATTTTATGTTTAGTATTTTTTCATCCAGCTTTGGTCCACCATATTCAGCGGTAGGTTTATAGTACCATTGTTTGACGGTAAAGTCATTACTATCCCAGCCATCATTAGCCTGAAGAGGTTCAGTAAAGGTGAGTACAATACCATTGGTTCTGGCACTGACAGATAACATTTCGAAAGTGCTATTCTCATTGTAGTGTACCCGTTGTAAACCATACCATAAATGTTGATTGTGTTGCCAGTTTCCATTATTTCCGATACCGCCAATATACAGATCCCCATCAGGGCCCCAAGCTAGCCTGTTAACACCAGCCTCCATACCTTGCATAAATCGGAAGACACATCCTTGGAGTTGGCCCTCTACTTCTTCAACAAAAACCCGTTTAACACCACCATGTGTAACTTCTCCATGGATCATTTGACCACGATATGGACCGACATTTAAATAGCTTGGGGTAGACGGTGAATTACCAATTTCATTTTGAGGTAGCCAGACTACTGGCTTTGTTTCTTCTTTACTATCTAAGTCAGGATATTTCACAGATTTCGAACCATACCAAGCGTCCTTGGTAACATGAACGATTTTGGAAGCGGGCAGCCAATCGCCTTGATTATCGGCGATAAATAGTTCATTCTTAAATCCTTTTCCAATACCGTTTGGCGTGCGCAGTCCATTAGACACTACTTCGTACTTTCCTGACTTAGGGTCTATTTTAATACAGCTGCCTCTATCCAATGGTTGATCCACAGAACTTGCACCACCAGGCTGGATGCCTGTGGCTAGGTTTAAATATAGATACCCCCCTTTTTCTTCTAGGCCAAAAGTAAATTCATGAAAATTAGAAGTCGCTCCCCAGTCATTACAAACCGTTTTGTAATAGTCAATTACTTCATCTCCATCTGTGTCAATGAGCTGAGTTAATTCTTGCTTTTGACATACATAAATATCATTTCCGATTACTTGAACACCTAAAGGTTCTGCTAAACCCGACGCTATTTTCTTAACACCGATATTTTCTGGATTCTCGGCATTTAGATTGTCTAGAATGTACACAGCCCCCGTTGCATCCCAAGTAGAAACAACCATTCTACCATCAGGCAGAAAATCCATTCCACCCACTTTTGGCGTGAATGAAGAAGGTCTAGCTTGGTGGATGTCAAAACTAGGATGCATGCCATCTAACGGATTTTTATCACCCGGGATATTTCTATTGGATGCCATAGGCAGCGAATGGCCAATGATACGATCTCTACTTGCTATTTCATGAACTAACATCTCTGGAGGTACTGTTATCCAGAATTCATCAGAAGGTCTTTTAATGTTGAAAGATAAAAAGCGTCCTCCGCCACTATCAAAAAATTGAATTTTAACCTTGTGATAGCCTTTGGCTAACTGAACAGCGTTTTCTTTCATACTAATCCCATGACGGCCATCATGGTCCACGATTAGCTGATCATCTATCCATAACTTAGAACCATCATCACTCCACATCCTAAAGGTGTAAAGTCCATCTTCTTTTACTTCCATATACCCATCGGCATATAAGCCAAACGGAGCAAACACGTCCCCAAAACGTCCGTCATCTATATTGCCCAGGGCAGGCATAATGCCACCTAATGTGGTTTTATATTTTAATAAACTTTCAGGCAATCTTTCAATGCTGGCCGGTACATCATGTATGGTTACTATCATACCTGGAGCTAATTGATCTTCATCTACCTCTTGGGCAGCTAGCCTATTTTCGTTGGCCAACTTCTTTTCAGATGGATCTGGCGCATCAGGATCATCAAGACTAAGAATATAATCTATCATTTGTTTGATATCAGCATCTCCTAATTCCGGGTGGGCGTTCATGATATCTTTACCCCAAACACCGCTGCCACCTTGTTTGATTTTCCCTAGTAGATATGCTTTGTTGGCATCAGTGTCCGCATACCTTTTAGCTACAGAAACATAAGCAGGGCCAATGGTTTTTACATTTTTATTGTGGCAGGTTTTACAGTCATTCTTTGCTATCAATCGGGCACCTAGATGATCCACTTTCTCATTTTCGAGATCTGCATCCACAGAATTAGGATCAGGAATAGATGGATTCCCAAATTGAACTGAGTAATCATGTTGACCTGATGGCATTTCTAGTATAGCAGATACTTGCTTTGTCTTTTTATCTAGCCCATTTTCTGATTCGGTGTATTCAAGTATAGATGCACTGCTATTGACATGCTCTTTTATAACGATGGAATTAAGCGCTGTTTTTCGCTGAACCATATAACCGGTAGGGGCTTCAATAGAGAATTGTTGTGTCAATATAGCCGAACCTCCTTCAGATTGGTCACTGTCTAAGGTCTCCTTAATTTCAATAGTTATATCATTGGCCAATAAATTATGATGAAGGGTTAATGTGTTATTTTCAATGGTGTGTCCTCTGTATTTATAAGAACTAGAAACGGGTTTACCTTCCTTGTAAAGTGACCAAATATTTTCATCGGTATTTTGAAAGTAGATAGGTCCATAACTTGTGGGCTGAGGACCATGTGCCATGTCATATACAGCTCCTTCAAAATTTACACCTCCTTTCCACGCTTTATAAGGAGATCCAGTCTCTGTATAATAGGCGATCCACAAATTGTCATCTAAAGCCGCGGTAAGGATCCTTGAGTTTTTGTCAAGGACTGACCTGAATACCCAAGGGTCCAGAGGTCGATCTTTTTCTAATGGAGTGTTTTCTGATGACGTGCAGGCATTAAACAGGAATAAACAGCATAATGCGAATACACCTGTAAGTATAAGTTTCTTCAACATTTCAGGTCATTTGAAAGATTAAGCTTCGCTATCTACACAATTTATCACATTTGTAATGAAATCAAGAAAGCAACGGCAAGGAAATAGGTCAGGATTTAGTGATTGAATTGGTAATTTCTTACGCGATTAATTTGAATAATTTCAATTTTAAATATTCACCTTTACATCAAATTCAAACCAAATGAGCTTTGGAAAAGTACTAGCATCCGTTTTATTAGGCCTACTATCTATCTATCTTTTATGTTGTGCACTTGGCCCGAAAGATTTAAATGTTGAGCGGTCTACCTTAATGGATGCCTCCCCGGAAGAAGTCTTTGAGCAAGTAA
The DNA here is from genome assembly GCA_020629315.1 of Saprospiraceae bacterium. Taxonomy (GTDB): domain Bacteria; phylum Bacteroidota; class Bacteroidia; order Chitinophagales; family Saprospiraceae; genus JAHDDO01. The sequence continues at coordinate 125,812 of JAHDDO010000007.1, read as the reverse complement.
ATGAGTTACGAAATTGGGAAAAATGGTCTCCTTGGGCCGCTAAAGACCCAGACATCAAATTAAGTTATGCAAATCTATCAGCAGGCACTAATGGAAAATACTCATGGGATGGTCCAGTGGTAGGAAAAGGATCTTTAGAGATTTTACAATCGACGCCACCAAAAAGTCTTAAAACAAAGCTATTAATTGATGGTTTTGATGGGGAAAGTTATGGCTCCTGGTCCTTTGAGCCTGAAAAGGATGGTACAAAAGTTACGTGGGGAATGGATGGTGATAATCTACCATTTATGCTTCGAGGGATGATGATGATAATGGGACAGAAAAAGGCTATGATACAAGACTTTGATCAAGGATTGGCAAATATAAAAACACTGGTAGAAGGTTGATTTACCTAGGTATGCAGAACTAATTTGACCGCATTTTTATTAGAGTAATACATTGAGTAACGAAAGTAAAATCAGCCATCAGTTAAATCTTTGGGGTAGTCAGAGCATTCCCTTTTTTTTCATTTTGGATTTCGAATTGAAAAAGCCAATCTTATTTACATTGGATGCTATCCCAGAGGGTATATTTTTTGATATTGGTGTCTTACGGCATTATCCTATGCCTAATGATCTGGGTCCTCAAAATGTTAGATTTGACTCCTTTGATGAAGAACGATATAAGACCGCCTTCACGGAAACAATGCGTCAAATAAATCTGGGTAATAGTTACTTGACTAATGTAACACAGGAGGTTCCTGTAAAAATGGAAGGCGAACTATCTACCCTCTTTATAAATGGTGATGCTAAACATAAATTACTAATTGATGATGAATTAGTGGTTTTTTCACCCGAACCATTTGTGCGCATCAGAAATGGACGTATTTACAGTTATCCGATGAAAGGCACTATCCTAGCCACTAAACCAAACGCTAGGGAGCAACTGATGGCTGACCCCAAAGAAGCGGCCGAACATGCAACCATTGTAGATCTGATCAGAAATGATTTAAGTATGGTTTCGGAGAATGTTACCGTGACGGAATATCGATACATGGAAAAGCTTCAAAGACCTGATGGCGATATATTCCAAACATCAAGTTGTATATCTGGTCTTTTAGCACAGAATTATGCCGCCCAAATAGGGACAATATTATGTACACTATTGCCAGCTGGCAGTATTTCTGGAGCGCCTAAGAAGAAAACGGTGGATATAATTAAAGAAGTTGAATGTAGACCCCGAGGGTATTATACGGGCGTATTTGGATATTTTGATGGTGATGAATTGTATTCTAGTGTAATGATCCGTTGCATTCAAAAGAATGGATCTAACTACTATTTCCATAGTGGTGGAGGAATCACCTCAATGAGTAAAATGGAAGATGAACTTGAAGAAATTAAGCAAAAAGCCTATGTCCCAGTTTATAGAGACCCTTTGTATAAAGGACAAGAAAGCTCAGTTAGTAGATCTGCATCAAAAACGTTTTGACAAGACTCGAAGTCAATTTTTTGGTCCTGAATTGCCATCTATTCTTCTTCGTTCTTTATTGGATTTTCCAAAATTGACCCATCAAAAGTATAAGGTCAGAATAAAGTATAGTAAAGTAATAGAAGGTGTTTCCTTAGTTCCATATTATACTAAGCCAATCCACTCCCTTTCTGTAGTGTTTGCTGATGAAGTCGATTATTCATTTAAGTTTTGCAATAGAACATCTCTAGACCAATTGCTTGCGAAAGGCGAATCAGATGATGTGATAATTTGTAAGAATGGGTATGTAACTGATGGCCACTATTCAAATCTAGTATTTGAAAATAAAGACGGTTTTTTTACATCCAAAACCCCCTTGCTTACAGGCATTAAAAGAGAATTTCTTTTACGTACAAATCAAATAAAAGAACGGTCCATCAGCATTGAGAATATATTTGACTTTGATCGAGTTCATTTTATAAATGCGATGTTAGACATTGGAGAAAGGCACATGGGTATTAACAAAAATTTAAGGTTTGTTAAGTAACCTTGGTGTTTAAAATCAGTATTGAAATGGGGGTCATGATAGATAATGACGCTTACATTTGTTTAAAAGTATTAATCACTAGCTATGAAAAACTATAAAATTCTACTATTCATTCTAAGCCTTTGTATAGGTTCTAGTCTACAAGCACAGAATCGATCAGAAGCAAAAACTCGAGTCGTTGTAGTTGAAAAAGAGATCAACAATGATGGCGAAGTAACCAAGGAAAAAATGGTACTTGAAGGAGAAGAAGCTGAAAAGTATTTGAAGGAACATGGTGAACTTGAGGGCGATATTGACATCGATATTAGCCTGGATGGTCTAGAAACCATTGATATAACCGCCGATGATTCGGGTATTAGAAAGTACAAGATAGTTACTAAAGAAAATGGGAACACTCGAGTCATGGAATGGGACGGCGAGGGCGAAATGCCTGCAGAACTAGAGGAAGCCTTGGATCAGTATGATATCAATATTGAAGAGATAGGAGATCAAAAAACTATCACAATGCGATCAAGAACAGAAGGTCTTGAACCAATGGTTCGGAAAAAGGTGAAGAAAGGGAACACGGAATACATATTCGAAGGTGACAATACCTTTGTATTTGATGATGCTTCTGAAAGAGCTCGATTAGGTGTTGTTGTTGATCAGCGAGATGGGGTAGTTTGGGTAGATGAAGTAATGGAAGGAAGTCCTGCTGAAAAAGCAGGTATTGCATCAGGTGATCATATCATTAAAGTAGATGATACAGAGATAGATAACATTGATCGATTACTTGCGGAAATGGGCACTTTGAGAAAGGGACAGGAAATACCTGTTATCATCAAAGTGAATGGTGAAAAAGAGAAAAAAGTAAAAGTGAAATTATAATATAATGGGGTCAGCTTAGCTGGCCCTATTTTTTTTGGATAATGTAAGCCATCCGTTTATACTCTCGAATTTTCATACTATCTACTGATAAAGCTAAGAGCTTCGAATGCGGGTATATAAACGTATCCAAAATATAAACCTCTCCAGATTCTATATTTGTCGAACGTTCATTAATCGAGGCTCTTGCGGTAGCTAAATAGAAAGAACTAGTCCTATCCATCCTAGCTTTTCCATATAATTTTATATCGGGATATTTCAATGCAATACGTTTTGCATCATCCCTAACTTGTGTTCCTAAATCATGTGAGGTTCGGGAAGGAATCACGCTTAGGTTAAACCAAATCCGTATAACACAAAGAGCTAAGACTAAACCAAAAAGTGTAGGTAATGAACCCTTCTGTAAAAAATAGAGTAGAAAAGAAATTAAGAGAGCGGCCGCTATAGAAATTTCGAATCTGGATGAAATAACTTTCATTTCAGGATGCCAATTGCTCAGTAGTAACATTGAAATACAAAGAAGTAACAATACAGAAACTCCGAATTTGATTTTACCTACCCAAGTGGTTTTCAAAGTAACATGAAGCGTCAGTGCATAAAAAACACAGGTAAAATAGATAGGAACAAGCATCAATATATATCTAGGATATACACCCGGCGAGATCCAGTACACACTAATATTAGCTAGAAAGATAAGGGCTAGGTAGGACCAAGCCTTATTTGTAAGTAGCTTCTGGAATACCTCTTTGTGAAAAAAGAAGACACTAAAAAGACTCCAGGGTAAAAAGTGATACACATTTTCAAATGGATAACTAAACACATGTTGGATCGTATGCAAAATGCCATGATCTAATACAGTACGCCTTGTAGACTGGTCAAGTAAACTACTTAGGGCACTTTCCACTGCTTGGGTTTGGGAGCTATATATCCAGTAATAAGAGGTAATAACTATGATGAAAAGGAATAAACCTGCTAGATGAGATGGGATGTGAGGTTTTATTTCTTTACGTTTCCATACATGAAAAACCAATAAACTGATTCCTAAGAAAACGGGACTTGGAAAGCCTTTCATTAAATATCCTACCGTAGAAAGCCCATAGGCAAGCATATTCTTTTTCCAAGGTGAATATCGCCAACGCCAAATACCAATTAGTACAATATATGTAATCAGAGAATATGAAATATCGATGAGTCCTAAACTAGAATCCCAGAATAAGATGCGACCACAAGTCAGAAAGGCCGCTGCATTCAATATAGCGGCATTCTTCCCTAATAAATCTTTTGAAAACTGATAAATAAGGAAGGCAAATAAGGCTAGAAAACCAATATTGGGCAAGCGTGTCGTCCACTCGTTAGCCACACCCGTAAGATGGTAAACACCTGCAATGATCCAATTGTACAAAGGGGGTTTAGCGTAATATAAATCACCATTTATGGTAGGTATTAGATAGTTACTCGTTTGTAACATCTCGTATGCTACCATGGCCCGTATGGCCTCATCTTCAATAAACGCCAAACGTCCCAAATGGATAACGAATACAGGGATAAATAAGCCAAACAATACAGCAATACCCCAAGAAGGAATGTCGAATATGTTAGCCTTATTTTTCAAGCGGAAGATAAATCACTTCATTAGATTGATCCAAGGTAAACTTTTCTCGGATTATACGATTTAGGTCCTCAGCAGTTACAGCCATATAGGCATTCATTTGGTCATTGATTAAAGCTGTATCGCCGATACTATCAAAATAGGCTAGACTCATTGCTTTATTCAAAATAGATGTTTCTGAGAAGGCCATGTGAGACAATAAACTATTTTTCACCTTTTCCAGATCATATCCTGCAATGCCTTTTTCACGTTGATCATGTATTTCAGACCAGATGATATCCTTACATTCTTCGATGGTCACACCTGGTGCCGGTTTACCTTCAATAATAAAAAGACCTGGCCCTTGTGTGCCACTGATATAAATGCTTAATGAACTAAATTTAGGCTCATCTAAAACGTATTTCTTATAAAAGGTCGCTGTTTTACCATACCCCCAAATATCGGATAGTAAATCATACCGGTAATAATCACTATGGCTCCTATCCGCCATTGGAAAAGCAATCAATATAGATGGTGTAGGCACTTGTCCATACACAATTTTTGATCTGGCGGATTGTTGCCTCTCATCATTTGGATATACCCTTGGGTTGATTTCTTTCGCTTTTAGATCACTAAACCATTTATCAGCTAACTCAAATGCTTTATGGTCTTCGATATTTCCAGAAAATGTCAAAGATGCATTCGATGGATGATAAAATGTATCATAAAAAGCCAAACAATCTGATCGTTTAATATCTGAAATGTGGTCTGGATTAAAACCAATAGTGGGCCATTTATACGGATACTTGGTGTAACATAAATCACTTACATGATGCCACAAATCACCATAGGGTCGATTTAAGCAAGTCTCTAAAAATTCCTCAAGCACTACTTTCTTTTGCACCCTTACATTTTCTTCAGACAGGTCTAAAAACCCCATTCTATCTGATTCCAGCCAAAGAGCCGTTTCAATATTTTCTGCAGGCAGGATATCGTAGTAGTTAGTTATGTCGCAATTGGTAAACGCATTGTTCTCTCCACCTGCGGCCTGTAGAGGTGTGTCAAAATCTTCAATATTCTTCGAACCTGAAAACATGAGATGTTCAAAAAGATGTGCCAACCCTGTTTTAGTAGCACGTTCATCCCTTGACCCCACCTTGTATAAGGTATTCACGGCAACCAATGGACTGGTAGGGTCATAATTACATATAACTTTTAATCCATTAGCTAATGTTTTTTCCGAATAGGGTACCATTGCGATTTATTTGGGCTGCGAAGATACGATATTGCTTAGCTTAGAAAAGTTTTCCTAAAGTCGTCTATCGATGCTTCGGTTGGAAAGTGATGACTCAGACCATGACTCTTATTTTTAGTAAGGACCTCCCAAAAAGACTCTCTAGAAATATTTTGAGCACCCATCCGTAATAGATGTTCTGTTTCTTGTTGACAATCAATCAGGTAATACCCAGCTTCTTTTAGGATATGTGATAAGAATACTAAAGCCAGTTTTGAAGCATTAGATACCTTACTGAACATGGATTCTCCAAAGAAACATCGACCAATGGATACGCCGTATAGGCCCCCGACTAAATGTTCGCCTTCCCAGACTTCTATCGAATGCGCAAAGCCTTCCTCATGAAGTCGTTGATAAGCGGTGAGCATTTCTTGAGTTATCCAAGTGCCTTCTTGTCCTATTCTACCTACCGTCTGACAGGATTTCATTACACCTCGAAAATTTGTATCAATGCGTAGACTAAGCGGGCTATTCCGTATAAACTGGCGCATACTTTTGCTGATCTTCACCTCACTTGGATAAAGAATACATCGAGGAGAGGTAAACCACCATATAATAGGTTCTCCTTCATTGTACCATGGAAAGATGCCATGGGCATAACTATTCAATAAGGTATTTACATGTAAATTACCTCCAATAGCTAAAACGCCTTCTGGTGTAGCTTGAAAAGGATGTGGGAAATAAGCGGGGCCTTCGTCAGGTAAAAAGTACAATTTATTCGCTAACGAACGTTTCAATGACTGCTGATAAGCCCCTATCAATTAAAGCATCTTTCATGGGCTTTAATGCTTTATAAGCGCCTGTTTTAGCAACAGCTTTGCCTTTAAAATGGATAAGTAGTGAAAGTTGCTCAGATTGCTCAAAAGTATGGTTACAAACCTCCATCAAACACTCAATGACCCAGTCAAATGTATTGAAGTCATCATTGTATATTATGAGTTGTGCTGTTTCATTCGTAGTTGATGTTTTCTTTTCAACTAGTACTTCCTCTTCTATTGAGAATGTATTATTAGCAAGCATAACTAATTAGATTTGTAAGTTAAATTGAAACTAAAGTACTTTTTATTTCATCAAAATTAGGTAAATCAGTAGGTTTTTCTAACACCTCACAATACTGGATCATACCCTCTTGATCTACAACAAATGCTGACCTTTTTGACACACCTTGCATGCCGAATGCGAAATCCTCATAAATACACCCATAGGCTTGACTCACTTCCTTGTTAAAATCAGACAGTAGGTCAAAATTGTATCCTTCTTGTTCTTTGAATTTTTCCAAGGAAAAGATCGAATCCACGGAAATACCCAAAACGGTGGCATTGAGAGACTCATATTCAGACTTTTCATCTCTTATTTGACACAATTCTTGGGTACATACCCCTGTAAAAGCCAGTGGAAAGAATAATAAAACTACTTTCTGGCCTCTATATGATTCTAAGCTAATTTCTTTTTTATCAGTGTTGTATAAAGTAAACAACGGTGCGATATCTCCTTTCTTCAGTCCCATACGTCAATTTTTAAACGGGGCAAATGTAAATGAAAAATTGGGCTCATGCTATATTTTGAAAATAATTCACTTTTGTGGTTTGCGATTATCTTTATTCAAGTTTCCAAAGTAAACCAGCATTCTTGAAAAATAATTCACCTGGGCTTCAGACATATCTTGAATTACACCTAGCCGTATTTTTATATGGCTTCACAGCTATATTAGGTGATCTGATTCAACTCTCTGCTTTGCATATTGTTTGGTGGCGAGTCTTGATTAGTTCGCTGGTACTTATCTTTTTTGTCCGATTTTTCAACTTGGCTAAAGACCTTGGGTGGCGTAAGATCGGTCAACTTTCATTTGTGGGTGTATTGATTGCTTTGCATTGGCTCACCTTTTATGGATCGATAAAACTCTCCAATGCATCTATAGCTCTAGTGTGTTTTGGGACGACCCCTTTTTTTACAGCACTCTTCGAACCGATGGTTTTTAAAGCTCGATTTAAGTGGTTGGATATCTGTATTGGATTGATTGTCATACCGGCCATGATAATGGTTGTATTCACGTTGGACCTAAGTATGAGATTGGGGATTTATGTCGGTATTCTATCAGCGGCCTTATCAGCACTTTTTACGTCGTTCAGTAAAAAGTACATGGATGATATCGATCCATTTAGGGTTAGTTTTATTGAGTTAGGAAGCGCCTTTTTGTTTTTATGTCCAATGTTATTTTTATTTGGTAACGACGCATCTTTCTTACCATCAAGCATGGATTGGATATACCTTATTATCCTGGCCGTTTTTTGTACCTGTTTAGCTTTTTATCTGTCAGTCAGAAGTTTAAAAAAACTATCTGCTTTCAATGTCAATCTTGCTATTAATTTGGAACCTATTTATGGGATTATCCTTGCCATTTTCATTTTAAAAGAACATAAAGAATTGAGTCCTCAATTTTATGTAGGAGCAGTTGTCATAATAATTGCAGTATTTTCTTATCCGATGATTAAAAAGTACGTATCTAAATGATATTTAATAGTGAGGACATTATACATTATTGTGAAAATCACAGTACTGTCTTAACCATGGATCTTAAGAAGTTGGAAAGAGAGACTCATCTGCGAACCATAAAACCTTCGTATATGGGAGGCTTTGGTCTGGGTCGGTTTTTATCTTTTGTAAGCCAGCTTATCAAGCCTAGGTATATCGTCGAAGTCGGTAGTTTTACCGGGTATGGTAGTTTGTGTCTTTCCGAAGGATTACAAGAACATGGGCTGCTAATAAGTATAGAGTCTAATCGAGAATTAGCTCCCTTTCATGAACGCTTCTTGACTAATTTGCCATTGGACAAAAAGATAGAACTTAAATATGGAGATGCTACAGAGATTTTACCAACGATAGACAGTAATATAGACCTTGTTTTTATTGATGCGGCTAAAACGGAGTATATTGATTATTATGAAATCATTCTACCCAAAGTGCGGCAAGGGGGTGTTATTTTGGCTGATAATGTGTTGTGGAAAGGAAAGATCCTAACAGCCACCGATAAGAAAACAAAAGCACTTCAAGACTTCAATAATCATGTGCATGCAGACGTTCGAGTGAGTAATGCCCTTATTCCAGTCGAAGACGGGATAATGTGTATTATTAAAAACTGATGGAAAAAAAGAAAGAAATATATCGCCGCTTTTTTGAGCGCCATCGTGATACATTTCCGATAAGCATGTATCCTTGGTATTTAGAAACTATGACTTCAGGTCACTGGAGTACAGCACTGGTCAAAAAAGGTGAAGATGTGCTAGCGGTATGGCCTTATTATTTGAAAAAGAAGTTTAGCTTTTCATATATAACCATGCCTGTATTGACAAAATGGTGTGGACCTATTTTTCATCCTGATCTGTCAGATAAAAAGAAAGATAGCATTCTTAAAGAGCTAATGAAAGATATGCCTTCGGTTGCTTTCCAAGATCAAAATTTCCCTTACCCTATTCAAGATTGGTCGCCGTATCATTGGTTGGGTTTAAAGCAAGAGATTAAATATAGTTTTAGAATAGATCTTTCACCGACCCTAGAAAGTATAAAAAGTCATTGCAATAAACGCTACCAGAATATTATTGACACCTTTCCAATAGATACGTTTAGTATCGAAGAGACAGATGACGTTTCGGCGTTTTACACGGCAAATGCCGCATTGTTTGCTTCGAAGAAACTGAAAATCCCATACACTGAAGAACAGTTATCATCCCAATATTTAGCAGTAAAAAAACATGAAGCAGGAGCCTTGTTTTATATAAAAGATGACGCACAAAGAATCCATTCACAGGCCTTCATGCTTTGGGACAATTCGTCCAGTTACTTACATGTTGTAGTGGATGATCCTAGTTTGAGACAAAGTAAAGCCTCTCTTTATTTGATATGGCATTTAATCAAATACAGTAAAGAAAAGCTACAAAAGTCCTATTTCGATTTTGAAGGTAGTATGATTAAATCCGTGCAAGAGATCCGCCGCAACTTCGGTGGAGAGCAAATCCCATATCATAGGGCATATAGATACCCTAACCCTTGGATTCGATTGTATAAAAATTGGCGTTCGTAATGTTTGGATCAAGGGAAAAACAAGCACTAATACTGAAAGCCCAAGATCTAGGTTTTTTGCATATCGGTTTTGCAAAGGCAGAATTCATGGATGCAGAAGCCTCTCGATTAGAGGCATGGTTGTCCAATGGCCATCATGGTAGTATGCAGTATATGGAAAACCATTTTGATCTAAGAACGGACCCAACTAAATTAGTCCCTGGAGCTAAGACAGTGATCAGCTTCAGTTTTAATTACCATACAACGGAAAAAGCTAAAGATCCAGAGGCGCCAAAAATTGCAAGCTATGCTTTAGGTCGTGACTACCATAAAGTGCTAAAGAAGAAACTAAAGCACTTACTTAGTTGGATGAAAGACGAGTATGGCGATTTTCAAGGCCGTGCTTTCGTTGACTCTGCCCCAGTAATGGAACGCGATTGGGCTAGACGTTCGGGGATAGGATGGATGGGAAAGCATACCTTATTATTACATCCTAGAGAAGGGTCTTATTTTTTCTTGGCTGAGATTATTTGCGATTTGGCTTTCGAGCCGGATCATCCAATTAAGGATCATTGTGGCACGTGTACTAAGTGTATTGATGCTTGCCCCACTGATGCTATCAGTCCTGAAGGCTATGTATTGGATGGTAGCAAGTGCATTTCATATCTTACTATCGAGCGGAAAGAACGTTTACCTGCAGCTTTTAAAGGCCAAATGGATAATTGGATGTTTGGCTGCGATATATGTCAGCAGGTTTGCCCATGGAATCGTTTTGCCAAGCAACATACAGAATCTGATTTTAAGCCAAAAGCCGAGTTATTATCAAAAAGGAAAAAGGAGTGGATCGAATTAACGGAAGAGGTTTTTTTCGAGCTTTTTAAAGGAACTCCTGTGATGCGAACGAAGTTTAAAGGTTTGAAACGTAATATTCAATTTTTGGAATTGGACGAAGGATAGATATCTTTAAATGAATTAACCGTATATGAATTTAAGATCCAGATATGTAATCATCTTTATTTCCCTTTTATTGATATTCTTAGGGGTATATTATTTATCGGATATACTGATATATATGGTGATCGCATGGGTTTTATCTATGGTGGGTGCCCCCATTGCGAAGTTCTTTAATAAATATCTGGGTCCGGCCTTTAGCGCGTTGATTTCCTTAGGCATTTTAGTCGTAGTATTTATATTATTGATTAGACTTTTTATTCCTCCATTATTACAACAAGCGAGAAATCTGGCTTCAATAGATTATGAAGCCATGGTCCAAGGATTGGAAGAACCGCTCAATGATTATGAAGCATGGATGATCGATCTTGGTTTGATGGAAGAAGAGGAAGAAAGTGGAGAATTATCGGCATTGGAAAAGGAACAAGAGCATACTGAAGAACGTATTCAAACGTCCATTTTGCAAGTAGATAGTTTATTAGCAGCAAAGAACGATAGTTCAGGGCTGCGTAATGTGACAGTGTTGGTCAATGTCCTCCCCGGAGCAGATGGCCACAATCATCACCATCACAATGCAGATTCAGAAAACAATCATTTGTCCTTGGTAGAACGAACACGACAAGGGATTGCTGATTTTTTAAATCCGCAGCGAATTACCTCTGTATTTGGATCCGTAGTAGGCTTTTTTAGCAATTTTATGATGGCGATTTTTTCAATATTGTTTATTGCTTTTTTCTTCCTCAAAGAGCAAGGCTTGGTGGACAGTATAATTAAAGCCATAGTGCCAGATCGCTTTGAAGGAAAATCCTTAAAAGCCATGGATGAGACGACGACTATGTTGATCCGCTATTTTTTAGGTATTGTTACGCAGGTTACTATCATAACCGTTTTTGTTAGTACCTTTTTGGGTATCCTAGGCGTTAAGAATGCCCTGCTTATTGGATTTTTTGCGGCTTTGATGAATATCATACCTTATTTGGGTCCCATATTTGGGGCAGCTTTTGCAATTATTATTACGGTTTCATCAAATATTGATCTGAGCTTTTATGATGAAATGCTTCCACTGTTAGGTAAAGTGGCCTTAGTGTTTGTTATAATGCAACTCTTGGATAATATTCTCCTACAACCATTTATTTTTTCTAGATCAGTCAAAGCGCATCCTTTAGAAATATTCATTGTTGTTTTGATAGGATCAAAATTTGGGGGTGTGATTGGGATGGTATTGGCTATTCCTGCCTATACCGTGTTCAGAGTGATTGCTAGAATCTTTCTTTCAGAGTTTAAGGTTATCCAAAGTTTGACTAAAAACATAGAACCTGATGCCGGGTAGATTACTATTGTTTCCGTCTCCCATTTCAGATTCAATCCGAGATAATTTTGGGAGCAGACACCTGGATTCATTATTTTCTTGTAGACATTTTGTTTGTGAGCGTGCAAGGACAACAAGACGTTGGTTAAGCGCCTTGTCATTTCCCGTTGCTATTTCTGAGTTGCACATTTTGGAAATGGAAGCAGAGGCCAATCATGAAATTGTGAAGGCCGTTATCACCTGGTGCAACGCCGGCCATGATGTGGGTGTATTGAGTGAGGCAGGTACACCTTGCATAGCTGACCCAGGTAGTAGTTTTGTGGCAGCGGCTCATACCGAAGGTATTTCAGTTGTACCTTATGTAGGCCCTAATTCTATCATCCTAGCACTTATGGCCTCCGGTTTAAATGGGAATGCTTTTACCTTTAATGGATATCTGCCGATTAAAGAAGGTTCATTAAAAACTAAGTTAGATTTTATTGTAAAAGACATTCAAAAAAACCAAGGTACTCACATATGGATCGAAACCCCATATCGAAATGATCGCATGTTCTCTTTTTTATTGAAACAACTGCCAAATGCAATAAAACTATGTGTAGCCATTTCGATTGGTAATGAAGATGAACAAATCATTACGCGCTCTATTCAACAATGGAAAAAAGAGCCAATATCTATTGGTAAACGGAACACCATATTCTTGGTAGGCCGATAAAAAAATGAATTAACTAGTGTTTATTTCGACACCACCAAAATGAAATCAAATTAAAATCATGCAGTATCAACATCCAATTCTTTCTTTACTAATTGTATTTCTCTTATCAAATAATGTGATTGGTCAAAGTAGTACAAGTGATAGTATAGCTTTACAGCAACTTGTGCTTGACTTTGATGAATCTATTCAACAAAAAGATAGTTTACGTTTTTTGGCTCTTTTTTTTCAAGAAGAAGTACCCTTCACAGGAATTATGTCTCCAGATACTGAATGGTCCATAAAAAAGGATTTTAGTGAGTTTGAAGGTATTGCCATATCAAATAGTCGGACTTTTATTAGGGAGATTTGTATGAGTGAAAAAGAGCAACAGGAGCATTTCTACAATGTCAAAATTTCATCTGATGGTATTGTCGGGCACGTACATTTTAAGTATTCATTTTCAAGTGATACGAAAACAATTCAATGGGGAGACGAATACTGGAATGTGGTAAAA
>JAHDDO010000007.1:9066-112452 GCA_020629315.1 Saprospiraceae bacterium | reverse complement strand
TTCAAGTGATACGAAAACAATTCAATGGGGAGACGAATACTGGAATGTGGTAAAAACTGGAAATACTTGGTTAATAACGGATGTCATATATTCGATCAGGTTTCCTGATATCGAGGCTATTCCTATACACGATTTTGTGCCATTTAAAAAATAGTAAACGGGAGCGTATCCTGCCGAAATAATGGCTTTAGTTTCATAATGATTGGCTAGGATATAAGAATAACTAGTATGAACTGTTTGGAGTATGCGGAATAGTGATTTTTTTCCATTTTAAATACTAAATGAATAGGGGAAACAAGTTATGAAAGCATGCGTTGGTTTTCCCTCCTTCTATGCTTTTTGGTCCTTAAGATTGTACTTCACGTAACATTGAAGGATCTTGAAACTATTGAGAAAGACACCTTGCATTTATTGGCATTAGAAGAAAAAGCCCTCTTGGAGTATTCTCATTATGCAGCTGGAGGAAGAAAGAATATACCGCTAGATAACTCAATGGTTGATTCAATAACAAAATGGACCTATGAACATAATTTCGAAAAAGTAAATAAGCATACAGAAGTAGCATCGATGGAAACTCTCCAGGCTTTGTTAGATTCCAAAGATCATTGGCCTATCCCACATAAATATTATTGGGCACTAGGCAAATACTGGGAATCATTTTTAGATTTAGATTGTGGCATTGATAATTACATGCATCAAACCCGATATATTCCTATCTCTGTCCTTGATTCTGCAGACAAGTATATTGTAGAGGGTATATTCTCAACTACATGTAGTCCAAGCGGCTTTTATTGTTGGGATACTAAACAGCATATACGCTATGATGGTACTGACTTTTTATACAAAGGTGATGTAAGTGACTTAGCTTGTTTTTACAAAAATCCAGCACAACATGACAGCCTCCATGTGGAAATACAGTAAACACATTTTGCTGTGTGTACTAATCCTATTAATTGCCACAGATCTATTTAGACTGGTGAAGAAGCATAGGACTCTTTCAAGGGCCGATATTTTATTTAGTGAACGCATGCTGGAAAGAAAGGCAGCCATTCAGCAATTAAAACAAAATATAAAGAGTGCATTTAATGCCGCTAGGCCATCCCTTCAAGAAGAAAATCCTCATTTTTTAACGGCCACTCACCCGGACTCCTTTGATCTGAATTACATATTATACGTTACGCCAGAAAATCGCGAGTACTATGAAAAGCAAATTAATAAGCGAGTTGGTGCCCTTCAAATATCTGGGCCTGGGGCAGAAATAGTACGCTTATATAAAACAAATGAAGTGCTTAATTATATAGCCTCCTATATGTATGCTGGATTGGGTTGCGGTTTTGGTTTAGGGCAAACAATAGCGGTAAGATCCATTCGAAATAGAATTAACGTTGTTACACCCAATATCTGCGGGCTTCGTTTTATACCTGAAAGTTGCGTGCACATAAATGAAGTCTCAGTTGACAAAAATCAAAGTCGAATAGTTGTGGAAAAAGACGATACGATACATGTCAACGTCGAACACTTTCCTTATGAATGGGATAAAGCACCGGTTAGCCTATCACATAAATATGTCTTGCACGGGAATCAATGGAAATAAAGATCACCTGCATGAGGGGTATGTAAGGCCGGCTTTGCCGGGTCCGCACATCGTAAGGACCGAAATGAATATGGAGCCTGAAGGGACCCGGTTCCGATGAATATCGGAACATGCCCAAAAAATTAGCCATTAGAATGCTTGATGAAAATCATGTATTGCAATGACTCAGATCAGTGAAAGGGTGGCTAATAACATAGAATTTTGATGTATAAATACATTGAAATTATGAGAGCATATAAAGCCAGTTTTGAAGCCATTTATTGGAGATTCCACTTAATTATTGCAATTGTTGTAGGTGCTTTTGCTGTAGGTTATCCACTGTTAGGCATTTTATCTGTCCCTGTTTTTTTGACTTGCCTTTTAGGAATATCATTTAAAAATGAGCGCCCAAATAGACGGACGAAAATACAAGTAAAGCACTCAGTGGGCGATGAAAGAAAAGCAACTGCGGCATAGCTACTGTGGCATATTCTGAAGAGCCTCGATTGAGAGAATAATACATTGATTGCCCTCCACTTTGATCAGGCCTTCTGACTTAAAATCACCGAGGGTTCTGATCAAAGTTTCTTTGGCAATTCCAGCGATTTCTGCTAGGTTATCTCTGGATGCTGAAAAGCTAATGGGCGGTAAGGTACTGTTACTATTCTGCGCCATTTTTAGAAGTGCATTCGCCGTTTTTTTACGCACCGAGCTATAAGCGAGGTCAATTAATAACTGTTCGTTGCTTTCGGCTTCATTAGCTATCATCTTGATAAATTGAGCGGCAAAGTCTCTGTTGTTGAAAAGTAAGATTTTGAAATCCTCTTTAGGGATCAGCCGTAATGTGGTGTTTTCCAATGTCGTTGCATTATTTATATACGCACTCGATTTCAAGAGGGGATAGTAGCCAAAGAAATTGTCCTGAGTATAAATTTGAACAATTAGCTCCTTGCCAAATTCATTGATTTGGTGAATCTTAACTTTTCCTGAAACAACATAATACAACCATCTAGCATTGTGTCCTTCTTCATAGATTTTATCACCGGCTTTTAAAGTTCTAATTTCTGTATCTAAGGTTAATTTTTCTAATTCTTCTTGGGCTTTGGCTTTAGAAAAGAATCGTTGCAGGTTTTCTTCACCGGGGCCTGTCGCTTTAAGGTTTTCACTTTTCAGTAAACGAGATTCAATAGCTTCTAATAGTTCAACATGATCGAAGGGTTTAGTAATATAATCATCTGCACCCAAGCCCATCCCTTTGCGAAAATCGGCTTTTTCTGCCTTAGCCGTAAGAAAAATAAATGGAATGGTGAATGTGTCCTTTTGTTTGCTAAGTATTTTAAGTACACCAAATCCATCTAATTCCGGCATCATAACATCACAAAGAATCAAATCAGGTTTTTCTGCTACAGCAAGCGTAACACCTATTTTCCCATTTTCAGCTGCGACTACTTCATAGCCATCCAGTTCAAGAATTTCTACAATATTCTCTCTGACTTCCAGGGTGTCTTCTATGACTAGAATTTTTTTCATAATCTGATAGATTGATTAGAATCATTCCACTCATTGATTTCAATCAATAGAGCTCAAATGAGTTAAGAATAGATTTGATAAAAATAATTATTAAATGAATCTTTTAGATCCTGTAAAAAACATTATGACCCAAGAGGTCGAGACCATAGAACCTAGTTCTAGCCTTTTTCTAGCAAAGAAAAAGTTTGAAAAATTTGGCTTCCATCACTTGCCTGTACAAGAAAATGGGGCTTTAGTCGGCATGTTAAGCGTTTCAGATATTCTCCTTTTTCAAAGAGGTTTTCATAAAACTGAAGAAGAAGAGGAACTAGAGAAGCTTCGGTTAAAGACCACTAAGGTATCAGATATAATGACCACAGGTATCGCTACACTAGAACCGCAAGATAAAATAAATATAGCGCTGGAAGTTTTTAAGAAAAACATATTTCATGCCTTACCCATAGTTGATGAGGATCGATTGGTAGGAATAGTTAGCACATTCGATATAATCGCTCATTTAGCTGCTGACAAGGGCGCAACCAATAAATACAAATAGTTATGGACATACGAATTTATGGAAGAAAGTCATCCAATAGGGAGTACTTAAATAAATACCTAAAGGGAGTTTTACAAGTAGCTGGAATAGAGGATCGCATATCCGTAGTTGAAGATGTTGAAAAGTATATCAGTATGGGTTTGACATCCATACCTTCTGTACGAATCGATAATGAAATTACCTTAAGTTTCACTAATTCTATTCCTATGAAACGCTTTGCTCGGAAAGTAGCGAAAGCGATATTAAAAAAGCACAAATATGGGACATTGAACAAGATCATGATCCCCACAGATTTTTCATCTTCTTCAAAAGAAGCCCTGTATTATGCTAAGATGCTTTGCGAGCAAAATAATACTGTGTTCGAGTTGGTGCATGTTTTTAGACCTCACTTGCATGAAGAGGATTTTAAGACGTTTGAATCGGGATACTCATCTGAAAAACTTGATAGATTATCCAGTAGATATAAGAAATTGCTGCTAGATGACTTGAAAAGTGATTTTTGGATCGACACGACTCAACTTACGGGTTTCGCTGGACCTAGCTTAATAGGTCATATAGAATCCAGTAAACCAACCGTGGTTATTATGGGCACTAAAGGTGAAAATGAAAGTAAAAAATGGTTTGGGTCGGTTTCCTTACAGGTAGCCTTGCAAGCATCCAGGCCCGTGCTTTTGGTTCCACCTGGAGGTGGGATGGATCTACCCAAAAGAATATTAATATCCGTCGGTGATGAAGCTAAATGGGATGATGGATTTGAATTTTTGATTCGAATGGCTAAACGGTGTGATGCAGAAATTCACTTGGCCTATATGGGGAATAATAAGGTCCCAATGCTAGACTATGATCTAAAAAAGTTGTGGTCTAGACATTATCCAAAAGACAAGATCAGTACCCTTTTTCTAACAGGCAATGAAAACAGTTCTCAATTGTTAGCCTTTGCTAAAAAGCATCAATATGGTTTGATTGTCAGTCAAAGAAGAAAAGACAATTGGTTACATCGCATGACTAGCGAAAATGTAAACAAGTCTCTTGCTATAAAAACAGTAATGCCCATTTTAATCATATAGTTATGAAGCGAATCCTTGTTCCTATAGACTTTCATTCCTCTTCAATCAATGCATTGCAATATGCTTTAGATAATCATCCCAATGGAAACGTAACTATTCTTCATGTTATATCTGGTGTATTAGATGAAAACTATCCTCATCTTACCAAAGGTCTGCCTAAAGATGAAGCGGTTACGGCAACTATACACAAGCTTGTACAAGAAAAGTTACGATTTTCAAAAGAGGTAAATATTGAAATAAAGGTGCTTTTTGGAATGGTAGCTCGACAAGTTATAAAATACCTTGCAGAGGTAGACTTCGATCTGTGTTACGTTGGTATTCGAGAAAATAAAGATGCCGTAGATCGATGGCTAGGAACTAACGCTTTAGCGATCATTAAACAGGCAGAAATCCCAGTCTATGGAATTCCGGAACGTGCTGTTTTCAAGGGCTATGATAAAGTATTAGTGGCAGGTGATGATCACTTGCAAAGTGACAAACATTTGGCCTTTATTCTCACTTGGGCGCAACGTAATCAGGCATTTGTAAAAATATTGCATGTTGGGGAAAATTACCAGTTAGAAAAGCAACACATTGTTGAGCGTTTTTTTGAAAATAAACCCCCACATATTTCTTTTGAAATTGCTCAGACCTCGAGCAAAAGTGTGCCTGATGCCCTATTGTCTGCAGCGTATAATTTGCCAGCAGACTTGCTCATATTGATACCTGATCAACAAACCTTTTTCAATAGTCTTTTTTTCAAAAGCGCTTCAAAGGAGATTTTGGCGAAGACGCAGATCCCAATCCTTTTTATAAATCAAAAAAATGAACAATCATGAAAATTTTATGTCCAACGGATTATTCTAAAACATCAATAAATGCCTTACACTGGCTTTGTCATTATGTAAAGGACGCCAAGCTAAGCCTGGATATTGAGCTGTTACATTGTATAGAACCCAAAAGACGGACAGTCTTAGCAGATCCTCATAAAGATGTTGAAAAAGAAATCGCTTTGAGTATGATGAAAAATACAATAGCTAGATTAAAAGAGATTTTACCTCAACAGACTTTTTCTTATGTAATCGTTAGAGATGAAGCAAAGCGTTTTATTGTTGAATATGTATCCAAAGAGAAGCCTGATTGGATTGTAATAGGAACAAAAGGACTCAGCGATTTGAAAGAAATTACAGTAGGTAGTATTGCAGATCATTGCATTCAAAAGAGTAAGACTCCAGTGTTAGCCATTCCCCCAAATGTCTATTATAAGAGACCCAAAAAGCTAGTGTTAGGTATTGATGCAGAGGTGTTGTCAAATGAGTCTAGTCTCTCTCCTTTATTTCTCATGGCTGACCATAGTGACGTTACTATTGAGTTAGCCCATGTTCAATTGAAGAATGACCATCCTTTAGGATATGACCCAGGGTACGACATTTATTTTAAAGATCGGAAGTATAGCATTCATTCGCTTTTATTGAAGCAAACTGTATCAGAAACCTTAAAGTTGTTTGCAGAAGAGAACCATGCTGATGTATTATTTGTGATACATAAAGAACGACACTGGTTAAGCAAACTATTTCATTATAGTGTAAGTAAAAGTGAAATGTTTGACCTTTCGATGCCACTTTTTGTATTGCAGCATTTACAAGAGTAACAATAAAGATTAGTTTGGGTTTTTAGTTATAAAGGCGGAAGATTTCTTCCGCCTTTAGTACATATATGCTATCAGCCTAGCATTCGTATTTTCTTTGATCTTGCAAGCGATTTCTCTATAAATATCAGCCATTATTTTTTGATTTAGGGGCATAGGAATGATTACTATATCAGTTTCTAGCTCTTTGATCTTATGTAAAATATCACCTACATTCTTAGCACTATATGTCTTCTCAACATACAGCTTGCTTGGAAATTGAGCTTCATCTATAAAAGCCAAATGAGGATGAAAATTCCGCTCAATTTTATGCTGGCCTTTTACAGCGAATAATTGATTTACTGTTCCGCCTACTAAGCTGACATGGCACATGTCAAAACGGAAATTTAGTTGTCCGAACAATTCGAAAGTGTATTCCTTAAGGAGCCTTTCTTCGAAATTGTGTTCACAAATTAATAATACTTTTTTCATACAATAAAGATCATGAACCGTCCTTCCCAACAGGATGACCAGCATCATTCAATACGCTGATATAGATCAGTGTAAGCTGCCTTGTGACATCAGATATTTGAGATGTAATTAATCAAAAAACTAGAACATGAATCTTAATAAGAATAGACAAAGTCCAACAGAATTACCTAGATATTTTGGTAATTATTTGGATGAAAGTTTCTACGATTGGGCCTTAGGAGGCCCAATGAAATTCCCTGCTATAAATGTAAAAGAACATACTGCGAAGTATGATTTTGAAATAATTATTCCTGGCTTAAAAAAGGAGCTTATTAAAGTGCAGGTCGATGGAGATCGTCTACAAGTAAGTTATGAAGATCAAGAAACAAAGAGGCGACCGGATGAAAAATATACAAAGATGGAATATGCATTGACCCGTTTCATAAGATGGATAGAAATGCCCGTAAATGCCGACAAAGAGGGTATAACAGCAAATTATGTAGATGGCGTTTTGCGAGTTTCCATCCCAAAATTAGCAACAGAATCAACGAGTATAAGGACTATTAATATCCAGTAATCAGCAACACTTTGGGCAGGGCTATCCTGCCCTTTTTAAAGAAAAACAACTATGAAAGAAATACGAAAAATGAAGGTGCGTGAATTGATGACCAATGATGTGATTCATGTAAATGGCGATACGCTTATGACAGAGGTTAAAGAAATATTTGATGTTTCTAATTTTCATCATTTGCCTGTAGTGAATTCATTTAATGCCGTAATAGGAATTATAAGTACCCATGAGCTTAAAAGTTTGGAACATCATCTGACCATTTTAGGTAAAGAATTTTCGAAACGAAGCAATTCTAAAATACTTAAAACACTCTTGGCATCAGATGTCATGAAAGAAGAAGTAGTCGCCTTGTCTGTAGATGATAGCGTATCGGATGCCATTGATTTATTTCTTGAAAATGATTTTCATTCTATAATCATATTGGAAAAAGGTTTACTGCGAGGCATTTTGACTCCTTATGATATTTTATTACACATTAAAAATAGCTAGCAATGAATGTCAAAGAATGCTTAACAAGTCCCGTAATTACCATTGATGAAAACATGTCTATCGATAAGGCTTTGCAAATGATGAAAGCAAATGAGATCAAACATCTGATCATTACCAGAGGCGACTCAATTCATGGCGTAGTTTCAGAAAAAGACCTTCTGGATAAAATATACAGTCTTGTATTTGACACAACTGGTGCGACGTATAGCAAAATGAAGATGGCTTCAGAAAGAGTAAAAGAGGTCATGCAAACGGAGGTGGTAAGTATTCAAGAGGAAGATGATATTTCCTTAGCTATCGAAATACTCTTGCAGGGTAAATTTCATTGCATACCTGTTCGAAATAAAGCGCAATCGCTCAGTGGCATTATTACAGCCACTGACATTATGCGACATTGTTACACCAAAAAAGTACTCTAATGAAAAAAATAATATTGTTGGTATTTGGCTTACCTACTTTTCTTTTTGGGCAAGCAGATGTGGCTTCATTATCTAATAGCTCTTCGATAAAAATCAGTCCATTCCAATTTTCAAGATCATTTTTTGAGTTGAGTTATGAAAAGAGATTGGCTAATTCATTTGCTTGGCAATTGTCACCCATGTTAATGTTGCGTAAAGATGAAGAAGTTCAATTTCAAGGAGGACAGGTAGACTTCCAAGTACGGAAGTATATCATTAACTATACTCGAGGAGAGAACAAGATTCCACTGTTTTCTGATATATCAATTTATTCAGGGTTGTATGGCTTAGGGATGAGTTTTTCCAGTGATTTTATTATGTCCTATTGGGATCCTATAAGTGGCCATCAAATGTCTGATAATTATGAAAGTACCATACGCTCTTTGGAGGCAGGTGTCATGATGGGATGTCAATTTCACTTGGCTAAGAAGGTTGTATTTGATTTTCTTATTGGAGGTGGTGCCAGGCTTACGGACTATTACAATAGTTTTTTCGAAGCGGAGATAGAGCATTATCAACCAAGCATAGGCGTTTTTGATCTTGAGTACACCGGAGTAAAGCCAAGAGTTAATTTCCAAATAGGTATCGTACTATGAAAAATTTCTCATTGCTATATCACGAATTACGATCTATATTGGGGCACGTTCGAAAAGATGTGTCCCCAGTATTAGATCATTTTTTTGAAATGGAACAGTCTGTATTTGCTGACGGTGAACTTTCGAAAAAACAAAAACTATTAATGGCTATAGCTATATCATTATATGCTCAATGTGATGAATGTTTGACATGGCATTTGAAGGAAGCTAAAGAACTAGATATCAATGATGCAGCATTGAATGAGACGATGGCTGTAGCTATAGTAATGGGTGGAGGCCCAGCTTTGATGAGTGCGTGTAAATTAAAAAAGGCTTGGACTCAGCACAAGCAGGATGCAGATGAGTTTTCAAAGGATCTTTATTGAGAATATTCCTTTTTTCTGTTGGATAATGATTGCAATTCCTTTTTCAGAAGTCCTTACTTTAGGGTTAAATTGGACGTTCAGGTAATATGAATAAAGACTTGCTTTATGCTTCGTTATTTACCGAAGCTACATTAGGTATTCTTGTCGTAAATCAAAATGGAGAAATCGTTGCCATAAATCCCTATTGTGAACAATTGTTTGGCTATGAATCAAATAGCCTTTTGAATAAAAAAATAGAAGTATTGCTTCCTGATGCCCTTCGTCAACGGCATGTAAAACATAGAAACAATTATTTAGAAAAGCCCAATAGACGATCTATGGGTAAAAACCTTTCTTTACATGGTTTAAAAAAGAATGGCGACATATTCCCAGTGGAAGTTAGCCTTAGTTACATTAGGGAAGATGGTGCGCTTTATGCCATAGCTTATGTCAGTGATGATTCCTTGCGATCTGAACTTATCGACCAAAAAATTAAAAATGAAAAACGTTTAGAGGAGTATTCAGAGAGCCTTGAAGAAATGGTTGAGGCCAGAACTAATGATCTGTTGAAAAAAGAAGTAGAGTTAAAATTAGCGCTTCAAAAGGAAAGAGAATTAGGTGAATTGAAATCAAGGTTTGTCTCTATGGCATCTCATGAATTCAGAACCCCACTCAGTACTATTTTATCTTCATCTAGTCTTATTGGTAAATATGAGAATACAGTTGACCAAGGTAAAAGACAAAAACATATCGATCGGATCCAATCTTCGGTTCGAAACCTTACTTCAATACTGAATGATTTCTTGTCACTAGAAAAATTAGAGTCGGGAAAAATTACGAAACATGCTGAGTCCTGGTTAGTGTTTGATGAGTTTATATCTCAACTTGTTGAGGAGGTTAGTCTGACAGCTAAGGAGGGCCAAAAAATTGAATTTACATCGGAAGGTGATTCTATTGTTTTTATTTCTGAACCCTATGTAAGAAATATCTTAATCAATTTACTTTCTAATGCTTTAAAATACTCGCCGAACCAATCAATAGTTACGTTGCTTGCAAAAGTAGACAATGACATTCTTTCCATTGATGTTATTGATAGAGGCTTTGGCATTCCGAAGAATGAACAACAACATTTGTTTACTCGCTTTTTTAGGGCTAATAATGTGCAAAATATTAAGGGTACTGGTTTAGGATTGACGATAGTGAAAAGATACCTGGATCTCTTAGGTGGTAGCATTAGTTTTAGCAGCAAGGAAGGAGAGGGAACTACCTTTTCTGTATCGATACCCGCCAAACATAAACCTAACTAGTCGAGTGAGCGAAATTTAATTTTTGTATAGTGGCTTCAATTTTCTGTGCTGAAATAGCTAGTTGGTGCCATTCATTTTCGCTTATGTTCAATTGTGTTTCTTGGATGAAGTTCTTCGATAATATACAGGGTACAGATAAACTGATATCATTTTCTATACGCAGTTTTTCTAGGAGTGTTTTGTTTTGTATAATCCTACCAACTGGATAATATAATGTCTTGCCCCAGTATAATGCATTGAAGATCATTTTTGCACATTGGGCCACCCCATATTTAGTACAGCCTTGGTCGGCTACGATATCAAAAGCGGCTCTTTTAGTTTCAATAAGATAATGATCTCGCAAACTATCATCCAGCATCAATTCTGTACCATTGTACTCACATTGAGACCAAACAGGTACTACAGTTTTTCCATGCTCTCCTATACAAAAAGCGTTTATTTTTTCTGCTTTACAATTGAGAGCGCAGCACAATAAGTATTCTAGTCGTAACGAGTCCAAGAGAGTACCTGTACTTATTATGCGTTCTGATGGTAGGTCTACTAATGAATATAAAATGTAACTAATTATATCAACAGGGTTAGCAATAACTATAATATAAGGGTTGTTACTGAATGACTTGCCTTGGAAAATATCAATTAAAATACTTTGACTTTCGGCAAGGACAGAGTCTCTGTCACCGTTCGTTACATTGGCTCCTCCCGCAGTATGAAAAATAAAATCAGCTTCTTCAAATTCATTTTCATTATTCCAAAATAATTGATGACTTAGCCTGGAGATATATGCATGTTGTAAGTCCAAGAATACCCCTTTTTTGCGCTCATCCTTTTCAACAATATTAATGTCTGTATGTGATGGTAATGTATCTAACAGCCCAAAGAGAAGTGTACTGCCTACATTACCGAGTCCTGTAATTGTTACCTTCATTTTATAGTTAATTTTTGTGAGATGATTGTTTGATATTCAATAAGGATATCTAAACATTTTAGGAATGAACATTTCGTATTCGAAATTTATTCTTTCTAGTGTTTCGCATTCAAGTCGAAACTCCTGATTCAGCAAATCTTGAAATTCAATAAGATCTGGATTAAGAATAAAATAAGGTTCATTTTCCTCGGGTTTGTCTAATTGAATAAAGTCTTCTGTGATTGCTCGTACTTGAGCAACCTCATTTGGTATGGATATATAATCAAATTGGAGGGTAGATCTATCTAATGGACTAAGTATAAACGTAACCCAGCTTGCATCTTCTGTTCGTTGATTTAAAAATAGATGACCTTTGTAGGATTTAAGAACTTCTCCTTCTCGAAAAGCAAAAAATGTATCTCTATCTACTAATTCTATGTAAACACTATCTTTTGATTCTGCAAGGATTGGAATACACTCTTGTCGGCCTCTTATAAAAACACCACCATCTGTAATATTGCATCCTTCATTTTCGTAGGTTTTATTCTTACTTAAAAACATCCCAACATAACGTTCAGAATAAATGGATGTAGTAGTGATATGTACCTTAGTAGAATCACTTTGGCACATGAAAATGCCTATAAAATTTGAGGGAATATGTTCTATTTCATCTATTCCTGGGGGTAGTGCTTCTTTAAACGAAACCGTGGTGTCGCAAGAAGAGAGGACATACAAAATGGCTATCATTAAAATATATCTCATAATATCTTTTTTTTAAAAGTAGTGTTGGAAAATATGTGGATCTATAATTAGAATCATTGTCTTCAATGATTGCGATCATTAGTTAATGCTCAAGACAGGAATATCAGTTTCCATAACTATAGCTTCGACATTGCTACCTTGAAAAAATCGTTTAATTGGGCTAGAAATATGATTGTTAATAGCCACTAGGTCCAGCTTAAATTCGTCAACAAAATGAGTCACTCCCGCGTGGACCGAGTAGTCTCTATAGAAGTGCGTATTCACATTGTACTCCTTTGCTATTGCTGCAAAATCTTTTAAGGCTTCTTTCATAAGGATGCCCGGCTGACTAAACCAGGACCCTGTGTCAATAGAAATTATGTGAATTTCTTGTATTGGAAAGGGTTTAATAAGCCGTAAAAAACTGTGAAAGGCCTGCTGATCTTCTAGATTTAAACCAGTAGCAAAACCTACTTTTTTAAACTGTGCCGACGAAAGATCTGTTTTCAATACGAGTACGGGTATGTCAAATTTTCTAATAGTTTTTATAGTTTGACTTCCTAATCCAGCCGTAATTTTTGACTTGCCAAATGAACCCATTATTATTAGATCAATTTCGACTTTTTGAAGGACTTCTTCGATGTTCTGAATATAGGCTCCTCCTGTGTAATGATAGTCACAGGGTATTCCTTTTTCAAGAGCCCTTTTCTGCCATTCCTTTAAGGTATTGCCGGCACGTATGGCAATCTTCTTATTAAAAAAATCTTTGTATCTCGTTTCTGCGGGCAAATCTTCCCAATCGTCAGGAATATTTGCACTATGGTACAGATGAACCTCTCCTTTATGTATTTGGGCAATTTCAATAGCGGCATCAAAGGCATATTGTGAGAACCGAGAAAAATCGGTAGGCACGAGTATTTTGAATGTCCGGTTGCTCATATTATGGATTTTTGTAGTGAACTTGTTTATACTTTTCGATTTGAGTTGACAGTTTTTTTATACACTGTTGTGTAATCTGAGAAAGAGTAGAACCTTCCTTCTGGACAAATATTTGTCGTCCTTTTTTTGCATGCATCTTAATTTTCAATTCTAAAAGATCTTGTTCATTGCCAATGACGTTTACCTTGGCCGATGTTAAAAATGGGTAATGATCAAACTTGATTTTTATCATTTCCAATAGCTTGTCTTTTTGATCTTGACTAAGTGCTGCGTTCTTATAATCTATTTGTATATCCATGACTATTCTTGAGTTGAGTTTATTCCTTTACGATTTTGCTCGGCAAGTGACCAATGGTCTGTTTTGCTGGTTTGTAACCAAAGGTCATTTGACTTTCTATATACTTGAATGTGCATATTTTTCCTTTTCATCTGTTGTTCGAATTCAGCTACGCTATCATATGGATTTATTGAAATGCTTCCTGCAGAGAAAATGGTTTGGTCCGATAATTTCTTTTCTTCGGAGGAACCAAATCCAATGTCATGAGCTTCACTGAAAAATTCCAAACGTAATCCAGGGAATATTCTAGCGAACTCAACTTTAATCGCTGCAATAGTGGTGTTTAGTTTTAATATCATAGCTTTCTATTTTTCTATTTCAAATCTCAGGTGAAATGGAACAAAGAGTTTTGAGAAAGGTCATTGTGAACTATGATTTAAATCATTGATTCTCATTGAAAGTGTGGTATAATATGATCACCTGCATGAGGGGTATGTAAGGCCGGCTTTGCCGGGTCCGCACATCGTAAGGACCGAAATGAATATGGAGCCTGAAGGGACCCGGTTCCGATGAATATCGGAACATGCCCAAAATAGCATCACAAAGCCTCCAATATGGACTAAAAACTACTCCTTAATTAATTGGTATCCACGTTTGTAATCCCCTAAATAAGGCGTACTTTTGCCCGCTGAATTAAAAATCAATAAAACGTACGAAACGATGGGACAAAACTTAATCTACGCTATTCCAGTCCTTGGAGTAATAGCGTTATTATTTACCATGATCCGTTCTTCATGGGTGTCAAAGCAAGAGGTAGGGTCAGAAAGAATGGCCACTATCGCAAAGAACATTTCCGAAGGAGCCATGGCTTTCTTGAAAGCTGAATATAGAATACTTGCCATTTTTGTAGTTGTGGTTGCTATCCTTTTAGGGGCCACAGCAAATGCGGATTCTCACTGGTTAGTGGCCGTATCATTTATATTAGGAGCTATCTGTTCTGGGCTAGCTGGATTTATCGGAATGCGAGTAGCAACTAAAGCCAATGTAAGAACTACCAATGCAGCAAGAACTAGTTTAGGTAAAGCATTAGAAGTGGCTTTTGCTGGTGGATCAGTGATGGGAATGGGTGTTGTAGGATTAGGTGTGTTAGGACTAGGTACCTTGTTCATCGTTTACAGTGGTATGGACGGATGGGATATCAATCGAGTAATCACCGTATTGACTGGATTTTCTTTTGGTGCATCATCTATTGCATTATTTGCGAGAGTAGGAGGTGGTATCTATACAAAAGCAGCCGATGTAGGCGCTGACCTTGTAGGTAAAGTAGAAGCCGGCATTCCTGAAGATCACCCTTTAAATCCAGCGACTATTGCTGATAACGTTGGTGATAATGTAGGTGACGTGGCAGGTATGGGTGCTGACCTTTTCGAATCATATGTAGGATCTATTATTGGTACTATGGTATTAGGAGCTGCATTTATGGCCTCTGCTGGTTTCGAATCATCAAACGAGTTTGGTGGATTGAACGCCGTATTATTACCATTGGTGTTGGCTAGTGTAGGTATTCTTACGTCTATCTTAGGAACCTTCTTAGTTCGAGTAAAAGAAGGAGGCGATCCACACAAAGCATTGAACATGGGTGAGTTTACGGCAGCAGGTATTATGCTTGTAGCTACGTACTTTATCATCACTTGGATGTTGCCAGAGAGTTGGTCATTTGGTGGATCTGATTACTCATCATTAGGTGTATTCATCGCCGTGATTATCGGTTTGATCTCAGGATTAGCTATCGGTAAGATTACTGAGTATTATACAGGTACAGGCACTAAGCCAGTAAAAGGTATTGTAAATCAATCAGTGACAGGTTCGGCTACCAATATTATTGCAGGCTTAGGTGTAGGTATGTTCTCAACAATGTGGCCTATCCTTATTTTAGCAGCGGCGATTATCGGCGCACATCACTTTGCTGGATTATACGGAATTGCTATTGCAGCTGTAGGTATGTTATCGAACACGGGTATCCAATTAGCCGTAGATGCTTACGGTCCTATTTCTGATAATGCGGGTGGTATTGCTGAAATGGCTGAGCTACCGAAAGAAGTAAGACAAAAGACAGATAAATTAGATGCCGTAGGTAATACAACAGCAGCTATTGGAAAAGGATTTGCGATTGGTTCTGCGGCACTTACCGCTTTAGCATTATTTGCGGCCTTTATGACAACAGCTGATATTGCTACTATTGATATTGCTAAACCGCGAGTGATGGCTGGTTTATTGATCGGTGGTATGCTTCCATTTGTATTTTCTGCCATGTCAATGGGTGCTGTAGGACGAGCGGCCATGGATATGATTCAAGAAGTGAGAAGACAGTTTAAGGCCATTCCTGAGCTGAGTGCAGCTCTTGCAGTCATGAATAAGAATGAAGGAAAAGAGCAGAGCCAGTGGAGTGATGCAGATATTAAAACGTTCGAAGCAGCAGATGGAAAAGCTGAGTATAGCAAATGTGTAGAGATTTCTACAAGAGCTTCTATTCGAGAGATGATCCTTCCTGGCCTTGTTGCTGTTATTTCACCCGTAATTATTGGTTTTGGTGGCGGAGCAGAAATGCTGGGTGGACTATTAGCCGGTGTTACCGTTTGTGGTGTTTTGATGGCCATCTTCCAATCGAATGCAGGTGGTGCATGGGATAATGCGAAGAAAATGTTTGAGGAAGGTGTAGATATCAATGGTGAGATGTACTACAAAGGATCGGATGCTCACAAAGCAACGGTAGTAGGTGATACAGTAGGAGATCCATTCAAAGATACGTCTGGACCATCATTAAATATCTTATTGAAATTAATGTCAGTGGTAGCACTTGTAATTGCACCATTCCTATAGTTGATATAAGAAAGAAAGATAAAATAGGAGAGATGTCGACGTTGACATCTCTCTTTTTTTTTATTACCTTAAATAAAACAACGTACATGAAGTCCCTGATTATGACCGTCTTATGCCTAGGACTAGGTATAGGTCAGCTTTTCGCTTGTTCCTGCGAATACGTCCCTAGCTTTTGCGAAGTGGCCCATACTGCAGCAGATAATGACAATGGATTAGTTTGTGTAGCTCAATTTTTGGAGCTTGAAGAATTTGAGATAGGAACCTTTGCTTATAAGTTTAAGATATTGGATATCATAGCTGGTACTGTTGTAACTGGTGATTCTCCTTTAGATAATGATAATGGGTATGAAAATACAGACTCCACTATCTGGGTATTAGGCGGCGAGTCGGCTACATGTTTGTATACCTTTGAGCACTCAAGAGCCGTTTTTGCATTTCACTATGGAGATTGGTTTGGCTATGTTCCTAGCATTTGTAGTACCAGTTACTTGGCGGTCGATGATAATGATAATGTGGAAGGGACTGTATATTCAGAGACCTCTTTTGATGTCGTTTCGTTAGATGACATCAAAAATATTCTAGATGCGTCCTGTGTAAGTAGGGTAGACGACTTTGACAATTTTGTTTCTGATTACATTCATATTTTCCCTACGATTACCGAGGATTTGGTGAATGTAAACCTTGAAAGGTATTCTAATGATCCGATCTTTTATTCATTAATAGATCCTTTAGGAAATTTGATTACCGTAGAGCAAGAGCTTACAGAGGATACCGTGATTTTATTGGCAAATTTTCCTGCAGGTATATATTATATTCGATTGCGTCGGTCCAATGTTATTTCAGTAAAGAAACTAGTTCGTAGTTAGGGTATTAATAATTGAAAAGGACTTCTTGAGCGCCTCCATTATTTACTTCCTTATAAAATTGGACAGTCGGATTTTCTTTTAGTAGATGTAGGACTTCATTACGAAGCTGACCGGTTCCTTTACCGTGGATTAGGGTTACAGAATATTTTCTTTTCTCATACGCTAGTGCGAGAAACTCCTTTGCTTTTCTAATTTGGAAATCTAAAATTTGAATAGGATTCGCATGCTCTAAATGCGGGGCCAAAACATTAATATGTAGGTCCAGTTCGGAAGGAATATCTTGAACTTGAGTAAGCTCTTCCTCTTCTAGGTTCAAATCGTTTTGATCTACTTCATTATATAGCTCTACATTTTTTGCAGAAGCGATGTAAATCTTATCACCAGAACGCACCCTGATCTTTCCTTTTTTTTTGGAAATACCTTCATAGGTACCTATTCTTCCAGAGGAAATAACACGTACTTTCTCACCTATCCATATTTCTTTTACGTTAATCAATGTAGGAGTTTAGACGTACTATATGTGCCTAGGACACACTAGTATTGGCGTCTAAAATAATGCCGAATTAATCATCCTTCCAAAATGTCCTCTAGCTTGCAAATGCGTGGCTATAAATTTTCGCCAACTATTATTAACCAAACTATAACATAATTGCAGATTATAAGTCTGATATTTGTGTTATCAAATTGTATAAAATGCACATTAGACTTATGCGACGAATATCAATCACTTCAGTAATTATGGTTTTTTTATTGGGCTGTACAATGGCTGTACATGGGCAAGAAGCCTATAAAGCAGAGAATGACGGTTGGTTGGTAAATGTAGACGAAGCGTATGCTTTATCTAAAGAAACGGGAAAACCCATATTAGCAAACTTCACAGGTAGTGATTGGTGCGGATGGTGTAAGAAATTGACAAGGGACGTTTTTATCCATGATGATTTTAAAAATTGGGCAGATGAGAATGTAATATTGTTGGAGCTTGATTTTCCAAGAAGAAAGACATTGCCGGATGAAATAAGAAAACAAAATGCAGGTCTTCAGCGTGCGTTCAGTGTAAGAGGATATCCTACTATTTGGGTATTTGACCTGGATAAAGATGATAAAGGAAGGTTTCAAATTAGTGCCCATGGATCAACTGGTTATGCTAAAAACTCTAGCCAGTTTACTGGAGCGGTAGATAAGATGATCGCAAAACGAGAAAAAGATTACGATCCTGAAAATAAGGGATAATAAAAGATAGGTTACTTCACAACAAAAAAGTCGACATGTTCAATGTCGACTTTTTTTTATGTCATTTCTATAAGGTATTTCTCTTCGACGAAGCTCTCCAATTTCTTAAAGAAGTTGAGAATTTGTTCATCACTATTGCCATAGTTAATAGAGATCAATCGAACAAAAGTGGTACCCTTAAAGCTACCATACCCCACCATTAAGGCTGCATCTTCATACAGAGCCTTACAAATATCTTGCGCTGGAATATCTTTATAATTGAAGCAAATACTTAAGGTATTTTCATTGCTGTATAAAGTATAATCAGGATGATTTTTTACATAATCTCTTCCTAGCTTGGCCAGATGAAACTGATGATCGACAATTTGTTGTATGCCTTCATGCCCTACAGATTTCCAAAGGGTCCAGACTTTTAAGCCGTCATTCCTTCGACCGCACTGTAAGGATACCTTGCCAAGATTGTATTCATCCTCATTCATTTGGAACAAATAATTGGCATCATTATCCAATGAGTAGTATAAGTCCTTTTTGTCCTTAACCAATATAAAAGAGGAGGTTAAGGGTGTGCCCAGCATTTTGTGTGCGTTCAAACTGAAAGAATCTGTTTTTTCATGCCCCTTAACTAAGAAAGAATAGTTTTTACTTAAGATGACTGAGCCGCAATAGGCACCATCCACATGAAGCCACAGATTATATTTTTGACTTACTTCTGCAATTTCATCGATAGGATCGAAGGCACCCATTACTGTGGTGCCAGCCGTTGCATTTACAAAAAATGGATTAAATCCTTGGTCTATATCATTTTGGATCGCCTTATCCAAAGCGCTAGCAAGCATTTCACCTTTATCGTTTGTTTCTATATATCTTACTTGATCTCGTCCAATGCCCAATATGGCTGCATTTTTTGATATAGAGTAGTGGGATTCTTCGGATGTGTATGCGATCATTTTTTGAGTAACCCCTTCAAATTTTGCAGACTTTATTTTTTTGTCCCTGGCCATGAGCATAGCCATAAGGTTTGTTAGTGAACCCCCTGATGCAATCGTTCCTCCGCATGCGGTAGCATCGTAATTGAGTAAAGAGCATATATGCCTGACCATTACCTTTTCGACCTCTACCATAGGTCCTGAGACTTTATAGGTATGCATGGCATTATTCATAACTACAGCCAATAGATCTCCTAAGGTAGCTCTCGCATTACGGCCACCAAAGAGTTGATTAAAAAATCCGCTTGTTGTTGTACGAGGTGACTTTAATATGAGTTCCTGTAATGCATTGACAAATTCTTCATCTGTAATACCTTGCTGTGATAACTCAAGATCTAGTATAGATAAAATTTGGTCCGGACTGATTGGTGGAACCACTGGGTTTTTCTTTTCATCAGCTAATAACGCATCCGTTATTTGCCTAAATACATCCAATTCAAATTTCATCTGTAGATTTTGTAGTATGAAGCCGCAAACTTAGTTCTTTTTTAATTTAAACGCGGCGAAAAAACATATCAGCAAGATTCATGCGCAAGCCAAAATGGTGACTACCCCCTTCTAGGTGATAAAGACCTAAGCCATAATCTAATCGAATCTTTTTCACGCTAATCCCAAAGCCAAACGAAAAACCAGCTAAACTTCGCAAAGATAGGACTGAAAGTTCCTGTTTTCTTAAGTGATTGTAACCAAACCGCAATCGAAGATTTTCGGCTTTACCTAATAAGAATTCACCATTGATGATGATATGTCTAAAGAAATTATCAGTACCTGCTATCCAAGGATTTTCTTCTTCGATATTTCCTTCGAGATCAGTAACGATATCATTGGGGTCCTTATACCTTATATTCCATTGTTGTAGGTTATGAGCAATAATACTATACCTAAAAGGAAGATAGCGTAGACGCTTAGAAAAGCCAATCTGTACATCGTGCCGTATGCGTTCTTCTAATTCATCGAAAGGATCCAACTGAACGCCTATGTTCCTGATAACGGCAGCAATACTATAGTTTTTGTCTGGGTTATTATAATGCGCACCTATATCTGCTGCAAGGCCAAAAGAGCCAAAAGTATCATAGCTTGCGTTCAGCCCTTTAAGATTGACACCAATGCTTATACGTTCATTAAGTTGTTTTGCTGCACCAATGATAAAGGCTGTTTCAGAAGCGGTAAAGCTCCCTTGTTCATTTCCAAAGATATCTGCCCGTACAAAATCGCCATAGTTTACGTAATGGGCGGCAACATGAAGACTGAGTCCCAAACTATCAAAATGAAAGCCCCCACCAGTATATCCATATCGGATACCCGCAAAATGGAAATCATGATTTATACTCAGCGCATATTTAGATAATTTATTTAATGTGGCTGGATTTTGCTGTGCTAAGCTGACATCATCATCTTGAACAGAAATAAGTGAGCCTCCCATCGCTGTTACTCGGGCGCTTGAGGGAAGTAAAGCGAAATCAAAGACCTGGCTAGGGCCTAATTGTGCCTGAAGCTGACAAGCTATAATGCAGAATAGAAACAGATGGATCCCCCTATTTTTTCTCATGGGTAATATCAATTTTCTGTGGTGTAATATCACCTCTTTCAATGTCCCAAATAGTCTGACAAACGGCGAAACTATCACACATCATTTTCTTTATTAAAGTGCCTTTTTCGTCGTATTGTTTCAACTCACCAAATTCATTTTCGCCATTAAGGTAGACTCCTTCCCATTGCACCTGTCCATTTTCATAGTACTCCTTAAAAGGACCATTTTCTTCATTGTCTTTCATATTCACTTCTTCCATGATGCTGCCAGATTCGAAGTATCGGATAAGCAAACCTTCCATTTTACCTTCTTTATAATTCGCTTTAATGTTTAGTTGACCATTTTCATAGAAAACACGATAATCGCCCTTGATTACTCCTTCTTCATACATTTCTTCAATTTCGGTATTGCCATTTTTGAACAATATCTTTCGTGGCCCATGCAATATGCCGTTTTTGTAATTTTCTTCTATTTGGAGTTCGCCAGTATCAAAGTACTCAAAGGCGACTCCATGCTTTACGCCTTCTTTATTGGTTTGGTATTTCTGTTTCAATAAACCAGACTCATCTTTAACCTCAATAAAATTTTGTTGGCCACATGAGACACAAATGAAAATGAATAGAAGGAAACGTGTGATATTCATGGTTTTAAATAAGGATACAAGTTAAACGAAGGGAATAGATAATCATTACCTGAAGGGCATAAAAAAAGTCAGCCTGTAATTCAGGCTGACTTTTTTTTCAATGTATTCTTCTACTAATAGTACGTAGATCTGTCATCTACAATATTAGCTGATTTCTTAAGTGATTCCATTAATTTGAACCCAACAGCAGATCTAGTTGCATCTACCGCATTCTTCATAACAAATGGAAGATTTGACGCTTCATTGGACTCGGTCTTACTTCTCGTTTTTACAACAAAAAGACCACTTGATCCAACAATAGGTTTAGAAATACTTTGTTCAGGAATGCTAAATGCAGTGGCAATAACATCTGGTTCGTTTCCTGCACCAGGAATAAACCCACCTTTTATAGATACATCAGCCGCCTCTTGGACTTCTAGTTCATATTGACTAGCCAATTCTTCTAAGGAACTAATATTTAATTCTGATGCTAAGGCTTCAGCTTTCATTTTATTAGCCACGGCTAACTCAACAACATTTCTTCCCGCTGCTGCACTCATAAGACCTTCTGGCTCAATCGAGCGTAAAGAAGCAATTACGTATTTATTAGTAAAGTAATTTACCGGGTCATCGTAAGTGAATACATCAGGTGCTATATCTCCAACCTCTGTACTTTCATCAAATGCCCATCTGATAATATCTCTGGAAGATTGCCCTGTACCTAAAGCCCCGACTGTAAAATCATTTCTTTTTATACCATTGGAACTTTCGAAATTAGAACTTTCTGCACCTAGTGCCGTTTTCATGCTATTTATATCTCTGTGCTCACTAACTAGATCCGCAACTTTATCATAGTATTCGTTTTGTGTCGTTTCCGATGGTACTATAGTCTTAGCAATAGTGGCAATCTTATATTTGGGATCTCTATTCGTAAATTTCTTATTCAATATCTCGATGATATGGACACCGAATTGAGATGTTACGGTATAATAGTTACCTGTAGTTCCTGAAACGAAACAAACTTCGTTAAATTCTGGTACCATTCGACCTTGTGTGAACTCACCCAAATCACCACCCTTAGGTGCTGAACCTGGATCTTCACTATGCTTTATGGCAAGAGAATCAAAAGAAGCAACGCCTCTTTCTAGTAGATTCACTAATGAATCGGCAAAACTTCTAGCTGCCGCTAATTGAGTTTTATTTGTAGGCTCGGCCGAACGTAAGATATGACGTGCAGCTACGGTATCTGGCACTTGCCTTTTATCAACCAACTTTAAAATAGAGTAAGTATTATTGTCGAAGTAAGGACCATATACACTGCCTACTTTCATAGCCTTTATCGAATCTTTAGCAACAGCAGGTAGCTGTGCTTCTCCAAAATAAAAGTTCGCGAATCCGCCACCGTTATTTACAGCATATAACGAATCGTCTTTTGAAGCTCTAAATCCAGCTGCTAAATCTCTAGCTGCTTGCAATTGATCAGCTGTATCAACAGAAGAAGGCACTACATCATAGACTAAATATTCAAGTATTCTTGTTTCTTCATCATTGGTGAATCTAGCCTTATTCTCTTGTAAATAGCTTTTTATAGCAGCATCTGTAACCTCGACTTCTTTGTTAATCTTGTCAAATGGAATCTTTACAAAACTGAAATCAACTTTTGTATTGTCTTCCTTGTAGCTTTCCTGAGCCATCCATTTTGGCATGTAGATCCCTTTTGAAACGATATTGCTCAGTTTAGTTTGTAACCTATCTTTTACAATCTGCTTTTGCTGTTCGTCCCAGTATGATTCGAATGTTGGGTTAAGGTCATCGCCATTATCGATAGCCGTTTTGAAAGAATTGAGCTGTGCTCTGTCTATTTGTCCAGTTTGAGGGTTTCTCCAGTTTTGCTGAACTATCGGGCTTAGGTTTTGTCCGAATTGTAGTTCATTCAATTCTTCTTCGCTTACATGCAATCCTAAACTCCCTGCTTCTTCTTCGATTAAGTTCTTCTCTACATAAAAATCCCAAATCGCTTTTCGCTTAGTATAGGTATCAGATGTATTTGATCGATAGTATGATTGTTCCGTTTTTTGAAAATCTCTGTAATC
This sequence comes from Saprospiraceae bacterium, assembly GCA_020629315.1. GTDB lineage: Bacteria > Bacteroidota > Bacteroidia > Chitinophagales > Saprospiraceae > JAHDDO01. Next base: position 88,836 of record JAHDDO010000007.1, on the reverse strand, counting down.
GATTTGTTTTCCATTGATCTCTCCCATGTTGAGACTAGTAGCTCCGCCACCTCTATTACCGGCGGATGTCATATCCATTAATATGAATGCGGCTAGTGCTAGTCCCAAAAGGATTAAAACAAACCAAAAATTTCTACGGATCTTTCCTATAATTGCCATTCCTTGCTCGTATTTATTGAAAAAATAGGCTATTTCAAAGACCTGCAAAGGTACTACCTTTCCATGTATTTGCAAATATTTCTTGGTGTGTAGTTAATTATAGCCAAAGTAGTTCAAATACCCATAATTGTATATGTTTTAACTACCTAAGATGCGGTATGAAATTAGGAGAGTGGCACAACTTTTGCACCTCTATTGCTGAGATTGAGTTTTGCCTATCAAAGGTTCTTTAAAAGCTTAGTGACCGTATCAAGCCCTTGGTACGGTTTTTTTATTTTAATTCTGGAGCCAGATATTTCGCTGTATGACCTTTTGACTTTTTGATGAGTTGTTCAGGAGTACCTTGGAAAACGATGGTGCCTCCATCTCTGCCTGCTTCCGGTCCAATGTCCACTATGTAATCAGCCACCTTAATGATATCTAAATTATGCTCTATAATCAACACGGTATTCCCCTTCTCTACTAGTTTGTCAATGACATTTACAAGATGTTTAATATCCTCGAAGTGAAGTCCAGTACTGGGTTCATCCAAGATATAGATTGTGTTTCCTGTTGCCTTTTTTGAAAGCTCTTCGGATAGTTTTATTCGTTGGGCTTCTCCTCCTGACAATGTAGTAGCTTGCTGTCCTAGGGTAATATACCCGAGCCCTACACTTTCGATTGTTTTTAATTTTCGGAAGATTTTTGGAATGTTTTCAAAGAAGGGTACAGCTTCTGAAATTCGCATATCCAAAACATCTGAGATTGATTTTCCTTTATAAAGAATTTCTAAGGTCTCTCTATTGTATCGCTTGCCTTGACAAGTCTCGCAATCTACATATACGTCAGGCAAAAAATTCATTTCAATTGTGCGCTTGCCTCCTCCTTGACAGGTTTCACAGCGACCTCCTTTAACATTAAAGGAAAATCGCCCAGGCTTATAACCACGAATTTTAGCTTCTGGCAAACCAGAAAACAACGTTCTTATATCTGTAAATACACCGGTATACGTAGCTGGATTAGATCTTGGTGTTCGGCCTATTGGACTTTGGTCAATCTCTATAACTTTATCTATATTGTCTAAACCTTCGATCGATTTATATTCGAGTGGTGGCTTTAGAGATTTATATAGATGACTTCGTAGAATCGGATATAAGGTCTCATTTATTAGGCTAGATTTTCCGCTCCCAGAAACACCCGTTATACAGGTCAAAGCACCTAATGGTATACTTAGGTTTACATCCTTTAAATTGTTACCTTTTGCACCTTTTAAAACCAACTTTTTACCATTTCCTTTTCTCCGTTTCTTAGGCACTGCTATTTCAGCTTCATTGTTTAAGTACTTTGCAGTAATGCCCTTCCCTTTTGCAAAACTGGCAGGAACACCCTCATCAATAACCGCACCACCAGCATCCCCGGCACCTGGCCCAAGGTCAATAAGGTAGTCAGAGGCTAGCATGATATCTTTGTCATGTTCCACAACAATTACGGTGTTGCCGATATGAGTAAGATTCGTAAGGGCTTCTATCAATTTTTGGTTATCTCTTTGGTGCAAACCAATACTAGGTTCATCCAAGATATAGGTAACACCCGTAAGTTGAGACCCAATTTGAGTGGCAAGTCTTGTTCGTTGAGATTCTCCACCAGATAAGGTCCTCGTAGGTCTATGTAAGCTCAAATAATTTAGTCCAACATTCAATAGAAATTGTAATCGCAATCGAATCTCTTTCAACACATCTTTTGCGATTTCTTTTTGCTTGGTAGATAAATGTTCATCAATACCATCAAACCATTCTGCTAGGGTTTCAAGATCCATATGCGCTAATTCGCCTATATGCTTTTCTCCTAGCTTGTAATATCTAGCTTCCTTTTTTATTCGGTATCCATCACAAGATGGGCAGGTCTTAATGGATAAGAATTCTTCCGCCCATTGCCTGATTTTTTCAGAGGTAGAATCTCGATACCAACGTTCTAGCATATTAATAATACCTTCCCTTTCGAGGTCATAGACAAAATCATGGGCCACATACGTATACTTCCGTTCTTCATCCTTTTCACTGCCATGCAATATCACCTGTAGCGCCTTTTCAGGAATATCTTTTACGGGAGTGGAAAAGCTAAATTTGTAATACTTAGCAATTTTCCTAAGCTGAGTAAAGGTTGTGTTTTGTCGAACTTCTCCAAATGGTGCAATACCTACTTGATTAATGCTTTTTGTGTCATCTGGAATCACTTTCTCCATATCTACTGTATTCACTACACCTAAGCCTTTGCATTCTGGACAAGTACCATAAGGTGAATTGAAAGAGAAGGTATTTGGAGAGGGTTCTTCGTATGATATTCCGGACTCTGGGTCCATTAAATGTTTGCTGAAGGTTTTTAAAGTATTTTCATCAACATCAAGAATGAGTAAGAAGGAGTGCCCAGATTTAAGAGCTATCCGTACAGATTCGGCTAATCGATCTCTTTTTTCCGCATCTACCTTTATTCGATCGATAACAATCTCAATATCGTGTGTTTTATAGCGGTCCAATTTCAATCCTGGTTTCAAGTCAATTATTTCTCCGTCTACCCGCACCTTAGAATACCCTTTTTTTCGTGTTTGTTCGAATAGCTCTCTATAGTGTCCCTTTCTACCTCTTACTACTGGTGCAAGGATCGCAATTTTTCGAGAAGTATAGTCCTCTAGGATTTTGTCGATGATTTGAACCTCACTATACTTTACCATTTTATTCCCATTTACATGGGAATAGGCTTCACCAATTCTTGCATATAACAATCTCAGAAAGTCATAAATCTCTGTTGTAGTACCTACGGTACTTCGAGGATTCCAAGCGGTCGTTTTTTGTTCAATGGAAATTACGGGACTGAGACCTTCTACTTTGTCCACATCTGGGCGCTCCATTTTTCCTAGAAATTGTCTAGCATAGGCAGAAAATGTTTCCATGTACCTACGTTGCCCTTCCGCGTAAATAGTATCGAAAGCCAATGAAGATTTACCACTACCACTTAGACCCGTAATAACAACAAGCTTGTTCTTTGGGATCTTTACATCTATATCTTTTAGGTTGTTTTCCCTTGCACCTATAACATGTATAAACTGATCGTCTTTCAATGTATTGCTGATAGTTGGGTAATAAAATCGCGCATCAAATGTACACATTTGGATTCAGCTTTAGCGGCTATTTCAAGTACCTCCTCTAAGGTTGTTTTCTTATTTTTTTCATTCTCGTCGAATACATTGGTAACGATAGAAAGAACAAGCGTTTGCAATTCACATTGGGCCGCGACGATAACCTCTGGTACGGTGGACATGCCTAGTATATCAGCGCCTAACTGCGCAAACATCTTATATTCCGCTGGGGTTTCTAGTGAAGGGCCTTGTAAGCCTAAATACACCCCTTCTTTGTATGCTATTTGTTGTTTTGAAAAAATGTTTTCCATGCGCGCCCTAAGTGCTTCAGAATACGCGTCACTCATATCTGGAAACCGTAGCCCGAATGCAGGATTATGTCTCCCTCTCAATGGATTAAATGGAAAGAAATTAATATGGTCTTTAATACAAACGATATCTCCTGCTTTCAAAAGGGGGTTTAGACCACCACTAACATTGGACATCAAAAGAAAACGTATCCCACAAGCCTTCATGAGACGTATCGGAAAGGCGATTTCTTCTTCTGAAAATCCTTCATAATAGTGTAACCTACCTGCAAAAATCAATATAGGCATTCCTTGGCAAGTACCAGTAATACAAACCGCTTCATGTCCTTCTAAATTGGGGCTAGGCAAATGCGGGATGCTGGCATAAGGTATTTTTGTTGGATTTTCAATGTGATCTGGAAAATGATTTAATCCAGTTCCCAAGGTCATTCCAAGGGAAAATTCAGCAATTCCAGAGGCAGACTTTATGTATGCTGCAGCGGATTCAATCTGTTCTAGATAGGTCATTACACGTCTACCGTTAAACTTGATTTGTCCAATTCTTGCTGTTTAATATTGTCAGGTAGTATTCTTTCATTGTATTGCTGATCCCGAAGTTGGGGAATAAAACCCGCTTCCTTAATAGCATTTTGGATGCCATCCGCGGTAAAACGATAAGAAGCGCCAGCAGCACTAACTACATTTTCTTCGATCATAATGCTACCAAAATCATTAGCGCCGGCATGTAAACAAACTTGAGCTATCTTTTTTCCTACTGTAAGCCATGATGCTTGAATGTTAATCACATTGGGCAACATAATTCTGGACATGGCAATCATCCGAATATATTCATCCCCTGTACAGGTATTTCTAGCTCTTTTTAATTTCTTTAATATGGTATCCATATCTTGAAAAGGCCATGGAATAAATGCTAGAAATCCTTTTGCATGATCCGGTTTTAAGGATTGAATATCTCGAATAGATACTAGATGCTCCATGCGTTCCTCATTCGTTTCTACATGCCCAAACATCATTGTTGCAGAGGTGGTAATATCTAAGGTATGGGCGACGCGCATAATTTCAAGCCATTCTTCACCCGTGCATTTTCCTCTAGATATAAGCCGTCTCACTCTATTATTGAGAATTTCAGCTCCGGCCCCCGGTAAACTATCAAGTCCAGCCTCTTTCAAAGCATGAAGTACTTCGTGATGTGTGCTTTGCTCTAATTTAGTAATGTGCGCAATCTCAGGAGGACCTAAGGCATGAAGTTTTAGTGCAGGGTATAGCTCTTTTAAATCTTTAAACAGCTTTACATAGTAATCCAAGCCAAGGTCTGGGTGATGGCCCCCTTGCAACAATAGCTGATTCCCACCAAAAGCAAAGGTCTCTTCTATTTTTTGCTTATACTCTTCTATGGAGGTTATGTATGCTTCTTCATGACCTGGGATTCTGTAAAAATTACAGAATTTACAATTGGCTATGCAAACATTTGTCGTATTTGAATTTCGATCTATAATCCATGTTACTTTATTCCCTGGCACATGGGTATATCGTAATGTATTTGCCGTTGCCATTAACGAAGCAGTGGATGCATTTTCAAAAAGAAACACCCCTTCCTCAATATTGAGGGGCTCCAATGCTATTGCTTTGTTTAATAAACTTTGTATATCGTTTGTCATGCTAGTCTCAAAATTAAATAAATAACAAAAGCCAATCTCTATTGTTGATGGATAAGGGACAAAATAATAATGCAATGGAAATAGCTTGTATTAGCAAAATTTAAATGTAACCCGAGGAGCCTGACATACTTGGAATTGCGTGTATAAATGACTATCTTCGCAGTCGAAAGAAGAGGAGGGAACATAAGTTCCCTCTTTTTTATTCATGGAACCGAAAGAAATAAAACATAGGATCTCAGAACTACTTGAAAAATGGTTCATTCAGGATGATTATAATTCCTATTTTTTAGTAGGCGTACAAATCACCAAGCAAAAGCTTTCTGTGTTTATAGATGGAGATGAAGGAGTAAGTTTCGGTGTTTGTAAAAAGACCAGTCGTTATTTAGAGTCCTTTCTTGATGAAGAAAAATGGCTCGGAGAAAACTACACTATAGAAGTGTCGTCTCCAGGAGCAGATAAACCTTTAAAAAATCCGAGGCAATTTAATAAACATGTGGGTCGTAAAGCCGATGTTTTATTAGATGATGAAGAGAAAGTACAAGGGAAAATCAAGGAAGTCAAAGACGGCATTTTAGTGATGGAGACGAGTAAGAGTGAGCGAGAAATAAAATTTGAAAATATTATTGAGATGAAAATAATTGTAAGCTTTTAATTGTAACTACGATGAATTTAGTTGAATCATTTGCGGAATTTAAAGCTGGTAAGAACATTGACCGACCGACAATGGTGCGTGTTTTGGAAGATGTGTTCAGAACACTAATAAAAAAGAAGTACGGATCGGATGACAACTTCGACGTAATCGTAAATACTCAGAGTGGTGATTTGGAAATGTGGAGAGTGCGAGATATTGTCAATGATGGAGAAGTAACCGACGAGCAAAGTCAAATATCTATTTCCGAAGCCCAATCTATTGATGAGGATTATGAAATAGGGGAAGAATGTTATGAGCAATTAGAGTTGGAAATGTTTGGAAGAAGAGCGGTACAAGCGGCTAGACAAACATTGATCTCCAGAATAATGGAGTTAGAGAAGGATGAGATATTTAAAAGATACACGGATAGAGTGGGTGAGATTGTATTAGGTGAAGTGGGTCAGGTTTTAAAACGAGAATTGTTAATTGTAGATGATGTTACAGGGAATGAATTGATATTGCCTCGTTCTGAAACCATCAAAGGTGACTTTTTTAGAAAGGGAGAAATGGTTAAAGGGGTTATTAAGTCAGTAGAGATGCGAAATAATAACCCTGTAGTTATTATGTCTAGAACAGCCACTAATTTCTTGGAGAAGTTAATGGAGCAAGAAGTACCTGAGATTGAAGATGGTCTGATTACCATTAAAAAGATCGTACGAATACCAGGAGATAGAGCAAAAGTAGCCGTAGAATCATATGATGATAGAATTGATCCCGTAGGTGCTTGTGTAGGTATGAAAGGATCAAGGATTCATGGTATTGTTAGGGAATTGAAAAATGAGAATATTGATATAGTAAACTTTACTAAAAATGAAAGTTTATTTATTCAGCGTTCACTGACACCAGCTAAAGTTTCTAGTATAACTTTAGATCAAGAAAAGTCAAGAGCATCTGTATTTTTGAAGTCTGATCAGGTGTCTTTAGCCATTGGTAGAGGTGGATCCAATATTAAACTGGCAAGCCAGTTAACAGGGTATGAAATTGACGTATATCGTGAGTCTGATGATCCAGTATATGAAGATGTAGATTTAGATGAATTTTCTGATGAGATTGAAGACTGGGTGTTGGATCAATTGAAGAATATCGGATGTGATACAGCTAAAAGTGTGTTGGATTTAAGTGTAGAAGAGTTAGCTAGACGAACCGATTTGGAGGAAGAAACGATTAATAATGTATTGAAGATCCTTGAATCTGAATTCGAGGATGACTAATATTTTTTTGAGGATTAAAATTTAAGGTCATTAGATTAGTAAAGATTGCCAAAGAATTAAATGTAGGAGTATCTACAATAGTAGAGTATCTCCAGCAAGAGGGATTTGAAGTGGAAAACAAGCCTACATTCAAAATCTCAGAAGAGATGCACAATAAACTATTGGAGCGTTTCAGCAATTCTATGGCTGTAAAGGAAAAGGCGGATCAAATTATTATTGGTCAACGCCAATCAAAGGATGCCATTCCTCCGTTGGTTATCCCAGATATTCCTGTACCACCTGTGGTTGAGGAAGCCCCTACTCCTGAGCCAGAATCAGAGCCAGCGAAAGAAGAAGCCACTGTAGAAGAAGCCCCTGTAGATGAGGTAATTAAGGCAGAGGCCAGTCCTTCAGGATTAAAAGTGGTAGGTAAAATAGACCTTGACGCAGAAAAAGAGGAAGCACCAGCTCCCGAACCGGAGCCTGAGCCTGAACCAAAAGAAGAAGAAAAAGAGACGCCAGAAGTGGCAGTAGCAGAGGAAGCTCCTGAAGAGAAAGAAACTAATGAGCCTGAAGAGGCACCAGAGGCTAAACAAAAAACAGACGAAAAGAAAGAAGAGGAGATCGTTAAGGTAGAAGCGCCAACCTTAGCCGGGCTAAAAATCCTAGGCAAGATTGATACGAAGAAGTTTGAAAAGAAAAAAGAAGAAAAGCCTAAACAGGAAAATAAACCAAAACCAAAACCGGGTCCATCGGATGGTAGGCAAAAGAGAAGAAGAACAAGGAAAAAAATCAATCCGGATCAGTACAGAAGAGAACAAGGTCGAAAAAGAAATCAAACTGACGAAGTAAAAACAGTATCGGCCAAAGAAATCGAAGAAAAGATCAAGGCTACTATGGCTCGTATATCGGGCGGTGGCAAGAATAAGAGACAAAAAATTCGTCGGGACTCAAGAGCAGAGAAGAGGGAGAAGCAAGAGATGAGAGAAATGGCAGAAGACTCCAGCGTATTAAAATTAACGGAGTTTATTTCTGTTGCAGAGTTTGCCAGCCTAATGGGCGTAACACCCACTGAAGTGATTACGAAATGTATGGGCCTAGGGGTGTTTGTTTCTATAAATCAGAGACTGGATGCAGAAATTATTGAATTAGTAGCTACAGAGTTTGGTCATGAGATAGAATTTATTGACGTAGAAGAAGAGGGTGAAGAGGAAGATGAAATTGTAGATGCACCGGAAGATTTACTACCTAGAGCTCCGATCGTAACCGTGATGGGCCACGTAGATCATGGTAAAACATCCCTCTTAGATTATATTAGAAATGCAAATGTCGCCAGTGGTGAAGCTGGAGGTATAACACAGCATATTGGAGCATATGAAGTAGCGGTAGGAGAGGAAAAGAAAAGGATAACTTTCTTAGATACGCCAGGTCACGAAGCCTTTACAGCGATGAGAGCAAGGGGTGCAAAAGTGACTGATGTTGTAGTCGTTATTATAGCTGCTGATGATAAAGTGATGCCTCAAACTAAAGAGGCCATTGCGCACTCACAAGCAGCGGGAGTTCCAATGATATTTGCGATTAATAAAATCGATAAAGATGGTGCGAATCCTGATTTGATAAAAACTGAGCTTGCTGAAATGAATTTGCAAGTAGAAGAGTGGGGTGGTAAATATCAATCTCAGGATATATCTGCTAAAACAGGTTTGAATATTGACGCATTGCTAGAGAAGATCGTTTTAGAAGCGGAAATGTTGGATCTTAAAGCAAATCCTAGTAGACCTGCAATTGGTGCTGTACTAGAGGCATCATTAGATAAGGGTCGAGGGTATGTGACAAAAATATTGATCGAAACAGGTACTTTGAAAATTGGCGATCCTATAGTGGCAGGTTCACAGTCAGGTAAGGTCAAAGCCATGTTTAATGATAGAGGCAAACGCATTAAGGAGGCAGGACCTTCTCAGCCTGTATTAATTTTGGGATTAGATGGAGCGCCTCAGGCTGGTGAGAAAATAAAAGTAGTTGAGTCTGAACAAGAAGCGAAATCAATGGCTGGCAAGCGATCACAAATTGATCGAGAGGTTACCAATAGAGCTTCTAAGCGAATAAGTTTAGATGAAATCGGAAGAAGGATTGCCTTAGGTAACTTTAAAGAGCTTAATCTAATTGTAAAAGGTGATGTGGATGGATCGATAGAAGCATTGAGTGATTCACTTATAAAACTATCTCAAGAAACCGTTCAAGTAAACGTAATCCATAAAGCCGTTGGACAAATTATCGAATCGGATGTTCTTTTAGCATCTGCTTCTGATGCCATTATTGTCGGATTCCAGGTAAGACCTTCATTATCAGCTAGACAATTAGCAGAAAAGGAAGGCGTACAAATAAAATCGTACTCTATCATTTATGAAGCCATAGACGAGATCAAGCTAGCCATTGAAGGTATGCTTGAACCTACTGAGGAAGAGAAGATGATGGCACAAGTGGAGATTCGGGAAACATTCAAAATATCCAAAGTGGGTACAATTGCAGGTTGTTTCGTTCAAGATGGTGTTATTACTCGTAACACAAAAATTCGAGTAATACGAGATGGTATTGTCATTTATCCTACCAAAGAAGGTGTTGTAGGCGAATTAGCCTCACTTAAGCGATTTAAAGATGATGCTAAAGAGGTTAAAAAAGGCTTAGAGTGTGGTTTGAGTATCAAAAATTTCAATGACCTTAAAGTGGGTGATATCATTGAAGGATATGATATTGTCAAGATCAAGCAAACGATCAAGTAAGCCTTTTTTGTGAATCTCAAAGAGATACACCAAGTACTTGAGGAAATATACGAATCAGATCTAAAGGTTCCTTTCATTGAGGAAGACCCCGTCCAAATACCTCATCAATTCAGTAAAAAACAAGATGTAGAAATTACGGCATTTTGGACAGCCATGTTAGCTTGGGGTCAACGAGTAACAATAATAAATAAGGCACGCGAATTATTTGCATTGATGGATAATGCACCTCATGACTTTATTTTGAATCATAAAGAAAAAGACCTTGAACGCTTTGCAAATTTCAAGCATCGAACGTTCAATTATACCGATACCCTTTATTTCATTCGATTCTTTAAAAGGCATTATGAAAGGCACACGAGTTTGGAATCAGCTTTTCTATTAGCCGATCAGTTCCAAGCCAAGAAAAGTCTTATCGCCTTCCATCATTATTTTTTTGATGATGAATATTCTCCTCAAAGAACCCGTAAGCACATTGCTACCCCAGAAAGGCAATCAGCATGTAAGCGCATTAATTTATTTTTGAAATGGATGGTACGCAAAGACAGCAGATCTGGTGATTTAGGTATCTTTTCTAATATTGAGGCAAAAGACTTGATGTTACCTTTAGATGTACACGTGATGAGATCCTTGAATCAATTAGGCATTACGAGTCAACAAAAGCCAAATTGGACATTGGTAGAAGAGGTAAGCAATTTTTTGCGTCAATTAGACGAAAAAGACCCAATAAAGTACGACTATTCGCTATTTATGCTATCTAAAAATAGGTAATGTAAATATTAGACAAAATTAAATGTAAGTAATCTCTATGTGAACAACCTATGATTATTTACCTTGCTTTATCCAATATAGCCTGCATGATGAGACTTAACATAACACTATTTATTTTATTTTCGTTTGTTTGCTCCCCTTTACTTAAATCCCAAGATTGTGTAACCACTTGTTGCACCTGTCAATGTGCCCAGGATCAAGGACCTATCTGTTCCTTTGATGATCTTGACGGTTTACAAATAGAAATGACCTCTCAATGGTCGAATCAAGGGCCTAGCCCTTTATGTCCGGGTGGAGGAACATATCATAATATGTCATGGTTTGCCTTTGTAGCCGGAAGTACAACCATGGATTTGTTTATTCAAATATCTGCTTGCGATACAGTTGAATTTAATGGACAGATGCTTACCGGTATTCAATGGGGTGTATATACCGATTGTAACTTCAACCAAGCGATAGCATGTGAGCCAGGATGTTCTGATCAAGATTTTAACTTGAATGTACCTAATCTACAAATTGGTGAGACCTATTATTTCTTCTTTGATGGATGTGGTGGAAGTGCTTGTACTTATACCATTAACGTTGTTTCGGGTGGTGGACCACCATTGATTGATGAAAGTGGTTGGGATGATCCAATTTGCATTACCAATAATATTGATTGTGATATGGTTTGTGCAGGAGCTACTATTGAAATGGATCTTCCCGGAGCCACTCTGGCTATACCATATACTTGGACAGCTTCGGGTGGAGCAATACCCGCAGCCCAGCTAATCGATGATTTAAGCACAAAACCAGAATTTACATTTCCAAGTGCAGGTGTTTATACAATTTGTGTGACTGCCGATAATGGTTGTGATGCAACGGATGAAGTACATTGCACAGATGTAACAGTTGTGGATATAGTAGATGAGGTTTTTACTGTTGATTGGTGTGAAAATGAATTTCCTTTAACTCAAAGTGATATAAATCAGTATTTAACGGATAATGGCACCATAAATCCTAATGGTGATATCGACATGGATGGATGGCAAGGTGGTGATGTAAGCGCAGGTGGCACCTTCACTCATATGGTAGATGATGGTTGGGGTGTCGGATGTGAATATATGCAAACCCTGACTGTAAATGCTTTGGCTTTGGACCCACCTATCATGATTGATGAAGCAATCTGCTTAGGCGACTCTTATTCCATAGGAGGCATGACGTATACTAATGAAGAGTTAGGAATTGATTTTGTGGTAGAGGGAGGATCTGCTAACGGCTGTGATCAACAATATATGGGTAATGTCTTTTTGTTAGATTATGAGTTAGATATTGAAGCATCTGATTGTAGTGATCTAGGTGTAAAAATGACATTAGAGATTACAAATGATGGTTCAGGAGTTGGTCAAAATATTAATTACTATTGGACCTTTAATGGTGTTCAGATTCCAGGTTCAGATAATTTGGCATGTTGGTATGCAGACCCTGCACAGGGCCCCGGCACATACTCAGCTGTTTTTAACGTCTCTTATCAAGGAGCAACACAATTAACAGAATGCCAGTTTGTTCCTTTTATGGATTTTTTATTTAATCCTGATGATTATTTGGTACTTGTAAACCCAGAAGATGGTGAATTTCCATTAGTGGTATGTGAAGGTGAAAATGGTTCCGTAACATATGTTCTTGATCCAGGTTCAAATGATCCAGCAGCATTCAATGTAGAGTGGACGATTGACCCACCAAATGCAGGAACTATAATCAGTGGACAAGGCGGCATTACCGTTACTATTGATTGGACAGATTTGATGGGATCAGCAGACCTTTGTTATATCGTGTCTAATGCATGTAGCCCTGGTGTAGAAGTTTGTACTGAAATAAACTTGCTTCAAAATCCTGTTCCTGAAATAGAAATGGATACGAGTATTTGCCAAGGAGAGGAAATTTTCGTTGACCTCAATAATGAGTTGAGTAGTTATGATTCTTTGGTATGGAACTTTGGCGGTGGAACAATCATTCAAGGCGATATGGATGGCACAGGTCCTGGACCATTCAATGTTTCTTGGTCAGGTGGTCCGGATACGTTTGTAACAGTGATCATTGGATATGGATGTACAAATCCAGTCGTTGATACCGTAGACATTGAGTTAATTACAGATCCAGCCTTTCCTACACATGAATGTTTTCCTAGTGGTACTGACTTAGTCATTGATTGGGCTGATGTAGATGGTGCGGATGATTATATGGTCAATGTTACTATGGGTCCAATGGGTAATCTTAATGGATCTCAATATGAATTTACTGGCTTGAATGCTAATGATGAGGTATGCATAACAGTGGTAGCGAATGGTGCTGATTTATGTGGACCTGTGCAAAGCATGGAGTTTTGTTGCACCTTGCCTGATTGTCCTGAAGTGGATCTTGAAGTCATGACCGATATTCCAAGTTCTATATGCCTAGATGGGTCGCAAGGCCTAGGAAATCTTAACCTTATAGATAATTTAGCTAACGGAGGTGATATAAGTTGGAATGGTCCAGGTGTAGCAGATAATGGAGATGGAACAGCCAGTTTTGATCCTTCGCTTGCCGGAACAGGAACCATAATTATTGAATACTTATACGAATTACCAGGCGGCTGTGTTAGTAGAGATGAAGTAGAAGTTACATTAATCCAGCCTCCTTCGTATTCGATTTCCGTTGAACCTTCTGTGGTTTGTGAAGGTGATCCAGTAACTATTTCAATAGATGGTTTGACCAATGATGATGGAAATCCTGTGATTGATTTTGCAGGCGGTAATGTTACAGGGCCTGATGCCAATGGTGATTATACTGTCATTTGGAACACAGGTGGGGTAAAAGATATAGGTGCTTCCTTGGCCGTTGCAGGTTGTCCTGATGATGTATTGGCTGGCGCACAAGTGGAGGTTGAGTCATTACCTACTTTAGATATAGAATGTATTAATACCACAACTACTACAATCACGTTCGGTTGGACGGACGATAATGTGTACTCTTCGTATGATATTTTGATAGAAGGTATGCTAATTGATAATGTAACAGGAAATAGTTACACGTTCACTGGCTTAGCACCAGATTCAACCATTACAATTCAAATATTTGGTAATAGCACTAATTCTTGTATTCATGAAATAGAAGTAAAACCGTGTACAGCAAATGATTGTGAGAATGTACCATTCAGTATCATGAATCCCTTACCTTCTAATGTCGTATGTGGTAGTGCTCCATTTGATGTAATTAATCTAGATGGTGTTTATGATTCAAGCTTACTTATGGGTGGAGAATCCATTGATTGGATTGGAACAGATCCTGATGGAAATACCTTTGCTATAACGGACGGAGAATTTACACCTACAATAAGTGGGGAATATACAATCGATGCTGAGCTATCTGAAGCAAATTGTAGTTATGGAGCAACTATCTCTTTTACTATTGAAGACGTTCCTGATCTTGCTTTATCTCAAAATGAAGATGTAATCTGTATTGAAGATACGTGGATGTTAAGCTATGATGGCGATCCTTTAGGTAATTACAACTTTAACTGGCAGGGTATGCCAACTGAAGGGGATGCTAATATGCTTAGCCAGGGTATCAATTTCGTAAACCCAGGCACCTATGATTTGACATTAAATGCGAGCTCAGATAATTGCATGTCAGAAGCCGCTATGATTAGTGTAGAAGTGGTAGATTCTACCAGAACGCCAACTATTTTCTGCGAAGCGGGCGTGGATAGTATTCGTATTGATTGGATTGTGGCCCCTTCGGATTGTAATGGCTCGTACACTGTATTTATTGATGGTGTAGCCGTATCAGTACAGGATGATGCTTTTTATGTGTTGTATGGATTAAGTGAAAATGAAAGTGTAGAAATTACTATCGAAAATGAAAACGATCAATGTATTTGTCCATCAAAAAGTAGAACGGTTACTTGCATGACCAGTTCTTGTCCCGCGATTCCGTTGGAGATTAATATTCAAGATACAGTGCTTTGTTTGACTGATGTCGTGGAGACCATAGATTTGGATGCCCTATATGATTCAAGCATCTTGCCAGATGCAACTGAAACATGGAGTGGAACAGCCGTTGATGCAAATACTGGTGTTTTTGATCCTTCAGTTAGTAACGATGGTGTATTCACCATCGAAGTGGATATTAGTAATGGAAGTTGCGACTATAATGTATCTACTACAGTTACTGTAGAGAATGTGCCTGAATTAGCATTGGACGCACCAATGGAAATTTGTATAGAAGACACATGGTTAATATCATATATTGGTGAGGATGTCGGTAGTTTTAACACTACCTGGAGTAGTAATGATATAAATAATGTACCTACAACGGGTGTTGACCAAGATGCTATGATTGATTTCGATCTTCCTGGCATGTATACACTCTATTTAGATGCATCATCAGATAATTGTGCATCTGAAAGAGATAGCATTTCAGTTGTAGTTAGAGATTCAGTTTTGACTCCTCAGATCACTTGTGAAAGTTTTGTTGACTCTGTTGTTATCTCTATAAGCGTCGATAACTCTGAATGTTCTGGAGCATTAATCATCGATTCTGATTTTCCAGGGTTTCCGCAAACAGTAGTGAATAATGAATTTACTATGCCATTGGACCCAGGTCAAGAATTTGAATTTACTATTACAAATAGTAATACTTGTGGATGCCTTGAGAAAAGTACAACCTTATCATGTTTTGCTGAAGATTGCCCAGAGGATGAATTAACCATTGGAGTTGATCAACAAATTAATTGCTTGGATGGAGGAGATATTAACTTACAAGCATTACTTAATGGTGCGCCTATAAATACAGGATTAACTTGGACTGGTCAAGGTATTGGCCCAGATGGTACAATACTAATTGACCAAAGTTTCACAGCTGGTGATGCAGTTTATATGTTGCAATATCAAATAGGCACTTGTACCTATGAAGCTAGTACTACCTTAACTTTTGTTGAGCCACCTGTATTGACTTATGGTCTCCAAGAGCCACTTTGTCCGGGAGAGTCTGAAGGAATACTAATCATTGAAAATCCAATTACGGATGCTACGTATACACTTAATGGTGGAAGTATAGATCCAACTATCCCTAATTCATTAAATCCAGGATCATATGATTTAATCGTGGAGACGGGTGGTGTATGTTCGGATGATGATTCTTTTGAAATTATGGCTGTTGATCCAATCACTTTTTCAATAGAAGGAGACGATGAGGTGCCTTTTAATGATACTGGATTGTATCAGTTGGGTTCAGACCAGAATATAACTATTGATTCGATAGTATGGAGCACACCGGATACAAGCGCCATAAGCAATGATTTTGAATTTAGTTCGGCAACACCCGTTACACTATGCGCCACAGTTTATTTTAATGGAGGCTGTTCTGATGAGTTATGTAGAGAACTAAGTGTTGAAGCTAAGAAAGTATATATTCCTAATATTTTCAATCCTGGTAGTAATGATAGCAATGGAGGATTTGAGATATTTTCCAATAATGTAATTGAGAACGTAAATTATATCAAAATTTACGATAGGTGGGGTAATATGGTATTTAACAAAGAGGATTTACCGCCTGGCGATCCGGATCTTATTTGGTATGGAGATTTTAATGGCCAAGATTTGGTTCAAGGCGTGTATGTATATGTCATAGAATTAGCTATGATAGGTGATCAAACACGTGTGTATACTGGAGATATAACTCTGGTTCGCTAGTGATACAAGAGTACTTGTGAATTAATGGCAGGTACTCCTCTAATTCCAATAAGACTTATTTTACATGCAACACTTAAACAGAGTAGGCTTTGTCCTATTCTTATTATCAGCCTTGACCTCACAGACTATTTTTTCTCAAGCATTAGAGTGTGAGGATGCTGTTGTATTATGCAGCTTAGATGATTTGATTGCATTCACGTCAACTATGCCTGATAATAACGTTACAGACCCTAATCCCCTATGTCCTGGTGCGCCTGGGTTTGATGGGACTCCACATAACCTATCATGGTTTGCATTTATTGCGGGATCTACAGATGTTACCATCACTATCAATGCTTTTAACTGTAATGGAACCATGCCGGGAATTCAGTATGGTGTCTACACAGATTGCTCATTTGATGAATGGGTGGTGTGTGATCCTGGTTGTAATGATGCAAATTTTGATATAGAGATGACGGATCTAACTATCGGTGATGATTATTTCATTTTTCTAGATGGTTGTGCCGGAAGTATTTGTGATTATGAAGTGGAAGCTGTAATAGGAGGTCAATTTATGGAACTTGATGAGCCTTCAGGCGTAATCTGTACTGATAATTGCACTGAGATTGCGACTGATGTATATGAAGTCTGTGTTGGGGCAGAGAATGTTGACTTTGAAGTTGATGGATTTGATTTGACGGTTGAGTATACATGGACCATGACTAATGACGGAACAGGAGCACAGGTATCGCAAGACGTTGTAGATGGTGATAATGATATTAGTTATGATTTTTTGGATGAAGGGATTTTTACATTATGTTCTCAAGCATATAATGGGTGTGACTACACTGAGGTTTATTGTGTAACTATAGAGGTAGTACCATACCCAGATGAGCTTTTCGAACCATTAGAGATCTGCGCAAATATTCTAGAAGAAGGCGTAATCCCTGATACACCTTTGGACCCTAATGGTGATGGTACTATTGGCTGGCAAGGACCGGATATTACGGCTCCAGGTGACCCAGTTATGTTTACTGCTGAAACCAGTATTGGATGTGAATATTTACAGGAAGTAACCGTCATAGAATTACCACTTCCTCCTATAAATTTTATTGATACTGCTATATGTATCCCAGGTGGATCTGTTTCAATTGGTGGATATACTTTTAATGCAGATGGCAATGATGAATTCGTAGCATTAACAGCGGCTGCTAATGGTTGTGATTCCGTAATAAATTTGACTGTGTATGAGATTGAATATGAATTGGATATTATCATCGGGGAATGTACACCTAATGGAATTGAGATGACCTTGGTCATTGATGCGGAGGAGTCAGGTACTGATATGGAGATGAATTCCTGGGCCTGGATTCTAAATAACGAAGTAGTTGAAGGCTCAGAAAATGAATTGACCATTTATGCAGACCCTAGTTTTATAGGGACCTACACAGTAGACTTTGTTAGAGAGATGCTAGGGGTGAGCTGTCCATCTACAAGCTTACCCGTGACCATAAACCCTGAAAATTATGCGCCATTAATTTTACCAGATTCCTATGATAACCCTGTTTGTATTGGAGAAGAAGGGGTATCAACATATATCTTGGATATTGAAGATTACCCATATCCTGAGGATTTAGTATTTACATGGGTAGTTACGGGTGGCGATATCTTAGATGGTCAAGGAACGGAAGCCATATCTGTTGATTTTGGCATGAGTACAACGGCTGAGGTCTGCTACTCTGTTGCAAACTCATGTGGTAAGATTTGTGATATCTGTGAAACTATAGTCTTTACAGAAAATCCAGTCCCAGAAATAATGCCTGTTGACACAGTCTGCGTTGGAGAAGAGCTTACCCTGATTGCTACGCCTATTTTACCTGAAGGAACCATTAATTGGGACTTTGATCTTGGGGCAAATATTATATCTATTGCAAGTCCTGCTGAATTTACTATTTATTATGATACGATAGGTGTAAAGCAAGTAACAGTAATTGCAGATTACGGATGTGAGACACCTGTTTCAACAAGCATTGAAGTAGTGGTTATTGAAGACCCTGAAATTACGGGCTTAGCTTGTTTAGGTAGTGGAGGTAATTTAGCTATTGATTGGGATGATTTACCTGGCTTTGATGATTATATGATCAATGTCACTATGGGTACAGGTGGTATGTTGGATGGCTCTCAATACATTTTTGAAGACTTAGAAGCAGGAGATGAAGTGGCTATTGAAATTACGGTAGAAGGGGATTGCGGTTTAATTGTCGCCGATACTTCTTGTATAGTACCTTCTTGTGATGTTGTAGAACTAAGTCTAGGACAAGATATTCCAGATACTCTTTGCCTAGATGGCTCATTTAGTGCGGGTAGTTTTTTAGGTGCTGAAATTACTGGAGCTATTGGCAATGGGACATACGGAGGACCAGGAGTAGATGCTACTACGGGTACATTTGACCCTAATGTGGCGGGTCCAGGAACCCATACAATAACGTATACATTTAGCTATCAACAAGGTCTTTGTGCCGCACAAATTGACACCTCTATTACACTCGTAGAAGAAGCTAATTATGAATTATTGAAGTCGGTTGATACTTTATGTGTAGGAGATATAATGTCCTTGCAGATTGCAGGCTATTATGGAGGTACAGCACCCGCTATTGTGGCTGACGGAGATATGGAAATTATTAGCAATGCCGACCCTGAAAATTACGAGTTGTCTTGGAATAGCCCTGGGCTCAAATCAATTAATACTAATGTGAATATTCCAGGGTGCGGAGATTATCCAGTGTCTACTCAAATTTTAGTTGAAGATCTGACGCCCTTGCAAATTAGTTGTGATGAAACGAACGCAAGCATATCCATCACATGGAATGATGAAATTGAATATGATGAATACGAAATACTAATCAATAACATGGTCGTTGATACAGTAAGTGCGGGTAGTTTTTTACAGGAAGACCTTGACGATGGCCAAGAAATAAATATTGAAATTGTACCCGTTTCTAATAATAGCTGCATTGCAGAAAGTTATTCGATTAATTGTAGCACTATTATATGCCCACAAGTGCCTATTGATGTCATGATCCCTGGGGACAGCACCTCGATTTGTGTACTTGGAGCATCCTTTGATCCTATTGATTTAGGCGCAAACTATGATGCCAGCCTTTTGGATTTTGAAGAAGATGTCAATTGGACTGTTATGCCAGGCGCTATTGATCAGAATGGTGTATTTGATCCGAATGCAGGACCAGGGGACTACCTTGTTACGTTCGGGATACGTAAAGAGAATTGTGAATATTCAATAGATATACCTTTCTATTTTGAGTTAGTTCCAGCACTTGATTTAATGGGTGATAAGATGGTGATGTGTATAGATGATAACTTGCAACTCAGTTATACAGGTGATGATTTGACCGGTTATACATTTAATTGGGATGGGCTACCTGCCTCTGGGGATCCCAATATTTTGGATAATCAAAATTTGAATTTTGATACCCCTGGCTTATATACAATTGGTCTGGAAGCCAGTTCTTCTATTTGTCCTGCGGACCGCGCTGAGTTCTTGATAGAAGTAGTCGACTCTACTCGGACACCTATCGTACAATGTAATCCGGGTGTTGATATAATAGAATTAAATTGGACAGTAGATGATTCTGATTGTAATGGTCTTTTCTCAGTGTATATTGATGGTAATCTAGTTTCTGTCCAGGATTCAATGCGATATAATGTAACGGATCTAGACCCTGAATCAACGGTTTCTATTGAAATTATTAATGAAAATGAGGATTGTATTTGTCCAGAGAAAATTACCATTCTCGATTGCACTACACTAGCTTGTCCAAATACGAATATCGAGATAAACGTACCAGATACAACCATTTGCGCTACTGACAATTTTGACTTAATTGAATTGGAGATTTTATATGATGAAACCTTATTTAGTGATTTTGCGAGTGCTAATTGGATAGGTCAAGCTATAGATCCTTTGTCTGGCGTCTTTGATCCAAATATGGTAGGACCGGGTGACTATACCCTTGACGTTGAATTTAGTGATGGTCCTTGTGTCTTTACTGCGTCTACAATTATTAGCGTTGAACAGATACCGACGCTAGCCTTGTCAGGGCCAGATACCATTTGTATTGAAGATGATTGGCAAATTGCATATATCGGAGATGACCTTGCTGGTTATGATTATACCTTTATGTCTGATGATGGTCCAATGTCCAATTTGGATATAGAGTCATTACTTATTCCATTTGATCAAGCTGGGTTATTTACGTTAACCATGGCGGCAAATTCTGAGGCCTGTGAAGCAGAAGAAATTAGTTTATCTGTTATGGTTTTGGATTCAGTATCTACACCTCAGGTAAGCTGTATTAGCTATGTAGATTCTATAGTGGTTACATGGACAGTTGCCGATTCTGATTGTAATGGAAGTTATACAGTGGATTCGGATTTATTTACAAACCCCATTGAAACCACTGAAAATACTATTACCATTGAAGCGGCCCCAGATTCAGATCTTGCCATTAGCATTACGAATAATAGTAGTTGTCTGTGTGCTAGCAAAACAGTGAATATTGAATGTAGTACATCACCTTGTCCAGATTATAACTTGGCGATTACTGGTGTCGATGAAGTATATTGCTTAGAAGCCTTGACCTCAGGTATTAACCTTATAGCCACTTTAAATGGTGCTGTAATAAGCCAAAACATAATGTGGTCAGGTGACGGTATTGATAACAATGGATTTTTGCAGGTAGACGATTCTTTTGTAGAAGGTATTTACACCTATGAAGTCAGTTACAGTGAAAATTTATGTGAGTACAGTGCCCAAGTTGATATTGAAATAGTACTTCCTGAAGATCCAGTTTATAATGTCACTCAACCTGAGTGTCCTGGAGATTTATTAGGCGAATTACGAATATTGGGCA
The DNA here is from genome assembly GCA_020629315.1 of Saprospiraceae bacterium. Taxonomy (GTDB): domain Bacteria; phylum Bacteroidota; class Bacteroidia; order Chitinophagales; family Saprospiraceae; genus JAHDDO01. The sequence goes on along the minus strand of JAHDDO010000007.1, from coordinate 67,549 downwards.
ATACCTCTGATCCTGACAATGCCTATTATTTAGATGGCCAGTTAATCGATCCAAGCCAGATTTATAATGTAGATGTAGGTGCAAGTGAATTAACCATCATCCGTAAAGGCGTGTGTGAGCGTTCAGAAATATTTGCGATAAACTCAGCACCTTCGATTGACTTGGAGATTGAAGGTATTGATTTGTTGCCTCACGGAGAAAGCAGCTCATTTAGTGTCGATATTTCAGACCCAGACATTGTTAATGAAATTCGCTGGGAATTTGCCGATACGGTTGCTTTTGGAAATCCAGTAGGTATCCAAATTGAATCCTATACTGAACTATGCGTTTATGTTTTGTTTAATGATATCTGTGAAGAAGTACTTTGTAGAGATCTTTCATTAGAGCCTAATCGCATATTCTTTCCAAATGTTTTTACACCGGGCTCTGGGGATGATAATGGTAATTTCACGATAGGTACAAATGGTTTTGTCGAGCGTGTCAATTATTTCAAAGTGTATGACAGATGGGGCAATATGGTCCATTCACAAGAGAATGTAGAACCTAATGATGGAGACATTTCATGGGATGGTACGCTCAATGGAGACGAACTTATACAAGGAGTGTACGTCTATATTATTGAAGTCCTTATGATAAATGGAAGGACAGATCGTTTTTACGGAGATGTAACTCTTCTACGCTAGACTTATTCGAATCGAATTTCTGTGATCATACCATCAGTATAGTAGATCATTAATCTATAAGGTGTTTTTTCGGTTTGGACATCAATCACTGAATATCTCGATGTATTAGCCTTAGAGTTTCCACCGTGCATAAGTTTCCATGTAGAAATGGGATTTTCTGCATTAAATGCTTTTATCCGTTTTAGCGCTTCTTCTTTTGGCATAAATTCTTGGTCCTCTAGAATGCAAAGGTCTAATCGCTTGTCCATTTGCTCCGTTAAAGCCGCATATTCATTAGATTGAAGCTCATTCATGATCCTTTTTTCGATTTGAGCGCTTGCACTCAAGGAAATAAAGGAAAATAGCAATATCAAAATCGTGTTTTTCATAGTTTTGAAATTAAAACTATTCCTAAAACGTCTGGGGATATCTAAATAGTTTTATAATTAGTATTAAAAAAATTAACATTACGTGGAGAATTCCAAAGCAGCCCTGATTATTCTCGATGGCTGGGGCATAGCAAAAGATGCTGAAAGAAGTGCTATAGATAAGGCAAATACCCCATTCATTGATCAAATTCGCAAAGAAAACCCGAGTGCTGAGCTCATTACTTTTGGTGAAGAAGTAGGCTTACCAGCCGGTCAAATGGGTAATTCGGAAGTTGGACACCTCAATATCGGTGCTGGACGAGTGGTTTTTCAAGAACTGGCTCGCATTAATAACAGTTTTAAAGATGGGGCTTTTGCTGAAAATGAGGTATTTCAAGCGGCTATTACTAAAGCTAAGACCGAGCATGTGAAATTTCACCTTATGGGCTTATTGAGTGATGGAGGTGTTCATTCCCATATATCGCATGCGCAATCAATATTGCAACTTCTATATAAGGCGGACGTCTCAAATGTTTACTTGCATGCTTTTCTAGATGGAAGAGATACGGACCCTAATGGAGGCTCTAAATATCTTAAAGAAATTTTAGAGACGGAGAATACAGATTTCAGTTTATCTACGGTCATTGGACGATATTATGCAATGGATAGAGATAATAGATGGGAACGGATCAAGGATTCTTATGATTTACTAACGAAGGGCATTGGAATACAAACAGAAAGTATACTGGAAGAGGTGGAAAGGCAATATGAGACGGAAATCACAGATGAATTTATGCCTGCTATCTGTTGTGATAAAGCTGGATTAATAGAACCCGGAGACGTAGTTCTTTTTTTCAATTTTAGAACCGATAGACCACGTCAAATAACCAAAGCCCTAACGCAAGAGTCATTTCCAGACTATGATATGAAGCCCCTTCCCTTGCATTTTGTGTGTATGACTCGCTATGATGAGAATTTTAAAGATGTAGCAGTGTTATTCGAAAAGGAGACAATACAAAATTCGCTAGGAGACTATTTAGCGCAAAAAGGTATGTCTCAATTAAGAGCGGCAGAAACCGAAAAATACCCTCATGTGACCTTCTTCTTTTCAGGTGGCATTGAAGCCCCTTTTGAAGGTGAAGTTCGAGTTATGGTTAATTCGCCGAAGGTAGCTACCTATGACCAAAAACCAGAAATGTCTGCTCATGAACTCACACAATCAGTCATCGAAGAAATAGAAAAACGCCAAGCTAACTTTGTCTGTGTCAACTATGCTAATGCGGATATGGTGGGTCATACAGGAAGTTTTGAGGCAGCGGTACAGGCAGTAGAATGTGTAGATACATGCGCAAAACAACTGTCAACAAAACTGCTAGAAAACGGATATTCAATAGTAATTATAGCGGACCATGGTAATGCGGATATAATGAAAAATCCGGACGGGTCAGTCCATACTGCGCATACAACAAATCTAGTCCCAATTATTCTGCTTGAAGGTGGCAACAAATTTGATACTATTAGCTCAGGTAAATTAGCGGATGTTGCGCCGACTATACTTACATTGATGGGATTGGAAATCCCTAAAGAAATGACAGGTGATGTCCTTATAAATTAATGTTATGAAAAGTGGATTCCTATTATCGCTCATTCTTATTGCTTCCTTGTTAGTTTCCGGCTGTCTGGCTGACATTAGACCTGCTTTTGTAAAGGATCCATCTAATGATTCTATCTTTCTTGAACGTAAAGGCCGAGCGTTGCTTTCAGATGTTGCGAATGCGTATGGGTTCCACATGTGGCAATATGTAAATCGGTACGAACTAGATTTTGAAGATGAGTTTAAAGGCCTAATGGGGAAGATGGTTAATCCATATAATTCCAATCCACAAAAAATGACCTTGTCTTTCAATGCTAGGAATACAGATGGGAAGATGGACTTTGCAGAACCAATAAAGAAATATGCTTCTTGGATATATGAGAATGGAAAAGCGAGTGTGATAAATGCGTCTGGAGAGTCTGTTTCCAAGCAGCAAAAGAAGGCAAAGTTTTGGATTCCGACGTATCAGTATTTTATTGAATTTCCTTTTAAAATTCAAGAAGCAAATACCGTTACCTATGCGGGTACTGCTCCCTTTGAAGGAGAAGATTATGAGCTAGTTTTGGCTAGTTGGAACAGTGTGGCTCCACAAAAAGACATTGATCAGTATTTACTTTGGATTCATCCTGAAAGTAAACAAGTGAGGTTAGTAGAGTTTACGATTCGAGAGCAAGCGGGTTTTGCAAAAGGTATGGTGTTGTTCAATGACCTGATAGAAAAGAATGGGATTTTATTTCCACAACGGATTACATCTAAACAAGATAAAGACAAGGGGACTTGGTTGCATGAGATGCGAATGTCTGATATTCGTTTTGTAGACCAAGAAACACCTGACTTATTAGACTATCTTAATATGGATGTAAAGCAAATTATTATTCATGCCTATTACGATATGACAGACGAAAGTTTGTCTAAGCGAACAAAGATCACAGAAGAGCGAGCGATCCGCAGATTCTTACAGCAACTGCAAGGCTTTCCAAGCGCGGGTAATTCAGAGATTCGATTTAAGCAAGGAACGGAGCGCTTTGTTGTTTTGTTACGAGGTTTGGAGAGGTCTTATGAGCTAAAGGTAAATGGGGGAAAAATTATGACTCCTGTTACGGATGGAGGCAGCTATATTTCTGGAGATGCTGCCGCCTTGGCAGTAGAAAAGAATTTTTCAGAATTCTTGAAAGCCGAAATTTATAAATAGGGGATTAAACGCTTATCTTAAAGAATAGTCAAAAATGCATTAGGGTATTTTTGGTTTATCGTGTATTCACTTTATAAAACAGATCTAAATGCCATTTGTAAACTGTGCCATTGGGACACTTTCGCCGTTTACACCTACAACGGATATCCCTTGGAATCGATCATCAGCTACTCATTTAATGCGACGCATGCAGATGGGTGCCAGTGTCAACACCATAGATTTTTTATTGAATCAAAATCCGGTGGAGGTAGTAAATACCTTGGTAGAAAATGCTATAAATTTACCGTTTGCTCAAGAACCTGAATGGGCTTTTTGGCAACGAAGTGATTACCCTATTGGAAATGATGCTTTTGTTGAAGCTATAGTTCAACAGCGCATTGACTGGACAGTTGAATGGGTGCGGTCAATTAAGAATAACGGTTTACGGGATAGAATGTCCTTCTTTTGGCACAACCACTTTGTGACGGATATTAATACTTATGGCTATTCTTCTTGGATGTACCAATACCACTTCCTGCTTCAAAAACACGCATTAGGAAATTTCAAAGAGTTTGTAAGGGAAATAGGATTGACGCCTGCCATGCTTATTTATTTAGATGGTTATGTTAATACTCGTTTTGAACCCAATGAAAATTATGCAAGAGAGCTTTATGAACTTTTCACTTTAGGTGTAGATAATGGATATACACAGCAAGATATTACTGAAACTGCACGAGCCATAACAGGTTGGAATACGACGGACTATAATGATCTTGGTGGACCATTTAGTTTTAATGCTGCGCTTTTTGATCCAGGCCAAAAAACTATTTTTGGGCGCACAGGTAATTGGGGGTATAATGATGTGATTGATATTTTATTCGAAGAGCGCGCCGAAGAGATATCAACTCATATCTGTGGAAAGCTGTACCGTCATTTCGTAAACCCTAAAGAAGACGAGCAAATCATTGCCGACTTGGCTGTGATTTTACGAGAAAATAATTGGGAGCTTGTTCCAATAATGAAAGCGTTATTTTGTAGTCAACACTTTTTTCATCCAGCTAATTACAGTACTATAATTCCAGGTCATGTAGAGCATTTTCTTATGTTTTTAAATGAGCTTGAACTTACTAAAACAGATGAGCTTCTGTATAGTATAGCTGTTGCAAGTGGTGAATATGGTCAAGCGATTTTCAGTCCAGTTAATGTTGCTGGATGGCCAGGAAATCGATCGTGGATTAATTCTGGCTCATTTAGTTTTAGATCAGGCAATACAGATAATGTATTATTATATGTTGCCTCATTAAATGATGGGAACGGAGGTTTTTTAAGATCGTGGTTGACTGCTGTAGTAGGTGAACAAGAAACTGATCCAGACAGTATTACTGATCAGGTTATTGAATTTTTATTTCCAAAGAAATTTCAATTTGAAAACGAATACCAAGAAGCTAGGAAGGTTTTTAGAATGGAAGATGTTATTGATCCTTCATACTATTTAAATGGAACTTGGACGCTTAATTATGAAACTGTTCCCCAACAAATTTTTAATCTTTTGGTTCATCTTTCATTATCTCCTGAATTTCAATTAAAATAAAGAAACTATGTGTACACATGACAATAAAAATAGAGGCATTGCTTTATCTGATGGCCATAAGCATTCTGAAGATCATGAAAGTTGGACTCGAAGAAGTTTCTTAAGAACCTTAGGCGTAACAGGCGGAGCAACAATGGCCTTTGGTGGGCTTAATTTGACGGCATTAGCAGCTAATGCTAGTCTACCTTTGGTTTTAAATGGCGGTGTTGAAGACCGTATTTTAGTAATCATACGATTGGCTGGAGGAAATGATGGACTGAATACCATAATTCCATTACATGATTATAGTAGATATCTTTCAAATAGAGGGAATTTAGCAATTAGTGAAGCTAATTATTTTACTCTTGATAATGCAAATGCTCTTCCAAATGAAATGAATGCTTTAGCTAATCTTTGGAACAACGGGCATATGAAAGTAGCACACACTGTGGGCTACGAAAATCATAATCTTTCTCACTTTAAGGGATCAGAAATATTTGATACAGCAAATCCTTCTTTTGATACTTCAGTTGATAAATCAGGTTGGTTAGGGAAATATATATTAGATAAAGCGCCTGATTTTTTGGAGAATTTACCATCTATACCGGCGGCAATTAAGATAAATAGTGGCTCGAGTAAAACATATTTCAATCAAAACCAACTTGATCTTGCCGTAAATTTCAATAGTTTGAACACCTTACAATCTATAGCTGAAAGTGGGATAATATACGACACAGAGAACCTGCCAGATGATTGCTATTATGGCGAACAAATTGGGTATATAAGAAACGTGTTGAACATTACATATGAATATGCTCCTTTGATAAATGAAGCTTATGAAAAAGCAGAAAACTTAGTTCAATATCAAGGAGGCGAATTGGCAAATTCTCTTGCTATAATAGCTAGACTTATACGAGGTGGTTTAGGAACAAAATTGTTCATGGTGACATTAAATGGATTTGATACCCATGAAAATCAAAAAACCTATCATCTTAATTTGTTGAACTCACTATCTGAGTCAGTAGCATCGTTTTACAATGATCTTTCACAAGATAATAAAGACGGAGATGTTTTGACCATGACAGTCTCGGAGTTTGGTAGAAGAGTTAATGCAAATGGAAATCAGGGAACAGATCATGGAACAGCTGCTCCTATGATGTTTTTTGGATCTGGATTACAAGGAAATGGATTTGTGGGTGATTTACCAGATTTACAAAACCTTGATACTAATGGCAATTTGGAACATTCCATTGATTTTAGATCGATCTATGCTACCGTCTTAGAAAATTGGTTATGCTTGGATCCAATTGGGGTGGATTCTATATTAGGTGATTCCTATGAAAGATTAGACTTAGGAATAAATTGTATTTCATCAGGGAACAATGACTATTTACCGATTGAACAAGAAATATCACATAGAGCGCGGCCTGATGGAAACGGGGGAATAATTATCGATTTTTCTTTAAACCGTCCCGCCAATACAGTTGTTGAAATATTTACAATGACAGGGCAGAAGTTGGGTGTTGCTGCGGAAGGGTATCATGTTTCTGGATCTCATAGTGCCCAATTTAACAATGGGCATGTAGGATTAGTGCCTATTCCTATTGTGTATAGAATTAGAAGTGCTAGTAAAATAATGTCTGGTAAATTTATTCTTGGTCAAAACTGATTATAAGTTAGCTCGACTATATACTAACTTCTATTTAAATCAGTTGATTAACATATGAAGTGGTATAGCTTACTTATAATTTTTATCACCGTTTTTTGTGCGGTCCAAGGTAAAGCCCAACATTCATGGGGAGCCGGTTACTTTAGTTCTTTCCCTATTAATCCAGGTATTCAAGGGTATTATGAAATTCCCTTGAAAACGGAGACGATTTACCAAGGAAAAAAGAAAAATAAGCAGCTAAAGCAGATCAGTGAAAATTCGATACGTACCCAATTTATGGCTTATTATAATGCCGAAAATTACCTTGGTCTGGCTCTGATCCCACAATGGATTTTTAGAATAACAAATGCTAAAGGCTATCAACTTTATTTTGGTCCAGGTATGGGTTATCACAGAAGCTTTACAGATGCTGTAAGCTATGTGCTTCAACCTGACGGTAGTTTTGAAACTAAGAAAATCAATGGTCAAAATAATATTATCGTAACAGCTACTGTAGGCGTAGGGACCAATCCTACGATTCGTAAAAAGAAAACAGGGTACTATTTTGAAATGGGAGGAAGTATAAGAGGCCCATTTAACTCTGCGATACTTCCGGCAGTTTATATTGGTTTTGGTGCGTATAAGAAAATTGCAAAGCATGAAAAGTAAGATCTTTTTTGGGTTTTTATTTCTAATGGTTCTTTCTTCCTGTCAGGAGAAAATTAGTGTTGGCGTTGATGTTAGAGATCGCTTTTACGTAGAGATAGATGATGCGATTATGCCAGTTGTCGTAAAAGGTAATACCCAATCCAAAACACTAATTATTATGCTTCATGGAGGTCCTGGTGGTCATGCCTCAATCTATGAAGAGCTTGCTTTGTTCGAAATCTTAGAGGAAGAGTTCGCAATGGTATATTGGGATCAACGATGTTCTGGATCTTCTTTAGGGAATTGTGACATTGCGGATTTGCAAATTTCAGATTATGTGTCAGATGTAGATCATTTGATTAACTTGCTTTCTTCACAATACGGAGAAGATGTTGGTTTCTTTTTGATGGGGCATAGCTGGGGCGGCGCTCTTACGGCTAATTATATTGTAGATAACACTCGCGCCTCAAACTTAAAAGGCGCTATTGTAGTAGATGGTATTCATGATTTCACAACATATATTTCAGTACTTCGAGAAATGGTTGATCGCATTGGTTCCGCGCAAATAGCAGCAGGGAAAAACGTCGAAGATTGGGAAAAGCATATAGCTAGTTTGCAAAGTCTGGATCAAGGTACGATAGAAGATGTTGCTGAAGCTAATAGAATTGCCAATCAATTGGAAACCTTAGTCATGGATTCATTGACCTTGGAAGGTATTGATGCCATTGATTTTTTAGATTATAATCTTTTCTCTAACTATGATATATTCGCTTCTAGTGTAAATACTATTTCAGCTAATCAAGGTTTGCTTGATGAGCTAATTACTATGGACATTAGTCCACAACTTTCAGCAATAGAAATACCTTTAGCTGTCTATGTTGGTAAATTCGATTTTGTCACGCCTGTTCATTATGCTGAGGAATTGGTGACATTAGCCAGTAGCGAAGATAAATTCTTCCGCATTTTTAATGGTTCTGGCCATAGCCCTATGATTAATGAAAAAACAGCTTTCAGCACAGAAGTAGCTGAATTCGTAAGAAAATTTCGTTAGACAACAAAAAAGCCGAATACCCCTACAGGAAAACCCTGAAAATGCAAATAAATGTTGTTAAAACTTGAATTTTAACAAATAACTATTTAAATTAGGAAGGAACCAAAAAATTCCTGTTATGACTGTTTTAATTTTAGCCCTATCCTTTTTTGCAGTAGCTGGTGTTCTTGCTTTTGCACTTGATAAAGCAGGCATGCTACCTGATTAGTAGAAATTGTGTATTATGGAGAATTTGAATTAAAAAGGTCTTTGCTTACGCGAAGGCCTTTTTATCATTTAGGGTCAAACCATAAACTATCTGCGTTTATATCTCCTTCATTATACTGAATGGTAATTTCTTCTCCAGCATCAATTTTACGAACACATTCTATGATTATTTCGTCGGCTAGGTAATCTAAAATAATTTGAGCATTGGGATCTGAAGAGTGATTATATAGACTCCCATAACCTAAAGCAATAACAGCTTCATCTTGATCTTTTCCCCATAAAAAATAGTAATCATGAAGGGCTGTAGAATGAATCGTTTGTAGATCCTTTTTAGGAATATGAATAACTGGACAAGCTTCAATGATATCTCCTTTGGAAATGGATAAACCTGCAAAAACACCTCTTCCTTTTTCTTCATCAATATGGGCTATATATAATCCAGGGATTTGTTTCAACATATAAGTTTTAGATTTTGTCAAAATACTATTTCCCTTTATTTTGAAGAAATATTCTGAGATCAATGAAGAAGTATAAAACAGCTAATGATTACTTTGAAGGAGATCATCCAAGAAAGGAAATTTTACTCGCTTTGCGTGAAATGGCAATTTCTTGTGATTTAGAAGAAGGGATAAAGTGGTTACAACCCATATATATGTGGAATGGTAAAAATGTACTAAGCATTGGCGCTTTCAAGGATTTTATTACTATTTGGTTTCATCAAGGTGTATTTCTTTCAGATCCTTTGCAAGTCCTTATTAATGTGCAGGAAGGTAAAACAGTTGGCCTACGTCATTGGCGCTTCACTTCTTTGGAAGATATAAATGAAAAAATGATAGTTGCTTATATAGAAGAGGCAAAGAGAAATAGTGATGATGGTTTAGAAATAAAACCGGAAAAAAAGGGACCAGTAGAAATGCCTGAACTTTTGCAAGTAGCTTTAAATAATGATAAAGAACTAGCGCAGCAGTATAATAACTTTTCTGTAAGCAAACAAAATGAATTCAAAGAATACATTCGTAATGCAAAGAGAGCGGCCACAAAGGAAAGTAGATTGAAGAAAATAAAATCGTTGATCATTGATGGCATTGGACTAAACGATAAATATAGATCAAAGTGATAGAATTTACTACTAAACTAGATAAGTTCGAGTCCAACTTGTGGGCCTACCATATGAAAGTACCTGGACATGTGGTGTCACATTTTCAACCTTTAAAAGACCGGAGATTTATTTGCATTTTTAATGATGACATAAAAATTCACTGTGCATTTATGCCGGACGGTGAAGGGGGTTATTTTATCAATCTGAATAAAGAAATTCGAAAGAAACTAAGTCTCTGGCAAGGAGATGAGATTTCTGTGAAGATCGAAAAAGATACTAGTAAATATGGAATGGAAATGCCGGAGGAATTCGGAGAGCTCCTTAAACAAGAACCAGTCACTGATAAACATTTTCATGCTCTCACCCCAGGGAAACAACGTAATCTTATTTTTATGGTGGCAAAGCCTAAACAATCTGCAACTAGACTTAAAAAGGCGCTAGCCATTTCCGAATACTTAAAGATGAGTAATGGGGCACTAGACTTTAAGGAGTTGAACCAATTTTTTAAAGATTTCAAGGATATATAAAAAAAAGCACCGTCAAGATGAGGTGCTTAATTTTTATCAGCAAAACTTGTAAAAGCTTAGGTCGCAATTACAAATGTAAGGTCAGGTCATACTGACCAAGAATTCCAACACTACCTTTTTTGAGGTAAGCATTATAAAGATATGTTAACATTTAAGCCTAAGCAAGTATTTTCACTAAAAAATAGGTGAAAACCCTCAATTGGTGTAGGTGAAAGCGAAAAACATAGATAATCAACACTTAATCATTTCACTATATATTATGATGTTTTATCTATGTTTTTGCCTAAATAGACAAAATGACTACTTTCTTGCACCTCATAGTTTGGTACATTGGAAGTGATGATATCAATCTTGCCATTAGATTGCTTAACAAATAAAGGAATAGCACTTGTAGTTTCATATACAGCCTCTAATGCTGACTTGAGTTCTTCAGAATTGTTGACTGGAAGCTCATGAATGCTAGGGTAGTCTCTTGCTACTTCACTCAGATTTATATAATCATCCGTTTGAGAGAAAAGCCCATCCGTAGGATTTAGGCTGGTATCCTTCATTTCTTTCGCAGATATTAATCTATAGGCTCCTTGACTTCCTAGTTCTTCTCCGTACTTATTTATAGCAAATTTATTTACTTCATTGCTCCCAGTCATCGCCATTATATAACCTATGTCATTGAGTTCATAATTATCTGATAAGCCATCAGAGTAAATATCATATTGTTGTCCATTCAATCCTTCTTTCACTATCCTATCAATATTGGAAGCATTATTATCAACTACAACAACTTGTCTTCCATTGTCATCAAGATACTTAGCTATTAATCGTGAGGCTTTGTGAGCACCAATAATTAGAATTCCATTGGCTGCTTCTTGGATAACTTTCAACATTCTTGCTACAAGATTTGCAGTCGTTGCATTTAAAAGAACTGTACCTAATACAATCATGAATACTAATGGAGCGACCAGAGAAGCATATTCAACGCCGTTGAGTGTAAGCTTTAATCCAAACAAAGATGCAATACCTGCTGCCACAATACCTCTTGGTCCCATCCAACTAATAAATAGCTTTTCATTTAAGTTGAGATTAGAATTAATAGTACTTGCAAAAACGGCTAATGGTCGTATCACTAAAATTACAGCTAGGAAAAGCAATAGATACTTTACGTGAAGTAATTGTTGAAGATCCACTAACTCGATATTAGCGGACAGCAAAATGAATAATATGGATATCAGTAATATACTCAGTGACTCTTTAAAGTAAAGTATTTCTTTAAAGTTGGGTAGATCTAGATTTCCCAATATAAGGCCCATAAGAACCACGGTTAAAAGTCCTGACTCGTGCACTAGTTCGTCAGAAACCACAAATACCATCAATACCAATGCCAAGGTAAAGACATTGATTAGGTAGTGAGGAATTAAGTGGTTTTTTAGTAGCAGATACAAGCCATAAGCACTCAATGAACCTAGGCCTGCCCCAACTGCAACGATTAGACCAAATTGTTTTAAGGCGTGGGCAGTAAAATGATCCCCTCCCGCATTAATAAACTCGAAGACTAAAACAGCGGTCAATGCGCCAATCGGATCAATAAGAATGCCTTCCCACTTTAATACAGTAGAAACATTTTTATTGAGGGGTACATTTCGTAAAATAGGAGCAATTACAGTGGGACCTGTAACTATAATCAAAGCACCAAAAAGGAATGCAATGGTTGGACTTATACCTAAAATTCCCCATGCAGCTAATCCAGACAAAATGAAAGTGATTAAACTACCTAACGTGATCAATTTTAAAATAGACGGACCTACATCTTTTATCTCGCTTCGTTTTAGTGTTAAACCTCCTTCAAATAAAATGATTCCAATGGAAAGTGAAACAAAATAGAATAAACTCTCACCTGGAAATAGACCATGATTCGTTTCAGGATTCCATATCGGTTCAATGAATTTTTCACCTCCCTCCATAAACAAAGTAGAAATAGGGCCCACTAATAAACCAATAATAATGAGGGGTAATATCGCAGGTACTTTAGTTCTCCAAGCTATCCATTGGGCTAAAATTCCTAGTACAATTATGCTCGCGTATTCTAACATGGTCCGTGATTGGTTTGTACAAATATAACTCAACTGGAATATAACACCCCTTCACTTAACACAAAGCTTTGAACTAGCTGTTTTTAAGTATATTTGGTCGAATTCTCAAAATCGAAACCACTTTATGAACCGGAATGTGTTCATTCTATTCTTGCTTTTCAGCGTTCCTATATTTTCATTCACTCAATCTCAACTGGTTGATATAGGTAAAAGTATATTACTAGCTAATACGAATAGCTCCTCTGAATTTAGATTAAGTGACCAATATTCACACCCTGATAAAGACATACATTATTTATATTTTAATCAACAATACGATGGATTTGATATCCTGAATAAAGTCTCAACAATTGTATTACGCGCAGATGGTACCTTGCTTTTTGAAAACAAAAGAGTTACGTATTCTGAGCCTATTGCTCTAATGGAGGATCGTCAATCTCATAAGCAAGCTATAGAGGCCGCACTAGAGATTTTGGATATAGAAAGAAGTAATATACATCTTCGCTCAATCGGTGACGTCAATAACAGAAAGGTGTTTCGAATACAGGAAGGCAGTTCTGAGAACATCCGAGTTCAACAAATGTATATTCAAAAAGGAAAAGCTATACTTCCTTGTTGGGAAGTTAGTATCTACCAAAATGAAACCGATATATGGTGGGATCTATTTTTATCAATCGATGATTTTAGTTTGGTCCAAAAGTCTGATTGGACAGATGTATGTTCTTTTGGACATAACCATGACCATAATAATGTGCATACTAAAAAGTGTAATGAAAAAGCAGCCAGTAAATATGCCATGGATGCTACTTCAGAATCATATAATGTCTTCGCATTTCCGATAGAAAGCCCACTTTATGGAGACCGCAGCATTGAGACAGCCCCTTGGGATGCTGCATTAAATGCATCTCCGTTCGGATGGCATGATACGGATGGCATTGCCGGTGAAGAGTATAGCATCACACGAGGAAACAATGTGTTTGCCTATGAGGATTTAGCAGATGAAAATATGCCAGGTCATTCGCCTGATGGGGGTACAGAATTATGCTTTGACTTTCCAATGCAACTGGATACCCAACAACCTATTTATTACCTGGATGCAGCCATAACGAACTTATTTTACTGGAACAATCTGGCGCATGATATCCTTTATCAATACTCATTTACTGAAGCTGCTGGAAATTTTCAAAGCAATAATTATGATAATCTAGGTATTGAAAATGATCATGTGCTGGCAGAATGTCAAGATGGCTCTGGATTAAATAATGCTAATTTTTCTACACCTCCAGATGGGGAAAATCCAAGAATGCAAATGTTCAATTGGCAGATTGAGATCGACGACCCAATCGTTGATGTTTCTTCCCCAGTCTCTATCGAAGGCCCATATGCATCAAAAGTTGCAAACTTTGGCACGGCTGCAGGATTTTTTGAAGGAGAATTATTGGAGGCGGAACCAATCCTTGCTTGCGATCCTATAAGTAATGATCTAGATGGCAAGATCGCTTTAATAGATAGAGGTAGTTGTCCGTTTGTAATGAAAGTCAAACATGCGCAAGAAGCTGGGGCTATAGCCGCTATAATTTGTAACAGTAACAACAATCCGATTTTCAATATGGGTGGGCTAGACAGCACCATTACGATTCCATCGGTCATGTTGTCAAAAGAAGATTGTGACACCTTAAAAGCTAATTTTCCCGTTGAGTTGAGTATAGAATTATTTGGGCCTCATTACAGGGATAGTGATCTGGACAATGGGGTTATTTTACACGAATATGGTCATGGGGTTTCCAATCGATTGACCGGTGGCCCTAGTACTACGTCTTGTCTATATAATGAAGAGCAGATGGGTGAGGGCTGGAGTGATTATTTGGCTGTTTTAATTACCATGGATACTGATGACCTCGGCTCTGATGCTCGGGGGATTGGCAATTATCTCGAAAATGACAGTATAGGAGGGGTGGGTATCAGGCCCTATCCATACTCTACTGATTTGGCGATAAATCCAGTTACCTATGATTCTATAAAAGTACTTTCTGTACCTCACGGAGTTGGTTCGGTTTGGTGTTCTATGCTCTGGGATATGACATGGAAGTTAATCGATAGCCATGGCTTTGATACGGATATATATAATGGCGTAGGGGGTAATAACATTGCCTTACATTTAGTCTTGGAGGCCCTGAAAATCCAGCCTTGTTCGCCTGGGTTTATAGATGGTAGAGATGCTATCATCATGGCTGATCAGTTACTGTATAATGGTGATAATACGTGCCTCATTTGGGAAGCTTTTGCTGATAGAGGCCTTGGTTTTGGGGCCGATCAAGGTAGCCCAGACTCTAGGTCAGATGGGACCGAAGCCTTCGATCTCCCGCCTGTATGTCAAAGCATTTTTGGGGTACAGAAAATGGCAGCTAAGAGTATAGTTTATACAGATACGTTAGCGTACAATATTCATTTATTTAATAATCTAGAAGATACAGTTACGATTATCCAAGCGTTAGATACGCTGTCATCAAATGTTGACTATGTGAGTGGTACTCTAAGTTGGGGGAGTATTTCTGAAAGCACTATTGATTTACAAGTTCCACAATTATTGCCAGGAGCCGATACGATGTGTGATTTTAGTGTGTTGTCCAATGTCCAGCTTGACAGTGTTTTCTATTTTGATAATATAGAGTCATCTGTGACCGAATGGTTGAGTGAAAGTGGATTAGGGACTGATGCATTTCAAATAAATACCATTGGATCAAGAAGCGGTGCCCAATGTTGGTTTGTTGAAAATGCGCCAGCTGATAACACCCAATATCTTGAAGGACCAGAAATGGACATTGGACCAAATCAAGCCTTCAGTTTTTGGCACTCATATAATACGGAGTTGGCCTGGGATGGTGGATATGTAGAGCTAAGTGAAGATGCGGGATCCACTTGGACACTAGTAGAAGACGCATTTATTTTAAACCCCTACAATGGTACCTTGGGAGATAGTAGCAATGATGGCATTGCTAACACGCCGGCGTTTACGGGAAATAGTGAAGGGTACATTCAGTCCATAGTGGATGTAAGTTCGTATGAGGGACAAAGTATTTCGTTTCGCTTTGTCTTTGGCTCTGATAATAATACAGTAGAAGAAGGGTGGTATATAGATGACATAGCCTTATTACAATTAGACAAGGTCCTAAATATTGCTTGTGCGAATGCATCAAATGCGAGCAGTTATTGCGACACAATAAATACCTACCTTCTGCCAGATTGTGATACCATCTATACGCTATATTTTGATGAAGATGGCGATGGTTTTGGAGGAAGTACCGATAGTCTTTATCACTGTCAGAATAATCTAGCTAACTATGTTGCTAATCGAGATGACTGCGATGATTCTGATCATCTAGTTCATCCTTTCGCTGTCGAAATTTGTGATGGTATTGATAATGATTGTGATGGTATTGTCGATGAAGATTGTCCAGGTAACTACTTATGTGATGAATTAGACTTGGATTTTGAAATAGCACCAGAAATTATAAATGCGGCGATACAATCCTTGCGAAGTGATGGGTCACAAAATATGACAAACCTTTTATTCTTAGCCGGTGATACCATTAGTTTGGATGCGGGCTTTGAGATTCCTACAGGAATAGAGTTCGATGCGTTCATAGAGTCTTGCATAGAAGCGAATCTGCAAAATAGTCCTTCTGAAAAATCGACCCACTAACTTTTTATTTAATCGAGTCAATTACCTTTGCGGCACATTATCTAGAAGATGAGTCTAATAGACGAAATAAAGTTGAGAAAAACCTTTGGTATAGTCAGTCACCCAGATGCGGGTAAGACGACACTTACTGAAAAGCTGTTACTTTTTGGTGGCGCTATCCAAGTGGCTGGAGCTGTAAAATCTAATAAAATCAAAAAAGCGGCAACATCGGATTTTATGGACATTGAACGGCAAAGGGGAATATCCGTTGCCACATCAGTGATGGCTTTTAATTATAGAGATAAAAAGATTAATATTCTGGATACGCCAGGCCACAAGGATTTTGCCGAAGATACCTATCGAACCTTGACGGCTGTAGACAGTGCTATTGTGGTTATCGATGTAGCTAAAGGAGTCGAGGAGCAGACAGAAAACCTAGTGGGTGTGTGCAAGCGTAGGAATACGCCCATGATTGTTTTCATAAATAAATTAGATCGTGAGGGGAAGGATGGCTTTGACTTATTAGATGAAGTAGAAGCAAAGCTTGATATGAGTGTATGTCCCTTAAGTTGGCCAGTAGGGATGGGTCAACGCTTTAGAGGGGTATATAGCCTATATGATAATAAACTTATCTTATTTAGTGCTCATGGAAAACAATCAGAAGAGGACACCTTAGTCATAGAAGATTTGAATGATGGGATACTAGACGAAAAAGTAGGCCAATCATTAGCAGATACATTGCGAGAAGAAGTGAAACTCATAAAAGATGTATATCCTGAGTTTGATCAAGAGATGTATGAAGAAGGTTTATTAAATCCGGTTTTCTTCGGGAGTGCCATTAATAATTTTGGGGTTAAAGAACTGCTAGATTGTTTTGTAGATATTGCTCCAAATCCCTTGCCTCGAGAAACGGAACAACGCATGGTGGCTCCTACAGAAGAAAAATTTACGGGCTTTGTATTTAAGATCCATGCGAACATGGATCCTAAACATAGAGACAGAATTGCGTTTTTGAGAATCACCTCCGGCACGTTTGAACGGAACACCAATTACCTGCATGTACGGCAAGAGAAGAAAATGAAATTTTCAAACCCCACTGCATTTATGGCGGCTAAGAAGTCTGTTATTGACCACGCATACCCGGGGGATATCATCGGCCTATATGATTCGGGTAATTTTAAAATCGGTGATGCGCTAACCGAAGGAGAAGTCTTGCACTTTAAAGGGATACCTAGTTTCTCTCCCGAGCAATTTAGATTTGTTAATAATGCAAATCCAATGAAATCTAAACAGCTGCAAAAGGGTATCGATCAGCTGATGGATGAAGGTGTTGCCCAGTTATTTGTGAAAGAAGATTCAGCCAGAAAAATCATTGGTACGGTGGGTGCACTCCAATTTGATGTCATTCAATACCGACTAGAGCATGAATATGGTGCATCGTGTAGTTATGAGCCCATCAATATTCATAAAGCGTTGTGGTTAAGCTGGGAAGACGAAGTAGCCTTTAAAGAATTTGCGAAGCGCAGGAGAAATAATATGGCCAAAGATAAGGATGGCAATGCCGTGTTTTTAGCGGATTCGGCCTGGTCATTAAACACTGTTATGGAAAATCATCCTGAGATTTCGTTTCACGATTCTAGTGAGTTTTAGAAGCATTTACTATTTCCACCTATAAGATGGTACAGAAAATGCTGTACTAGTTATCAGATTGTCCTTGTAAAAAATGGACCCTGCTATTCATACATATCGTTCCAAGCGAGAAAAGCTATTAAACCGATACCCTTCGGTAGCAGATCTTGCCCAAAAGGCAAAGAAGCGAATACCCGTTTCGGCTTGGGCGTATTTAGAGACAGGGACAGGCTCCGAAAAATTATTGGATAGAAACATTTCAGATATCCAAGATGTATCTTTTATACCTAGATTTTGCAAGGGTTTAGTCGAACCGTCATTAGATTGTACTCTGCTAGATGTTTCTTATCGATTACCATTTGGGATCGCGCCGATAGGTATGGCTGGATTCATGTGGCCTGGGGCGGAAAAAATAATGGCTACTTCAGCCGCAGCTATGGATATACCTTTTTGCCTTAGCACCGTATCTTGTAGTACACCCGAAAAAATTGGACCGATAGCTGGCGAAAAACCTTGGTTCCAATTATATCCACCAAAGAAAGCAGCCATTCGTAAAGACCTTTTACAGCGAGCACAAGAAAATGGGTTTTCCACCCTAGTAGTAACCGCGGATGTACCGATCCCTTCGCGTAGGGAACGAACGAAAAAAGCGGGATTAAAAGCACCCCCAATTTTAGATTTTCGATTGATAGGTCAGGGTGTGGTAAGACCTAGCTGGAGTTACCAAACACTGCTTCATGGTATGCCTAAGCTAGCTACTGTGGCTCCATATACAAAGGCAAAACGATTGGACCTCGTAAGTCAATTTGTGGACGAGCATTGGCGAGGGGCTTTAGATTGGGACTATTGTAAAGCCTTGCGTTCCGAATGGGAAGGTCCCATGATTATTAAAGGAATATTGCACCCAAAAGATGCGAAAAAAGCAATCAAAATCGGATTTGATGCTATCGTTGTTTCTAACCATGGTGGTCGACAATTTGATGGTGCTATTAGTAGTCTCAGCGCGCTAAAAAACATATACTCAGAAATAGGAGATAGGGTGCCTTTGATTTTTGACAGCGGTATTCGTTCGGGTTTAGATATTATCCGAGCTATTCATTCGGGGGCTTCTTTTGTCTTATTGGGTAGGGCTTTTATGTATGGAGTGGCTGCCTTAGGCCCTTTGGGCGCCTATCATGTAGCGGAAATACTGAAAGAAGACCTGCATAATAATATGGTGCAGTTAGCTTGTCCAGATATCGCCTCATTGCGCAAGCTGTAAAGAATATATGGATTGATTGGACCTTTTGCATCATTAGTCTTTATCCTACATTTGTATTGTGGAACGGTATAGTAGACAAATACTCTTATCAGAAATTGGTACTCAAGGCCAAGCCTCCTTATCAGCAAGTTCAGTGGTGATAGTGGGTTGTGGCGGTTTAGGCAGTATAGTCGCACCTTACTTGGCCGGCGCTGGCGTTGGTACTATTCATTTAATCGATGGAGATGAGACAGATATCAGCAATGTGCATAGACAGGTTTTTTATACGGGTCATGAAGATCAAGCCAAAGCAGTTGTCTTAGCGCAAAGATTGCAGGATTTGAATCCTGAAATTACAGTGAGCTATTATACACACTATTTACAAAAAGAAAATATCAAGGAACAGTTAGAAGGTGCCGATGTGGTTATAGAGTGTAGTGATGATATTTGGTGTAAGTACTTGGTAAATGATTATTGTCATATTCATTCCATTCCTCTAGTCTATGGTGCCATCCATAAATTCGAAGGGCATGCTAGTTTTTTTCTGAACAAGAATGCTGATTCTATTCACTTACGAGATGTTTTTCCAGAACCAGATGATTCCATTCCTACTTGTGCACAGGTAGGGGTATTAAATACCATAGCAGGTATAATTGGCTTATTTCAAGCAAATGAAGTATTGAAATTCATTCTCGGAATTGGGACGAGCTTAGAAGGAAGGTGGTTAAGCTACGATGCACTCTCCAATCGGCAACTTATCTTACGCTTGAAAAAGCAATACAGAAAAGATCTTCAAGAAATATATCAGAAGGAAGACTTTAAGGCGCAACCTTGCTATGCCGAGTTAGATATTTCTATGGAGGACTGGCTAGCTAATAAGGAAGACTACACCCTAGTTTCCATCTTAGAGGATGATGAGCATGAGAATATTGATTCAGCTGTCTTGCGTAATCCAATGTCCTGCTTTGATAAAGAGGTATTGTCTTCCTTAAAAAAACCAATACTATTTTATTGTGCATCAGGAAAACGATCGAGCGCATTAGTAACGCAGCTTCAAGAAGAAAATATCACAGAAGTATACTCCTTAGCAGGTGGAATCCAAGCGTATAAAAAGATCAAGGCGTAGCATTAACCCAATAAGAACCATCCACCAAAAATTCTTTTTTCCAGATAGGGACCGTCTCTTTCAATGTATCAATCGCATATTGACAAGCTTCAAAAGCAGCAGCTCGATGTGTAGATGAGACCGCAATTATAACGGCCTTTTCTGAAATAAGTACATCACCTATCCTATGATGTAGACTGATCTTATTGGCGCCTTTTTCATTTATACAAGTTTCGGCAATCTTCTTCATTTCCTTTAGTGCCATGGCTGTGTAGGCTTCGAACGTTAATTTTGTGATAGACTCACCTTTGTTCTTATTGCGAACAGTACCTACAAATAAGGCTAAGCCACCACATGAAGGGTCTGTGACGAAATCGTAACATTCGTCAATTTGTAAGTGGGTAGTTTTTACTTGTATGTCAATCAATTGTTTCATCCGCCACTAACAGGTGGTAAAATAGCTACTTCTGCATCTGTACTTAAAACCATATTATCTTCAGCATATGTTTGATTCACCGCGATCATGTATGAACTAAGGCTATTCAATTGTGGATACTTATTAAGTAAGTATAATTTCAGATCCTTAACCGTCTGAATATTATTTTCTTGTAGGTCAATGTCCGTCTCGGTGACCCACTCCTTTATGATTCCAAATAATATCAATTCCATAATCAGATGATAAGATATTTGTAGAATATCCGTAAAGCAACGACTAATATAATAAAGGCACTTAAACGCCTAATCATTTTAGGCTTCAAGAAATGGAGGTTTAGTCTTCCACCCAGCTGACCACCCAAACCGACAGCTAGTACGAGAAAAACCAAGGTTGTTCCATTTGAAAAACTAATTTCTTTCGAAAATTGCCCTGCCAAACCTGCTATGGAATTAACCAAAATAAAAAAGGCAGTGGCTCCGCTTATTCTTTTAGCTGTATCCCAATTTGTTAAATGAAGGATAGGAGACAAAATGATCCCCCCACCTATTCCTATCAAGCCTGAAAGGAAACCGATCCCCCCACCTATAAGACCATTTGCTTTTGCAGAACTTTGATACACAGTCTCGTTAGGTTTTCTAACTATCATGGCCATTGAACTAACACCCAAAAAAGTGGCTAATAGTAAAAAAAATAAACGTTCTTGAAGTAAAATAGTACCTCCTAAAAAGGCCATTGGAACACTACAAAAAAGTAATGGCCAGATTTTACGAAATGAAATCATTTTAGACCGATAAAATAAATAGCTTGTAGTAGCAACAACAACAATATTGCATGCTAAAGCAATGAATCTAAATTCTGTATATGGTAGGGCACTCAAACTAAGCAAAGCTAGATAGCTAGAGCCGCCTCCAAATCCAGCCGAAGAATACACTAGGGCAATGAAGAAGAATATAAAAGGTAGAATAAGAATTGACAACTCCACTGAACAAAGAAAGCTAAAGTCAAGGAATACCCATGGTCTAACGATTTCTTTATTTCATATTGTTGAATGCTATCTGTAAATTAGGTAGATAATAAAGACGGAATGAATAAACAGTATTTGGTAGCGTCACTTATAGCTGCATTCATCTTAGGGATGAGTTTTAATACCAAGGAATATTCTATAGAAGAGTCTGCATTCAGCGAAAAAGAAGACAAGAGGCTGCTGCTATCTGATAACCCATTCGATACTATGATGGCGGTTATAATGCATAAGCGATGTATGAATTGTCACCCTTCAGGAGATCAGCCAAAACAAGGTGAGGATAGTCATTTGCATTACTTTGATGTACAACGAGGTGAAGATGGTCATGGACTTGCAGGATATACTTGTGGAAGCTGTCATCAGGATAGCAATAATGATTTTTCTGGCGTGCCGGGCGCCCCGCATTGGCACTTGGCCCCTAAAAGCATGGCGTGGGAAGGCTTATCAAAAAATGAGATTGCAAGGTCGATATTAGATACTGAAAAAAATGGTGGACGTAGCGTAGAAGATATAGTAAAACATTTAACAGAGGATGCTTTAGTGTTGTGGGCTTTTGAACCAGGTGTTGATGCTGAGGGTACACCTAGAGAGAAACCACCTGTTTCTAAAGATGCGTTCATTGAAGCTGTCAAGGCATGGGCTGCTGATGGTGCGAAAATCCCAAATCAATAATTATGAAGATCACATTTTCAATCAACGGAAAACAAGTAAGTGTAGATACGAATGGTGAGGCTCCTTTGCTTTGGGTCATTCGTGATACCCTTAATTTGAAAGGCACCAAATTTGGTTGTGGAAAAGCAGCTTGTGGTGCATGTACCATCCATGTGGATGGAAAAGCTGTTCGATCGTGCTCCTTTGCTACCAAGTATGCAGAGGGAACTGAGATTACAACCATTGAAGGATTATCTTCCGGTGGACAGAAGCATCCGGTGAAGCAAGCATGGGAAGATGAGATTGTACCACAGTGTGGCTATTGTCAACCAGGATTTATTATGGCAACTGCAGCCATGCTAACTGAAATTCCAAATCCAACGGATCAAGAAATAGATGATAATATCATAAATATTTGTAGATGTGGAACGTACTACAGAATGAGAAAGGCTATTCATCGTGCCGCTGATCTAAAAAACCAAAACTCCTAAGCTATGAGTAAGGCAAAAGATAAAAAAGGAAGACGCCGGTTTTTGAAAGTAAGTGGAGTGGGTGCTGGTGTACTGGTAGGGGGACTTATCGTTGGATGTAATCCTATTCGTAGAACGATTTTCACTAGAGCTGAAAAAACGATTCCGCCATACATTGGTAAAACGGAGCCTATGTTATGGTTTCAAATAACGCCCGATAATAAATATATACTACACAGCTCTAAGGTGGAGATGGGCCAGGGCACCTTTACGGGTTTAGCCCAAATTGCAGCTGAAGAACTAGGGGTAAATGTGGAGGATGTAGAGGTGGTGCATGCTCAGACTGATACTGGTAATATAGATGCCTTTGCCACAGGAGGCAGTTTGTCAATAGCGGGTTTATACAATCCGCTTAGAGAGATGGGTGCTGCCATGAGAGAAATGCTTCAAGCCAAAGCAGCTGAAAAATTGGGTGTGCCTGTAGGTGATGTAAAAATGGAAAACGGGAATGCCATTGGACCAAATAAAAGCTTGACATATGGTGAGGTAGTGATTGATGTAAACGATTGGAAAGTACCTAAGCGTCCAAGTATAAAAGAACGGAAAGATTTTAAATACATAGGTAAAGATATTCCTAGAGTAGATCTAGTAGAAAAAGTAAACGGGGCTCCCATATTTGGGATTGATGCTGAAATGGAAGGTATGGTATATGCCTCCTTATTGAAACCAGCCGCTATTGATGCTAGCATAAAAAATATAGACCTAAATGGAGCAGATACTATGGCTGGTGTCGAACAAGTCATCATTAGAGATGAATACATAGCGGTTGTTGCTTCCTCGTATATTGAAGCTACCCAAGCCCGTCGTATGATTCGTTATGAAGTGGAGATAAATAAAGCTTGGGATACAAAAACACTTGAGGAGCATATAAAAGTGGGTAAGGGTACCAAGCAAGTGGTGCAAAAAGAAGGTAAACGAATAGAGGATATATCGGAGTCTGGCAAAGTGGTAGAAATTGAATTTCATAGCCCCATTGGTGCCCATGCTCAAATGGAACCAAACGGGGCGGTAGCCTCGGTAAAAGACGGAAAGGCAACGGTTATATTGTCGACACAAGTGGTTAGCATAACACGCGACGAAGTGGCTAAGGCATTAGGTTTTTCTAAGAAGGATGTGAATATTATCCCCACCTTTTTAGGGGGTGGATTTGGTCGTAGATTGCATACACCACTAGCTGTGCATGCAGCCTTGCTTTCACAGGAAATCGGAAAGCCAGTAAAATGTTTTATGGATCGCAAACAAGAGTTTCAAAATGATACATTCCGTCCTCCTACGCATCATGTTATGAAAGCTAAGGTAAGTCAAGAAGGAAAAATCCTTGGGTTAGAGCATATTTTTGCAAGTGGGAATGTGATGTTCGAATCAGCCTTGATTCCACCATTTGCGCATGGCTTTATGGAAGGCTTCTTGCGAGCAGACATTGGATCGATTCGTGGTGGTAGCATTATGTATCAGAAGCTTGCTAATTATCATACGGCTTATTATCACAATAAATTACCCTTTGCCACCAGCTTTTGGCGGAGTCTTGGTTTGTTAGCTAATACATTTGCTATTGAGAGTTTTATTGATGAGTTAGCCCTGTCAGTAAATGGGGATCCGGTCACTATGCGCTTGGAAATGCTGGATAGCTCAGATAGTCACCAAAAGCGAATTATGGAAGTTATAAAGACCGTAGCTCAAAAAGCTGGATACACAAACGAAGTTGTAAATGGGCGAGCCATGGGCTTAGCTGCTAGTATTGATGCTGGTTCACCATGTGCTCAGGTTGCAGAAGTGTCCATTGAGAATAATCAGATTATGGTTCATAAAGTGACTTGTGCTTTTGATTGTGGATTTGCAATAAATCCTGATCAGGTAAAAGCGCAGGTAGAGGGTTGCATTAATATGGGAATTAGCGCAGCCATGTTTGAAAAAATGGATATAGTGAACAATGAGTTGCAGCCCATAAATTACGGGGCCTACAGAATGGCTATGATGAAACATAGTCCTAAAGAAATAGATACTATTCTTATAGAAGGTATGGCTGAGCCTGGTCCGGTGGGAGAGCCGCCTCTAGGGCCAATTGGCGCTGCTATCGCTAATGCGGTTAGAAGAATCACTGGACAACGAATCACCCGTATGCCATTGGAGATCAGCTAACATGGCAAGTACTATTATCCAAAATATTTGTAAGCAGTTATCTGCGATTCAGGATTCACGGGTTTGGCTTGGCGCTAATTTTTCATCTAGGTTGACAGGAATAAATGATGACAATGCATTTATTCGTCCACACCCACAATTGAAGAGTGTGGCTGAATTAATCGCTCACATTTCGGCATGGCAAAAGGAAGCTGTGGTAAAAATAAATACGAAACGTAGTGGTCTCAAAGATGAAGATCCTGCAAATTGGTTACCGCTCGTGCAATTATCTGAAAAAGGATGGGCTGCCATTAGAAAGGATTATGAAGAAAGCCTTTCAGCTATTATTGATTTGTTAGAAAAGCAAGATGATAGCCTACTCGATCAAGTTTATTTTGATATTGATTTTCAGGACCATTTTTCACTTAGGTTTGCGATCAATGGATTATTACAACACAGTGTATACCATCTGGGGCAACTTAGTTTAGTGGTTAAATTTCTTGCCGAGGCAGGACTCTATAATTTGAATGATTGAAAGAGGTACGTAAAATAATAGCAAAATACAGAACTACTGATCGGACAAAAGAAAAGCTAGCTTTAGCAACAGTAGTATCTATTGAAGAGTCTTCTTACAGAAGAATAGGCGCTCGTATGTTGGTTAGCAGCAACGGAACTTGGACAGGAGGAATTAGTGGTGGCTGTTTAGAAGGGGATGCATTACGCCGTTCTCAAAAAGCCATCTTCAGTAAACAACCTTCCATTGTCAGTTATGATACGCTCGATGAGGCAGAGCAAAACATAGGTATAGGATTAGGGTGTAATGGTAAGATTGATGTACTCTTTGTTCCTATTGATTATGACGATCCTTCTAATCCAATCGAATTATTAACTCAAGCTGTTGACGCTAATGAAGTCAACATTATAATTCATGTTATAGAAGCGAATTCATCTACAGATATATTGGGAAAAATGAGCTTGGTTTTAGATTCTAATACATTGCACCCGAGCCTTGCCTTTTCCATAGATGAGTTGCGTAGCAAAATAGAAGAAACGCGCATACGCCGAAGACCTCAGTTTGTGACATTGAACCATGCTAATTATGGGCCTGTGAAGTTACTTGTTGAGTACCTTCGACCTGAATATCGATTAGTCATTATTGGGGATAATTATGATGTACTAGCTATGACGGAGCTTGTCCGAAGTCTTGGATGGCAAATGCATATTGTCGGACGAAAGAAGAAAATGACTAAACCCTTACTAGCTTCAGCCAGGCAGTGCTATGAATATGAAGAGATTGAAAAGGCGCCTATAGACGAACATACTGCCGTAATTTTAATGACGCATGATTTTAATTGGGATAAGAAATTGTTACCCGGTTTAGTAGCAAAAAAGCCCGTCTATTTGGGGATGTTAGGGCCGAAAAAACGAATGGAAAAAATGAAGATCGAAACTGGGATCAATCTAGATAAAGTGCCTTTTTTTCATAGTCCCATTGGCTTGGACATCGGAGCAGAAACACCAGAGGAAATTGCATTATCTATTCTAAGTGAGATCGTGGCTTGTTTCAGAAATCGAGATGGACGACCCTTAAAATTCAGAACGGGGACGATACACGAACGTGAAATTGATTAACTTAATCCTCTAAGCATCAGTAAATGAATTCAAGAAGGACATTTATAAAAACAACGGGTGTACTTTCTCTAATACCTTGGCTTACGAAACGAGTCAAAGCAAAAAGCAATCAAATATATGAAGCACCTATCGTAGTATCTACTTGGAATTTTGGAATAGAAGCAAATGAAGCAGCATGGGATGTTTTGTCTGAGGGCGGAAGTGCATTAGATGCGGTTGAAAATGGAGTGCGTATTATAGAATCAGATCCTGAAGAAACCAGTGTCGGTATAGGCGGATTACCAGATAGAGATGGACACGTTACACTTGACGCATGCATCATGGATGATAAAGGAAATGCCGGATCCGTTTCTTATTTGCAACATATAGAGAATCCTATATCAGTGGCGCGTAAAGTAATGGAAGAAACACCACATGTGATGCTATCTGGACAAGGCGCCCTACAATTTGCCTTGGAACAAGGGTTTAGGAAGACTAATTTATTAACGGATAAAGCAAGAAAAGCCTGGGAGGCATGGACTCTCACATCCGAATACAAGCCTATAATCAATATAGAAAACCATGATACCATTGGCATGCTTGCTATGGATCAAAGCCGAAAACTATCGGGTGCATGTACCACTAGCGGCTTGGCATTTAAGATGCATGGTAGGGTAGGCGACAGCCCCATTATTGGAGCCGGACTGTTTGTAGACAATGAAGTAGGTGCTGCTACGGCAACGGGGATGGGTGAGTTGATGATGAAAACCTTAGGGGCTTTTTTAGTAGTTGAATTTATGCGCCAAGGAAAGTCTGCTCAAGCGGCTTGTGAAGCGGCTATTCAGCGTATTGTGGAAACTCAGGATTATGAAGACATGCAAGTAGGATATTTGGCATTGGATAAACAAGGCAATGTAGGTGCGTATGCCATTAGACCCGGTTTTTCGTATGCATTGTATCAGAATGGAGAGAATGTATTGCTACAAGCTGATTCGTATATAAAAGGAAAGTAGTGATTATAGATAGGCACAATAGGGTAATAGATTATGTACGAATAGCGATCACTGACAAGTGCAATTTGAGGTGTCATTATTGTATGCCTGAAGATGGGATTTCGTTTGTTCCAAAACGGCAGTTGCTTAGTTATGAGGAAATACTTCGCATCGTTTCGTTATTGTCTAAACAAGGGGTTCGCAAAGTAAGGATTACGGGTGGTGAGCCTTTTCTACGTAAAAATGTGATGTCTCTTTTTAGATCGCTAGCTACGATAGATGGTTTAGAATCGATTGCGTTAACTACAAATGGAACAGAAACTAAAGACCATTTAGCAGAATTGTATGACCTAGGCATTCACAAAATAAACTTGAGTTTAGATTCTTTTAATCCAGACCGCTTTAGGAAAATTACCCGCCGAGATCATTTTTCTAAGGTTTGGGATACACTTACCCGCATGATCGAAATGGGTTTTGATGTGAAATTAAATTGTGTAGTTATGAGTGGTGAGAACACGGAGGACATTGTTCCAATGGTCGCTTTCACAAAAGAACAACCTGTAGCTGTGCGATTTATTGAAGAAATGCCATTTAATGGGACTGGTAAACGAGATGAAGTTTCCTATTGGAGTTACTTAGATATTTTGCAAGAAATTGAAAGGCATTTTGGCATGTATGAAAAACGTAAAGATGCACCCAATAGCACGAGTCAAAATTATCAGCTGCCAAATGCCAAAGGTAGCTTTGGTGTAATTCCGGCCTACTCTCGCACCTTTTGCGGCACCTGCAATCGTATTCGTTTAACGCCTGAAGGTGTTTTGAAATCCTGTTTGTATGACCAGGGTGTTTTTAGTCTCAGGGATTTATTGCGGGCCGGCGCTTCGGATAATCAGATAATGGATGCCATTTTAGAAGCCGTAAATAGCAAAGCGAAAGATGGCTTTGAAGCGGCAGCCAAGCGAAGTACTATTTCAGAATCAATGGCTACTATAGGGGGATAATGATCACAGTAGAAGAGGCTATTAAACAAATAAATGCGATCAAACGAAACTATGGGGATGAGTGGGTTTCTATTGAAAAAAGTGTGGGTCGCATTTTGGCAGAAGATATTTTAGCAGACCGAGATTTACCGCCTTTTGATAGAGTTTCCATGGATGGCATTGCTGTTCTTCATAATAGCATTGCGGTTTCAAATGGACATTGGACCATAGAAAAAATAGCCCCAGCGGGTAGCCCTCAACAAGTATTGGAAAATGGTAGCCAATGTATAGAGGTAATGACCGGGGCTGTCTTACCACAAAATACAGATACGGTTATTCGGTATGAAGATTTGGAAATTGTGGATGGGATAGCTAGGCTTAAAGATGTGCATGTACGTCAAGGGCAAAATGTCCATACTCAAGGAAAAGATACAAGGCAAGGTTCTCTTTTGGTATCGAAAGGAAAAACCATAGATGCAGCAACGATAGGTACACTAGCAACTGTGGGTAAAGCTAATGTGCAAGTTCGCAAAGTGCCTCGCATTTTAGTTGTCTCTACGGGAGACGAATTAGTGGCCATAACTGAAACCCCGGCAGCCCACCAAATACGCCGATCCAATGTATATAGTATCCAGTCTTTGTTACGAGCGAAAGCATTTCAGGCAGATGAATTACATATTGAGGATGATAAGGAAAAAGTAATTCAAGCCTTATCCTTGGCGATTGAAAAATATGATGTATTAATTTTAAGTGGTGCTGTATCAAAAGGAAAATATGATTTTGTGCCCGAAGCATTAGAAAGCTTAGGTATTGAAAAACAGTTTCACAGAGTTGCACAAAGACCAGGTAAGCCATTTTGGTTTGGTGTAAATAAACAAGTCGTTGTATTTGCACTACCCGGCAATCCGGTATCGAGTTTTATGTGTACGGTAAGATATGTTTTGCCATGGTTGCATAGACAAATGATAGAAGAGGATATTCAGGAACAATATGCGGTATTGGAGCAAGATGTACATTTTAGCCCTGATCTCGTAATGTACAAGGTTTGCAAAACATATTTTAATAGCAAAGGACAGCGAGTAGCGCGACCCGTATCGTATAATGGCTCTGGTGATCTAGCCTCCTTATCAAGAGGCAATGCCTTTGTCGAACTGCCTCGTGGGCGTGATTTTTTTCCGAAAGGATCTGTACTAGCGTGCTTTATTTTTGGCTAGCTTTTATAGCTTCGAATGCTATTTTCCGTTCTTCATCTGTATTAGCATTCGTCATTTTAGTTGGATCTTTCATTTGTATCATTTCAATGTCTGTATTGATCAATACTTTTCGTGGACAGGAATACCCTTGGCTTAAAAACTCAAGTAATACAGGGTAGGCTTTTGGTTCCCAAATAGTGATTAAGGGTTCTGGAAATTCAGTCTCTGGATTATAAAAGCAAGTAGCTAGTTTTGTAGGATTACGGTGTTTTACTAGATTGGATACTACGGCCTTATCTAAATACGGGAGGTCGCACGCAAGACTAAGCCATGCAGCATTCGGATGGGCTCTAAATGCCGATAAAAGCCCACCAAATGGACCTAAACCTTCAAAAGTATCATACACTTTTTTAAACCTTGTTTCAATGAGTTCGTCTTGGTTCTTTCTGCAAGAAATAAACGTTTGATTACAAAAGGCAGCCGCTAATTCAGCTTCATATTCACGCTGCGCCTTGCCATGATAATCAATAGCTCCTTTGTCATGCCCCATACGACTACTTTTACCTCCAGCCAAAATAAGACCATAAAGAGGAGCTATGTTTTTTTGAAAATCTTTTAATAAAAAGGCCGCAATTTTATCCAACTGATCTCGCCTGAATACCCCGAGTTCTTCCTCGTTAGTAAGCTTAGCTAGTACAAAGTCATAAATCTCATCATTCGAGTTTTCGAGGATGATCATTTTAATATTTGTCAGTCTATCTAGTTTACGACTTAAGGATTCTTTTTTCTTGTCATGAATGAAAACGATTTGTGTAGCCGCTGTAAAGTGATTCCCATTGACTAGAAGGAGATCGAGATCATTAAAGTATTTACGCCATTGCTTCTGTTCGGGCCTTGCCTTAAAATCAATTCTTTGATATTTGATCTTATTGGTATAGGTGGTATGAAATCCTGTTGATTTTCGGCTCGCTTTGTGATCTTCACTGAGATAACCCAACTTTAATACAGCCTGTAGGGCTTCGTTAATGTTCTTGCAAAAATCATCAATGATCTCACAAGGGGCGCCAATACATGCTATCTCATTTCTATGAAAATCGCCACCTATAGGTTTTTCTAAAGCCGCGTGTTTTGTATGTTTAATTCCGTTTGAAATCACGTTTTCCTCCCGTTTTTTGTTCTAATTGCAAATCACTAATTACGATGTCATGCGAATAGGCCTTACACATATCATATATCGTTAAAGCAGCCACACTGGCCCCATGTAAAGCCTCCATTTCAACACCTGTTTTTCCTTCTGTTTTAACATGACACACAACTTTAAGTTGTGAATCAGAAACTTGTTCAATGTCAACCGTGCATTTCTGTAAAGGCAAAGGGTGACATAAAGGAATGGCTTGAGGTGTATTTTTCGTTGCCATAATACCAGCTAGGATTGCGGTCTGAAATACTGGCCCTTTTTTAGCTCGATTATCATTTTTGGCTAATAGGTTTATAATTTCCTTTCCTAGATGGACAATACATGAGGCACTTGCTTTTCTTGCAGTAATGGCCTTTTCGGATACATCAACCATGTTTGGTTGATTATTATCATTGATATGGGAGAACGAACTCATAGAATTAAAGATAGGGAAACTTAAAAGTTTGGTGTATACTGGTTAAATACCTATCTATGAAATATGGAATTGTCTTTTTTTGGCTTAGTTCAATGGCCTTACTGAATGCATGCATTGATGCGATTGATAGGCCTGACTATTTAATTAACGATGATCGGATTTTACTCTTGGATGGAGATATTTGTTATTTAAATTATCCTCCTGTTTCGGTAGATCTGCATGATCTTACAGATGATGATTGTATATTTTTATTTGTAGAAAAGACGGAACATGTCTTGAGCACAGATATACATTTGGATATAGCGACGCCAGGCAATTATTTTGATGACTCTGTTGATGAAGCTGATAGAACTTGGGCTACACTACATCCACAAAAACTGAAAGCAGGGACCTTGGTTAATTCATATTATTTGCATTATGATAATGCAAGCTATGATGCCGATTTTGATGTTTCAGATTATTTAGGGTGCGAAGGTCAGATTAGTGTATCTGGTCGCATTCAATTTAAGGACCCCATACTTGGCATTATTATGAGAGCAGGGGTAGCGAAAAGGGATCATTTAGGAAGAACTAATACAGAATTTGGTTTCCAACACACTTTGTATTGTGAGCATAACTTGTCTCATTTTCCGGGGATTAATATAGTAGATGGATGTGGTTCTGATCGATTCGTTATTTCTGACGACAGATATACATTGACATTTAAAAACAACACCGACATTCATCACGATAATTATAGAGTAATTACGCTAGCCGAGTAAAGCAGAATTCTTGTATCTTTTGGTAAACAAGAGATCATGAAGAACACCATTCTGTATGTATTATTGAGTATACCTTTTGTTGGTTCTACTCAGCTAGAGATTAGTAAAGTAAGTGAATGCATTGTTGACTTTCAACCGGGGGAAATTTATAGAGTAGAATATGATGTCCAAAATATATCTGAGGACACGCTATATTTTAACTGGAAAATTTCGGTACCAGAATGGTATGAATCTAATTTCGATATTTCTACAGCTGATCAAAACATTGAATATCTACCAGGCATTTATACCAATTGCGATTTCGACCTGCCCAATATCCTCATTCCAGATCAAGTAAGTCTGTTCTACGTTTTTTTCTATGCGAATGATGATTTAGATGTAGATGATATTACAGTATCTCCCTTCATTACTATTGAATTAGTCGCTTACCCAGATTGTGAAGAGTTGCTTTTGACAGAAGAAGTCATCATTGATTTGTCATCGGCAACAATTGAGCAAAGTGATGTTTCAGACATTACCATCGCACCTAACCCTGCCATGGATGTATTACAGGTATATGGAAATTCTGAGTATACCGATTATAGTATTTATTCTTTAGGTGCTTCTAATAGTCATACTAAGACCCCTTTTAGTGCCGCGATCGACATTTCTAATTTGATTCCTGGCTATTACATATTACGCTTGGAGAATGCGGATAGTGTAAGGGCCATTCCATTTATAAAACAGAATCAAGACTAGCAATAAAATCAAATGCTACATTTTTCGTTTACGCCATAGAGAAGCCAAATTTTTAAAATGGAAGTAAGTAGGGAGCTGTTATTTTTCTTTAGCGCTTTAGGTGCCTTTAATGGGTTTTTGTTAGGGATCTTTTATAGCTTTTTTAAAAGGCCTAAACATATTTCCAATTTCTTTTTGGGAGGGTTTTTATTGTTCCTTAGTATCCGTATAGGCAAGTCAGTTATTTTCTATTTCAATCCGGACTTGGCCTTTTCATTTCTGCAATTTGGTTTGACAGCTTGTTTTTTTATCGGTCCTTTTCTCTATTTCTATCTGCGATCGATATACGCCGGCGATGATAAGATTCGATCTCTCTGGAAAATTCATGCAGCTATATTATTAGCCATTATACTCTTTATTAATATCCGATACCCCTTTGAGCATAACATTGATTTATGGAGGCCGTATATCATTCGAGGTATTTATCTAGTGTGGATAGGTTATACCTTACTGGCGCTTCCTTATATACTTCGTTTATTTAGGAATAGATCAGCCGAAGGTTCATTGGGCTCCCAAGGCCTATGGGATTTGAGTATCTATGTTGGGAATGTAGCTATCTGGGCTGCTTTTTATTTTTGCGGATATACATCATACATATTGGGAGCGCTACTTTTTTCCTTTATGTTTTATCTATTGATATTGCAACTGATCTTTAGAAAGCGAGCTGATTTTTCTGGTGCAAAGACTAGGGAGAAGTATAAGAACAGAAAGATTGACCCTTCAAAAGCAAATGCCATCATTTCGCAGCTCAGTGTGGAATTACAAAAAGATGATTGGTTTAGGGATCCGAGTTTGAAATTGGCAGATGTAGCCAAAGCCTTGCATATTTTACCTCATACTTTATCACAGGTTTTAAATGATAATATGGGTAAGAGTTTTCCACAATATTTAAATGAACAACGAATAGAAGCGGCAAAGAAGATGTTATTGTCTGATACGGGTCTGACCCTTGAATCTATCGGATACGACTGTGGCTTCAACTCGAAATCTACCTTTTATAGCACCTTCAAGAAACTAACCGGCATTACACCTGCCGCCTTCCAAAAGCAAGGAAAATAGCGGGTTTTAGTCCAAATTTATAAATCCGAACTCCTGATTTATAAAGTAAATCCGGTTGTGCTTAACGGTAATTTACATTTGGGAATAAATATTATTTCCAATGTTAAAAGTTATTTATCTACTATTAGTTTCCTTTTTATTATTTGGTGAGGTGGGCCAATGTGATTCGTTGCCTAGCGACACCATTTCTATTCTTTTTGTCGTATCTAATGCGGATCAATACGGATCGACAGGGATAGCCGCATCTAATCATTTTGCTGAATTGGTACTGCCTTATGATGTTCTAATTAAACAAGGGTATACGATTGACTTCGTCAGTCCTGATGGCGGTGCCGTGCCACTTGGGTACTTTGACACATCAGATCCATTGATTAAGTCTTATCTCTATGATTGTGATTTTATGAATAAACTAGCCACAACGGCTACTCCTTTAGAAATTGACCCTTCAAAGTATGCTGCCATTTATTATGGCGGTGGAGGTTCGGCCATGTTTGGTGTCGCAAATAACGAGGCTATCAACAATGTAGCCACCCATATTTATGAAAAGAACAATGGCATCGTATCGGCTGTCTGTCATGGTAGTTATGGATTATCCAATATCCTCTTATCGAATGGTCAATATCTCGTATCTGGCAAAAAAGTAAACGGATTTCCTGATTTATTTGAGAATACTGAAGCAAGCTACTTTTCTTCTTTTGAAGATTCTGTGCAAGGTGCTTTAACTAAGCGAGGGGCGCTTTTTAGCTTTTCGGAAGAAGGCTGGGATGGGTACTATATGGCGGATGGTCGACTTATTACTGGTCAAGATCCTAGCTCAGCTGCAAAGGTGGCTGAATTAATTATTGAACAAATTCAAAAAAGAAAATAAAATGAAAACAATGAAAATGTGTACATACGGGCTAATCGCCCTTCAAATCCTGGTAACTGGATTACTCTTTGGACAAAAGAAGTCTACACCTACTATTGTCCAAGTTGATAGCATCTTTGCTGATTGGACAAATGATAAACAACCAGGTATCGCTGTCGGTATTCTTAGCGATGGAGAAGTGGCTTTCAACACAAGTTATGGACTAGCCAATCTAGAACATGGTATTCCCATTAGTGATAAAACGGTTTTTCATTTTCCTGGAATGAATGACCAACTGATTGCCTTTTCTGTTCTACTCCTTGATAAGCGAGAACAACTATCATTAAAGCAAGAGATTGGTGCATATATCGATGTCCTTCCAAAAGCATTACATGAAATTCCAGTGGGCACCTTACTGCATCACAACAGTGGATTACAGAACTTGTTTTCTCTTTTAACCCTTTCGGGAGGTGAGCCAGAATATTCTATTGATACTGATTTACAACAAAGCTTATTAACATATGATGAAGCTTACAATGGTATGGAGTCAGGAGACCATCAGCACAATAGAACGGGAATGCGTTTGCTTCAAGACTTGATTACGGAGGTAAGTGGAATGCCATGGAAGGAATTCGTAGCTACAGAGATATTCGAACCGCTCAATATGAACCATAGTTATATACGACAAGGTAACGAAAGCATTCCTAATCTAGCCCAGGGCTATATACCTTCTGGAGATGCGTTTAGCTTATATAGCACACAGGAAAATAAACTGATTCCGGATCGATTGTATACCAGTGCTGCTGATATGCTAAAATGGGTGGATAATTTCTGGCGACCACAGATTGGGAGTTCTGATATTTGGAAAAAAATGGATGAGTATGTGTTAGATGAAGGTAGCCCAGTCATGGAAGCTAATCAAGCCATGTTTGTGGGTCAGCATAGATTTTGGGATTATAGAGGTACGGATAAATATTATCAGATTGGAGTTACGGAAAATTATGCTGCAAAAATGATTCGATATCCTGACCAAGATTTGGCGATTGTCGTATTAGGTAATTTTGGTAGGTATAATGGCCACTTGGCCACTATATGTTCCGAGCTTTATTTGACGGAATATTTTGAAGATAGTACGCCAAACGATACACCCAATTATGTGCCATTAGCCCTAACTGAAAAACAATCCTTGTGCGGTGATTACTGGGATTCAGTAAGTGAATCAAAGGCTAGCGTACGTTTGCGAAATGATACGCTTACGTATTTCGAAGAACGGTACAATTGGAACGTGGATTTAAACCCTACCAGCAGTGAAACCTTTTTTATAGATTTTAGAAAGGGATACGATGTCAGTATCAAAGACGGTCGACTGACCCTTCATATCCCGAATAGAGACGATGTAGTTTTCGAAAAGTATGTTGCCGCAAAACTTGATAAAAGTTATTTGAAACGTTTTGTTGGGTCCTTTGCCAATGCAACTTTCGGGAATCAATTACAATTGCTATTGGAAGATGAGCAATTAATCCTTAGAAATCAAAAAGAAAGAGTAGTGCTTCGACCATTGACTGAAGGCGTCTTTTATTCGGATGACCCAGACTTTGCTAAACTACATTTTGTTGAAGATGAGCAAGGAGAGATAGTGAGATTGGATATTTCAAATTATCACATAAAAGATGTTGCATTTAAAAAAGTATATGTTGAAAACCAAAAAATAAATAAGTCATGATAAAACGAAATATTGTATTTATTTTTTCTTTGATATGTCTAATCCCAATCATAGGGGTAGGACAAGAAAAGCCATCTGAACTAGCATTGATTTCTCAAACGTTGATGGACTATATTGAAGGAACAGCTAATGGTGAGCCTGAACGATTAGACCGGGCTTTTCATCCAGATTTTAATTTATATAGTGTAACAGAATCTGACAGTCTCAGGATATGGAAAGGTCAAGATTATATAGGAGGCATTAAAGTTGGTGAAAAGAACAGCAGACAAGGGCGTATAATTTCGATAGATCATGAAAACGATGCAGCTATGGCCAAGGTAGAAATCTTGATTCCTGGTTGGAAAGTATTTACGGATTATTTCCTCCTACTAAAGTATGAAGGACAGTGGCGCATTGTTCACAAGAGTTATACTTCGAGAGAGATTCCTGAGTAGCTTGTTAATAGCTTGGCGCTATGCTTATCTTTATATCCAATTAAAGTTGTCTATTGGATCCGGTAAGTATAGCGTCAATTAGCATTATTGGTTTATTTATTCTGTTTATACTGAATAAAAGACAGAAGAAGATATATGACTATAGCCTTTTGGTGATGAATCTAATCTTGGCATTTCTCATTTATACGAACAGCCAATTAAATCATAATCTTACACCCACCATTTTCTTTTTTAATAATGCATTGCCCCTTTGGTTAATATCTGCCTTTCTTCTTTTTGCTATACAATTATTATTTGGAGCTTGGCATATTCGTTTCTGGTGGATATATGTTTTTGCTATACCGTTTACGGTTTATTTAGTTTTAGATATTTGGTGGTTAAGTGCTCCTTTTGAAGCTGTAATTCAGCAAAAGTTTACTGATCCTAATTGGTTGTATCATTTTTTCTTTAAAGGTCATATTAGCTTCAGTATACTAGCAGGAATATGGATACTTAGGGTTCTAAAAAGAAGACGAGAGAACTTAAAAGAGAATTACAGCGCTATCGATCATATAGATCTAAACTGGTTACGTCATTTTACCTATTTCCTTATCGCTGTTTATTCTGTATCCTTAGTCTTCTTTTTGTTGTACAATGTAGATGTGATTCAAAATATAGATTTTGTGTACATCATTATATCGGTAGTAGTATATATCGGGACCTTGTATGTAAGCTATCATGGTATAAAACAATACAATGCTGAAAGCCCAGGTGGATTGGGAAAAGCACATGGACTTTCTGAAGGGGATGCAATAACAGAGCCCGCGATTAAGTATCGGAAGTCTTCGTTAAATGAGCAAGGTGCCAAATCACTATTTGAAGCACTGGATGAAATGGTAGATGAAGAACAATTATTTAGTCAAGCGCAATTAAAAGTAGCGGATCTTGCTGCTCGTTTAGACGTACACCCTAACAATTTATCTCAAGCTATTAATACGGTGTATGGAAAACCATTTTACGATTACATTGCTCAGAAAAGAGTGGCATTGTTACAGGAAAAGTTGAAGGTACCCGATAATAAGCAGTACACCATTTTATCACTAGCCTATGAATGTGGATTTAATTCAAAAGCTAGTTTACATAGGCATTTTAAGCAGCAAACAGGCCAAACGCCTTCTCAGTTTCAAAAGTCTCATCTTCCAGGATAAGCCGTATTTACTCGGATAAAAAGGTCTCATCTTTCATTCTGGGGCGATTTAGGCTATGCTTCTTTTCATTTTTGAGTCAACAAAAAATTAATACAATGAAAAGATGTAGCATGATCACATTATTGGCGGGATTTCTAATTTGCGCTGTTTTTTCAAGCCTCAATGCACAAGCACTAGAGAATCGGGTAAATATAGTTTTTGGACTGTCTCAACTTAGTCTTGGCGGCTATAATGTAGAAGGAAATATAATGTTCAAGCGATTCATTTTTGATTATTCGCACGGTGTATCCTTGAATATGAATAATGAATTTTTGGAAGAAGGGCCAGATAAAGCGAATGGGCTAGACATACATATCCCTTGGACGACTGGATTTGGGCTTGGCTACCGTTTTACTAATTGGTTAAACGTGAGAGCAGAGCCAAAATGGCACAAGTTTGAATTGTATGATGGTGGAGCTATGCAGGTTTCTGAAAACATCTTGGGTGAGTATACCACATTTACTCTAGGACTAGGTGCGTATGCTAATTTGCGCCCTTTCAAGAATGCGAATAATTTTTTGAAGGGAATTATGATCGTTCCTAATGTTAGATGGTGGCCTAAGGTAGGATCTAGTTTGGATAATGATTCACTCAGCATTTCTACCAATAGAGATGATCAAGAAATAATTCATGTAGCTCGAGAGATTGGTATTGCCAACACGCCATTTTTTATAAATGCGAGCATAGGATATTCAATACGTTTTTAGCGAATAATACCATGACCAACAGTCTGGCAAGGGCCAGGCTGTTACGCGATAGGGGGATGGAAGGTGCTGCATTCGTCAGATGCAGCAGTCCTGAAAGATTTCAGGACCGAGTGAATACGTAGCCTGTAGGCACCCGGTCCTGATGAAGCGTTCATCAGGAGTCGCCCCAGGAAATACAATACCTCGCATGATAATTATGATCAAAGACGCTTCTTTCCCTGCAATTGTCGTTACTTTGCGCCTCATTACAGCCGGGCACGGCCTTTAGTGCAGAAAAAACATACATTGGAAAATTTTGAGCAGTTAGGTATTTCTGGAGAAGTACTAAAAGCAATCGAGGAATTGGGTTTCAAAAAGCCAACGGAAATCCAAGCGGCGGCTATCCCTAAATTAATGAACGAGCCCCGTGATCTGATCGGGTTGGCACAGACAGGTACCGGGAAAACAGCGGCGTTTGGATTGCCTTTGATTGAAGCGGTCAATGCTTCTGAGGAGTACACTCAA
Organism: Saprospiraceae bacterium; assembly: GCA_020629315.1. Lineage (GTDB taxonomy): Bacteria > Bacteroidota > Bacteroidia > Chitinophagales > Saprospiraceae > JAHDDO01. Next base: position 28,075 of record JAHDDO010000007.1, on the reverse strand, counting down.
GGGCTCATCTTGGCTCCTACGCGAGAGTTAGGAAAACAGATTGCGGAGCAGTTACATTTATTTGGGAAGTACAAGGAAAAAATAAATATGCTGGCTGTGTATGGTGGTCAAGAGATCCGAGTACAAATACGAGCTCTTAAAAAGACACAGCACGTAATTATTGCTACGCCCGGTCGACTCATTGACTTGATAAAGCGTAAGGCTGTAAAATTAAATCAACTTAAATTTTTGGTCCTAGATGAAGCGGATGAAATGCTTAATATGGGATTTAAGGATGAGTTGGATGAAATTCTTCAATATACGCCTGACGATAAACTGACGTGGCTTTTTTCTGCAACCATGCCAGACTTTATCAAGAAGATTGTGGCTGAGTATATGCACGATCCATTTGAGATACGGATAAATCCAAAAAGTGAGATAAACAAAAATATCAAGCATCGATATGTTGTTGTCAAAACCCAGGATAAGTCGGAGGCACTGAAGCGATTTCTGGATATTCATGGCGATATGCGAGGCGTGGTTTTTTGTCGGACGAAGCGAGACACCCAGGAGTTAGCGGAGCGATTGATCTCAGTAGATTACAAGGTGGATGCCTTGCATGGAGATCTATCTCAGGCGCAAAGGGATCGCGTAATGCAGCGATTTAGAAAAAATGAATTACAATTACTTGTAGCGACGGATGTAGCTGCGAGAGGTATAGATGTTCAGGACCTAAGCCATGTTTTTCATTTTTCTTTACCTGATAGTGTGGCATATTACACGCACCGGTCTGGTCGGACGGCAAGAGCTGGAAAAAAAGGGGTTTCTATTTGCTTTACAAATGGACGAGAGCGATACAAGCTGAATCGAATAGAAAAGACCTTAAAGATTGAGTTTAAGAAAATTTTGGTACCTGAGTCCAAAGATGTATTGAACATCAGAGTGCGTAATTGGGCTAAAAATGTCTTGAATACGCCCACTAAGAAGAAACTCGATCCTGAATTATTGGATCAGGCTATCACACTTTTTGGTAATTTGTCTAAGGAGGAGTTGATAGCTAAAGTGCTGATGAATGAATATGAGAAATTTCATATTGATTCGGATCGAAACCTGAATTACGAAGAGCAGAAATCTAAAGAAAAAGGGGGTAGAGGTGGCAAAGGTAAGAAGCACTGGAACAAGCGAGGAACAAGAGGGCAAAAGCGGCACCAAAGTTCGGCCCGTGATGGTCAGGGCGCTCCTAGAAGAAAAAAGAAGCGAAGGAAAAAATGATAAGTGACTTTTATGTCTATTTTGGGAATGCGCTTATATTTAATAGTTAAGAAAACGATCGCATGAAGGAAGTTATCATCATTGTTGCCACACTACTATTATTGGCTTCTTGCACAGAGAAGCCCAGTACTCCAGCTCCAAAGAAAAATAAAGTAGAAACCAAAGAGCAAGTAACCAAGCCAACTAAAAAGAGTGCGCCAAAACGAACCGTTTCGGATGAGCATTATAAAGAAGCGGTCAAGTTATTAAAGTCGGTTTCTGATAAAGATGTGGCTGACGTGGATGCCGCAAAGAAATTTAAAATTCATTGTGCTGCTTGTCATGGCATTAAAGGTAATATGGTCATTAATGGATCCAAGGACCTCAGTATATCTAAATTGCCATTGGAAGAAAGTGTAGCACAAGTTTACTTTGGTAAAGGATTAATGACGCCTTTTAAAGGAGTAATGAGTGATGCAGAAATTGTGGCGGTAGCGAAGTATATCGAAGGGTTTCGCTAATAACAAAGGAGCTGTATGGATAGGAAAGAAATTGCAAAAGTAACGACGTACTTTCTTTTCACTTTTATATTCCTTTATGCTCGCTCCATTTTATGGACGCTGATATTTTTTGTTTTTGCATACTTTTACGCACCATATATTGAGGCCTTATCTGTGCCTCAAGGGCAAGAAAAATTAGACTTTTTATTTCGTAAGATTGGTTTTGGTTTTATTAAAAATGAGCTTATATATTATCTAACCATAATTGACTTATTGCTCATCATTTTAATTGCTTCTTTACGGAGAAATAATCTTTTTACTCAACGCCACAAGAATCTTTTCTTAATTAGAGATGTATTTGTCAAACCTAAGTTTATATTCTGTGTCTTTGGTTTAGCCTTTCTGATATTTTGCGGACTGGGCATTTATTTTGGCGAGTCAGAAATATTTTATATTGACATTTTTACGTACTTCATCATGTGGAGTTGTCTTTTTGCGACTCTCTTTTTTATGTTTGATCGTTATGAAAAACATTGGCTTGAGCGCTCGTGGATATTGAGAGATGCTGAGGAGATATTATTTGAATTTGATCACAAATTATTGAATAGACAGAAATAGAGCACCCAAGATTGTCGCAGCATATAAAAATTTTCTATACCCCGTTTCACTAATTCGTTTCACTAATACATATCCGCACAAAAATCCTAGGGCTAGTACGGGTATGAGTATTACATCAATGCGTAAGGTTTCCCAAGTTATCGTATGCCAGCTGAAAATGTGAAAGGGAATTTTGAAAGCATTGATCAAAAAGAAAATAAGGGTGGATGTTCCGATGATATGCTTTTTGTCTAGCCCTGTCATTAGGAAATAGATATTCGAGAAAGCCCCTGCTAAATTGCCGAGCATGGTAAATATTCCGGCGCCTAAGCCAGTAATACCCGTTAGGCTTGGGCTGTTTTTTACATTCTTTTTCAAGTAGAAATCCCAATACCATAGAATTAATAAACTGCTTAAAATGAGTATGGCAAGACCTTTTTTAAACCAAATTTCAGGCAAGTCTTTGCCAATATAGACGCCGATTAGTATGCCTAGGATCACCCACGGTGTAAATTGAATGATGTGTTTTTTACTGATAAATTTTCTATAGGTGACTAATGCGATACTATCCCCCACTAATAGTAAAGGAACCAGGATACCAGTCGAGGCTTTAGCACCAAAAGCATAGGCCATACATAGCACTACGATAGGACCCATCCCTTTAAGTCCTCCTTTAGAAATACCAATAAAAAAAGCGGATAAACCGGCAAATAGCCACATAAGTGCAAATTATTTGCTAAATTAAAAAAGCCAGCCCTTTGACTAAAGGCTGGCTGGTTTGGTTTTGATTACTCACCGTTGTGAGCTGTTCATCATTCTATAGAAAACGGACATTGCCCGTTTTCACGTCATATATTGCGCCGAGGATATCTATGTCCCCGTCAGTATACATAGTGTTTAGTACCTCACTATCTGATTTAATCTTTGCGATAGTCAGATTTACGTTTTCTTCAGCCACTCGATTAACGAAATCCAAATTGCTAGAATCTCTTGCTTCGTTTTCTGCTGTAGTTGTGTTGTTTACAGCAGGCATTATCTTATCAAGCATAGCGGTTAAATTCCCTAATTTTGCATTATCACAAGCACCTTTTACTGCTCCACAAGATGTGTGACCCATTACCACAATTAGTTTGGATCCAGCTAGTTTGCAAGCGAATTCCAGGCTTCCTAGAATATCAGTATTGACAAAGTTTCCTGCGATTCGTGCATTAAAGATGTCTCCGATACCTTGATCAAAAATAATCTCTGTAGGAATTCTTGAATCGATGCAACTTACAACAGCGGCAAATGGAAATTGTCCTGTACTGGTTTGCTCAATCTGTGCATCATAGTTACGACTAATAGGATTTTTAGATGTAAATCTTTTATTTCCTTCAACCAATAGATCTTTTACAGTTGCGGGTTGTAATGAAGATTGACTTTCTTTGGTTTGTGTATAATTAGCTAGTGTTTCTATCATGCTGTTTTCATTTTTGATTTTGTAGGAGTGTGATCGGCAATAGCCGCTTCCAGTGTCATGACGGCTCTTTGCTCAGACGGTTTTCGTCTTCTTTCAATAATTTCTACTTCAATATTTTTCTCTCGTGCATTTATTTCGAATTCTTCAATGATTTCGATTACGTCTACATCAATATCAATAGCTTTAGAAGCATCAATGATCACCTTTCTATTTTCTGGAACAATGTTTAGTGCACGTTGAATATTCGCTTTATTCAAGAAGGTAACTTCTTCAGATAATTCGATTCTGATATCACCTTCTTCACCTAAATGATTTTCAGTTTCAAAATGAAATGGCTTTTTATAATTATTATACAACACATAGAATATTGCTACGGCCATTCCAATGCCAATACCCATTAATAAATCTGTAAGAACAATACCTACGATGGTCACGATGAATGGAATGAATGAAGACCATCCCTTTGCGTACATTTCTTTAAATAAAACCGGTTTAGCTAATTTATATCCAACTAAGAATAAAATAGCGGCTAAGCATGATAATGGAATCAAGTTTAGAATATTAGGAATTACCATTGCGGTTCCCAACAAAATAAACCCGTGAAGAATGGCAGCCATCTTAGTTTTACCACCTGATAAAATGTTTGTGGAACTACGAACAATTACTTGTGTAACGGGAAGACCGCCAATTAGGCCAGATAACAAATTCCCAATCCCTTGCGCTTTTAATTCTTGATTTGCCGGTGACACTCGTTTCATCGGATCTAATTTGTCAGTTGCTTCCAGACATAATAATGTTTCTAATGAAGCTACTACAGCTAACGTGATCGCGACTGTATATACTTGAGGATTGTTCCAAGCGGAGAAGTCTGGGAAAGTAAACAGGTTTAAGAAGCCTGAAATACCTTCTGCAACTGGAATTGAAACGATTTGGTCTGTCTTAAGCGCCCAGTCTGTACCTTGGAAAGCAAGACCTAAAATAATACCTAAGGTTACTACCACTAATGGACCTTGGACTATTTTAAACAAGGCAATCTTTTTCATAAAACCTTGTTCCCAAAGGATGAGTATTGCTAATGAAACCAACGTAATTATAACTGCGCCTGGAGAGATTCCCTCCATCATATAATATAATTGACTCAATGTATTGTGTCCGTCGGGTTGCGCAAACGATAGACTCCCTTCGAAATCTTTGTCATAGCCTACGGCATGAGGTATTTGCTTAAGGAAGATTATCACACCAATACCGGCTAACATACCTTTAATTACGGAAGATGGAAAATAATACCCAATGATCCCGGCTTTAAGAAACCCTAATACTGTTTGGAATATACCTGCAATTACCACCGCTAATAGAAAGATTTGGAAAGACCCTAAATCTTGAATAGCGGTTAGTACAATAACAGCAAGACCAGCGGCAGGCCCACTTACACCTAGCTGTGAACCACTTAAGGCACCCACTACGATTCCACCTATAATTCCGGCAATAATACCTGAAAATAGAGGGGCTCCTGATGCTAATGCGATACCCAAACATAGGGGTACAGCTACAAGGAATACCACAATCGATGCAGGAATGTCACTTTTCAAATTTGAAAGATACTTAGACATAGTTTTTAGTTTTCGTTGCGCAAATTTAAGTAAACAATTTTTAAATGTAAGTATTACTAATAAAATTGTGATTAATATTGTTCACGGAATTAGCAACTATTTTTAAATTTGACAAGATGTCAGTTGGTTTAAGCATATCGATACCTCAGGGATTGTACCTCCGAGACCCACAAATGACCACATTGGGGCGGAGCATTATTAAGCATAGTATATTGCTTATTGACGATATTGGTTTTGAGTGTTTCACCTTTCGAAAGCTTGCTGAGAAGATGGGATCGAATGAAACCTCACTGTACCGATATTTTGAGAATAAGCACATGCTACTGTTATATCTCGAAATATGGTATTGGAATTGGGTTAGCTACCTTTTGGATATTAATACGAGAAATATTGATGATCCAAAGCGAAAAATGAAAATTATCGTGGAGACGATTGTAGATGCGACCAAGGAAAACCCATCTACTGAATATGTGAATGAGAAGGTATTACATAGAATCATTATCTCAGAGGGTTCTAAGGCATATCATACCAAAAAGGTAGATGAAGAGAATAAGGAAGGTTTCTTTACTAGTTACAAGGAGCTGTGTCAAAAAATCGCTGATGTAATATTAGAGTTGGATCCTGCATTTCCATATTCTCATTCAATGGCCAGCAGTTTTTTCGAAATGGCCAATAATCAAATCTATTTTGCAGAACATCTGCCTAGATTGACAGATGTTAAGGTAGCTAAGGATAACTATGATGAAGTAGTGAACCTGCTTTGGTTCTATGTAGAACGAATGCTGATTAAGTGTCCTTGATTTTCGACTTATAATCTTGAATTACTATTCTGCAGCCATTGTATGTAGCCTCCCCAGAATAGTATACTTCCAAATAATAGTGCTGGCAGATATATCGAGAAGGGTTTTAGTTGCACAAAAGCGTATACGCCCGTTAAAATTGTGATAGTACCTAAAATAAGAAGGACTCGATCTAGATAATAATTGTTGTTCTTCATGGTTGTTGTTTTTATAATGGATTTACTTTGATTTCAAATATTTATCAGGGACCGGATTTTCTTTTGTGGCGTTGGTAAATAAAGTACTAGCGATCCACCATCGATCATCTTTGAATACCATTTGATAACTATTTATGCCTGTTTGCTCATACGTCCCCAACAGGTTTTTGCAGTAAAAACTCTGGAACACATTAGCAATACCGTTAAATTCATTAATAGTTACACCCGTGCTATATTCTTCAAAACCATCCCTAGAATATAAGGGCCCTACATATCTAATGAATTCTTCTAGGTTCATGCTGCGAACCTTAACATTTCCATCTTTTTGGATTTGTATTGAAATCTTTTGAGCCGTTGGTAAGAATAAATTTCTGTAGCTATCCCAATCGCGTTCCTCATCAATATCACCTGAGATAATATCAAGCATTTTATTAGTTACTCCTTCTATAGAGTTGAGATAGTTCGATTCTGATTGTGCAAAACCAAATTGGCTTAGCAGGGAAAAGACTAAGAGTGTGGCTATATTTTTCATTTCGATGATATATAGTCCAAAGAAGCATAAGAAAATAGAACCAAATTTCAATTTTCGACGAAACGAAGCTTGTGTTATATCAAATCGTGCTTCAAATTTAGATTTGTCGCCTAAAAGTTAGCTATACTGTTCTAACAATCGTGATTGTCTTTGCACCGCTTCTTTAAATTGCGATTTTAGGGAATGGATCAATGCTGCAGCTGGGGGATTGTCATGTATACTAGCCACACCTTGCCCTGCGGACCACAAATCTTTCCATGCCTTGGCCTCATCCGTGTTGAGCTTTTCGTTAAAATCTACCTTGGTCTTACTTTCCCATAGTTCAGGCGTGATTCCCGCTGCGATTAGGCTTTTTCCCAAATAATTACCCGGTATTCCGGAAACGGCAGCTGTGTAGATAATATCCTTTGCTCCAGAATCTATGATCATCTGTTTATAGCCTTCTGAGGCAATGGCTTCTTGCGTATTTATAAACCGAGTTCCCATATAAGCAATGTCGGCACCCATTTGGAGTGCAGTAGCTACGTCTTGCCCTGTTGATAGACAGCCGCCTAGGATAATCAAACCATCCCAAATCTTTCGTATTTCGTGAACCAGCGGTATAGGATTTGTTGTGCCTGCATGGCCGCCGGCTCCTGAGGATACACAAATAATCCCATCTACACCTGCATCAATAGCCTTTTGGGCATGGTACGGGTTGGTTACATCATGAAAGACCAGGCCTCCGTAGGCATGCACTCTGTCAACCAATTCCGATACAGCACCTAAAGAAGTGATAATGATGGGTACTTTATGCTTCTCACATATTTCTAAATCTACCATTGCTCTTATGTTTGTGCGGTGCACGATTAGATTTACAGCATAAGGAGGTAGCTTTTTGCCAGTCTTTTCACTTACTGAAGCAAAGTGTTGATTTAGTTCGACCACCCATTTTTCAAAACCTTCGGTGCTCCTATTATTAAGAGATGGAAAAGATCCAATGATTCCATTTTCAACGCAAGCTTTTACCAGATCCAATTGTGAAACGATAAACATGGGTGAAGCGATCACAGGAAGGTCAAGATTAAATTTTGTGAGAAGGTCTTGTCTATTCATATGGTGAAAGTACATTGGTTTTGAAAAAGTATAGAACTAGCTAAAAGATATTTTTATGACCCTTATAAATAGCTACATATTATACGTACAAATGGAAACCAAAATAGGCTATAAAGATTGCAAATTAAATGTCTGAATTATTTTCAGTTTGGTGTAACCCCAAATTTGTCTTGAGAAAGTATGTGAAATGGTGAAAAAGGTAACTTTTGCCAACTAAACCCTTGGAAATTAAGGTCTTAACAATAATTCTATTAATTAGCTTAAAGTATGTTGATGTATAATATTGTTGTGTTTGATGTACCGTTGATGTAACAATATCTTCAGATAGGATTGCAAAAGAAAATTATATTTGTTCGAATTCGGGAAGGTTTACGGAAAAATGCGACCCGAATTCCATATCACAATTGTGATGATAATACTAAACTAAAACTTTATGAAACTACTCTTTACTATTTCGACCTGTTTGCTGTTTTGCGTAAGTGTTATAGGCCAAAACAGGACGATTCAAGGTAATATAATATCAGCCGAGGACGATCTTCCATTAATAGGTGTGTCCATATTAGTAAGTAACTCTGATAGAGGTACAATTTCTGATGTAGATGGAAATTATACATTGGAAGTGCCAGCTTCTGCGGATTCACTAGTATTTTCTTATACAGGATTTGAAACCTACAATGTAGCCATTAATGATAGAGAGACCATTGATCTAGTCATGAGTCCAGCTAGTGAATTATTGGATGAAGTGGTAGTCATTGGTTATGGGGTGCAAAAGAAAAAAGTAGCAACAGGTGCCATTTCGAAGATTGGTGAAGAAAATTTAGATGGCTATCAAGTTCAAAACGTACAATCTGCATTGGAAGGTCAAGTATCTGGATTGTTGGTTAGTGAGGCTTCTGGTCAACCAGGTGCTTCAAAGGCTATTTTGATTCGTGGGATTAGTACGAATGGAGATAATACGCCATTATTTATTGTCGATGGCTTGCAAGTAGGGAATTTAGATAATATTAACCCCAATGATGTAGAAAGTGTAGATGTACTTAAAGATGCAGCATCATGTGCTATTTATGGAGCGAGAGCGGCTAATGGGGTAGTTATAGTAACCACTAAGAAAGGTAAGAAGGGGGGTGAAATGATATTTGAGTCCTTCACTAGCACAGCAGAGCCATGGCGTTTACCGTCCATGCTTGGGGCGGATGATTATATCGCCTTAACTAGAGAAAAATTTGAAAATGGGGGCCAAACGGTATCTATTAATAGCTTAGGTTTTCCTCAATTAGGTGAAAATACGGTAAATACGAATTGGATGGATGTAATTTTCAATCCAGCAAATACGCAATCTCATCGCTTATCAGCCTCAGCGAATAACATGTTCCTTTCACTAGAATATTGGGATCAGAAAGGAGTAGTCGGTGGTGATAAATCAAATTATAAAAGATATGCCATGCGGATTAATGGATCAAAGCAGATCAATCCGTATTTAAAGATTGGTGAGAATATATATGTAAACCGAGTAAGTAATAATAATATAGGTATCAATGATGCATTTGGCACTGTAATCGCGGATGCATTTGCTTATGATCCAATAACGGATGTTTATGATCCTAATGCCCAATATGGATTTGCTCAGTCTAGATGGGTGCAGAAAGAACATTATAATCCTTTGAGTCGATTATTCGTAACAAATGGACAAGGACATGGAGATCAAATACTAGGTAATATATTTCTTGATTTTGAGCCGATCAATAAGCTACGATTCCATTCAGATGTGGGTATAGAGTATTGGTGGTTTAAGTTTAGGAACTTTGTACCTGACTTTGCATTCCACCCTTCAGCAGTTAACATTGGTAACGACATCGTTCAAGGATTCGGATTCTTCCAATCCACACAATTTGAAAATTACATTAATTATAAGGATACTTTAAATAATCATCATTTTGATGTTATAGTAGGAACGTCCTACAGAACTACAGAGCAAGAGAGAGGAGGAGGAAGTTCATCATTTATTCCTACAGAAGTTCAATTTGATGAAAATTTCCAGATTCTAGATGCGGGTCAAGACACGATTGATCAGGCATATGGAAGTATAGATGTAGACTATGCATTGATCTCATACTATGGTAGACTCATTTATGACTATGATAGTAAGTATCTTTTCTCAGCGACCTTGCGTAGAGATGGCTCTTCTAACTTTGGATCAGCCAATCGGTTCGGCTTATTTCCATCATTTTCGGCGGGATGGGTAATCTCTGATGAAAATTTCTTTAATCTAGGTCCATTAAACTTTATGAAAGTTCGGTTTAGTTGGGGGATAAATGGTAACGATCGTATACGACCATTAACCTTTGCTTCTAAGGTGGAGAATGCATTTTCGTATCCATTTGGGGTAGATCCGGCTCTAAATACTGGTTCTGCATTGGCGACTCCGCCAAACCCGAATATAAAGTGGGAAGAGAGTGTGCAATTAGATATAGGATTGGAGTTTGGGCTTTGGGATGATCAATTGACGGGGGAAGTTGATTTTTATAAGAAGAATACCAAAGATCTATTAATGGATCAGGTGATCCCAGGGTACATTGGAGCAACCAATAATCCGATCAGTAATTTAGGTGAGATAGAAAATTCAGGGATAGAAGCTAGCTTGAATTATAAGTTCAATGCCGGCGGTGTGAAATTTACCACAGGATTAAATTACACGACATTTACAAATGTGGTGATTGACGTGGCGGGTGAATCAGGCTTTATTGATGGTTGGGGTTGGCCTGTTAGAAATCAACCGATTACCAGAATGACAGAAGGGTTTCCGGTAGGTCATTTTATTGGCTATAAAACAGACGGTATCTTCCAAACTCAAGAAGAAGTTTTCTCACACATAAATAGTTCGGGTGACCTATTACAGCCGAACGCATCTCCAGGAGATATACGATTTGTAGATGTTAATGGGGATGGTATTATTAACACGGATGACATTGGACATATAGGTAGCCCATGGCCAGATCATATTTTTGGTGCCACATTAGGAGCTAAGTTTAAAGGTTTTGATTTCAATGTTGTGTTAGGTTCGCAAATTGGTCATGATATCTTTAGAACATATGAACGATCAGATATCACCTTTACTAATTATCAAGATTTCTGGCTAGATAGGTGGACGGAAGAGAATCCAAGTTTGGATATGCCTCGATTGGTTTCCAATGACCCTAATAATAATCAACGCCCTTCTGATTTTTATGTAGAGGATGGGTCATTCCTACGATTACGAAATATTCAACTGGGATATAATTTACCAGAAGGTCTGCTAAGTAGAGCCAAGATCAGAGGTATAAAAATTTATGCTTCAGCAAATAACCTTTTAACGATCACTAATTATAGAGGATTCGATCCTGAAATCGGAACTACCGGATGGATTTTGGATACAGGCATTGACAAAGGATTCTATCCAGCGAATAAAACCATTGGTGGTGGTATTAAAGTGACTTTATAAACCTTAGATAACAAGCGTTATGAAAATATATAAATTAGGATTACCGGTATTATTTATTCTTCTATTGACAAACTGTTCAAAAGAGCGATTAGATGTCGATCCGGTAAATGAGTTCCTTTCAGAGAATTTTTATCAGACAGAGGATCAAGTTTTTGCCGCACTAGTCGCAGCATATGATCCTATAGGTTGGACCATGGCTTTTGGTAATTGGGTTTCTGAGGTGATGTTTAATGAGATCAGGTCAGACAACGCTAATGCGGGGGGGGATCCGTCAGATAACGATCAGCCAGGCTGGCAAGAATTTGATGACTTTAGAAATACAAACACGAATACGGTAGGCCTACCTATGTATCGTAGACTTTACATTGGGATATTCAGAGCTAACTTGGTTATTCTTAAGCCGGAAATAAGCTCTCCTGTAGTCGATAGATATCAGGCAGAAGCTAAGTTTTTAAGAGCCTATTATCACTTTGAGTTATTTAAGCACTTTGGCCCTATTCCAGTAGTGACAGAATTATTGGCACCAGATGATGTGGATCTAGCCAGAAACACAATGAGTGAAGTATTTACAGCTATTGAGACCGATCTTCTGGAGGCTATAAATATTTTGCCTATTTCTGTTTCTTCATCTGAAGCGGGCAGAGCTACAAAAGGAGCAGCACAAGCCTTACTTGGTAAAGTATATATGTATTGGGCAGACTTAGCCAATGATGATTCAGCCACTTTTGATAAAGCCGCTTCGCAGTTGCGAGAGGTAGTTCAGTCAGGGGCATATACCTTAGTAGATGACTTTAATGAACTTTTTGCCTACAATGCAAAAAATCCAATTGAATCTGTTTTTGAAATTCAAAAATCAAATTTATGGCCGAGCGATTGGGGTTGGTTTGAAGGGATTGAAGGTAATGGTATGGTACAATTATGTGGAGTTCGGGGTTTGTGCAACGCGCATCCAGACTATATAGAAGGGTGGGGTTTTATGCTTCCAACGCAAGGTATGTATGACCACTTTTTATCCGATGACGAATACAGAAGGGATGCAGCGATTATTTCAGAAGCTGAACTAGCGCAAGAAATCGAAGATGCAGGTGGTTCGTGTGATGTGGTTATCGATGTTACGCAGTCTAATCCAATAGATTTTACCGGATATTGGCAAGAGAAGTTTTCCAATTATAAAGCCTACGAAGGAAATAATACAAATGGTGGAGATCCTAACTTGACAAAAGATGCTAATATCTACTCCATTAGATATGCGGATGTATTGTTAATGTTAGCAGAATGTCTACATAGAGGGTCAGGGAGCGATGGTGAAGCTATGGGCTACATAGACGAAGTTAGAGAAAGAGCAGCAGGACCAGGCGATAACACAGGAAGCTTTAGAACGGCTTCTCAACTGATGAGTGATCAAGGCTGGGATTTATTAGAAGTCATCAGATATGAGAGAAGAGCGGAATTTGCCATGGAGGGTGATCGATGGTTTGACCTAGTACGATCAGGTCGAGCTACTGCTGATTTATTTGCAGGAGATCCAATTCGCGGTGTAAACTTTGATGAAAATATTCACTTATGGTTACCGATAGCTTTACAAGAAACGACGGTAGCCACCAATTTAACGGAGTATCCAGACGCAAGTCTGTTTCAATAAATTTATAAAACTTATAACATAATAATCATGAAAAGACAGTTCTCAAAACAGAAAAATTGGGCACGGTACATAATACCTGTACTAGCCATTTTTGCCATTATTGGTTGTCGAGAGGAAGAACCAGAACCGATGGATAATGATGCACCGATTGCTAGTTTCCAGTATGAAGTAGATCCGGTTGAGTTTCTTACAGTAACGTTTACAAACTTCTCTCAAAATGCGACAGAGTACGCATGGGATTTTGGTGATGAAAATACGTCTAGCGAAGAAAACCCAACATATACCTATGCGGCAGGAGGAACGTATACAGTAACTTTGACTGCATCAGATGCCTCGGGTGAATCAGCAACAAAAACTGAGACAGTAATTTTATCAGATCCTAACCAGCAATTAGCTTTATTAGCAGGAACAGAGAGTAAGACTTGGTACCTGCAAAGAGAAGGTATTGCATTAGGAATTGGTCCAACTGCAAACGATAACCAATGGTGGTCATTTGGTGGTGTTACACCATTAGGTGATAGACCTTGTATTTTAGACGATAGTTACACTTTTTATAGAGATGGGCGTTTTGAAGCAAATACTGAAGGAACCATTTTTATTGACTCTGAAGCCAATGGTGGATGGAAAGCTGAAGAAGGCTGTTGGGATGAGTCAGATGGGGCCGTTTGGGATAATGCTATCGGCGCAGACCCTTCTGGTTTTGCAAATGGTGGTGATTACACCTATGCTTTTGATAATGCGGCAGGAACCATTGATTTAAATGGAACGGGCGCTTACATTGGACTACCTAATAAAACAAATGCAGGCGATAATTCTACAGCTATAGACTTTAAGAATTATACTATAATCAATCTAGCCGAAGGAGATATTGCAGATACCTTGGCTTTGGCCTTAATAGGTGATGGGTTCTCTTGGAATTTCTACATGGTGAGCTATGAAGATCCAGCAGATCTACCTGACTTACCTGCCTCTGAGCCAAGAGCTGATTTTGTGGTTAGTTCAGATGGTTTAACAGCTACATTTACAAATACATCAGCTAATTCTACGCAGTATTCTTGGGAATTTGGAGATGGAGGTATGTCAGCTGACAAAGATCCTGTCCATACCTATGGTGCTGCGGGTGATTATGAGGTTACCCTAAGTGTAATGGATGATATGGGTGCTGGAGATATGATAACAAAAACGGTTTCAGTAAGTAACGCTTCTTTTACTGCTGATGTAATGTCAAATGCAGATGGCAAGATTTGGAAGTTAGCTGGAGAAGGTTCTTATAAGGTAGGCCCTGCACCCGATAGTGGTGAATGGTGGGGAGGACCAGATGCTGTAGCTGTAGAAGAAAGAGCTTGTCAGATGGATGATGAGTTTATATTCTCAGATGGAGGGTCCCTTCGTATAGATGTAAAAGAAGAAGTATGGGCAGAACCTTATATGGGTGGTTCAAATGCTTGTATGGCAGTAGGTGATCTTGCGTCTCCTTTCGATGTGTATGGTGGAGGTGACTTTTCTTTTGAAGTCTTGGGTGATTCACAAATACGAGTAGTCGGAGAAGGAGCATATCTTGGTTTTAACAAACCATTTAATGCTGGAGAACTAACCGATGATGGCTTAGGTACACCGGCTACAGAAGTTACGTATGAAGTTATAGGCTTTACATCAACAGCAGAAAGAGATGTTGTAGTTATGGCTATTGACTATGTAGGAGATGGTTGTTGTTTCTGGACAATAACGATCGAATCATTAAAATAAATACGAAATCAGCTAGATAGCTAGTTAATATTTTAAGAAATTAGGGAGAGCATTCGCAATAGCGGATGCTCTCTATATTAAAATCATTTTTATGAAACTTGGAAACTTCATCATGTTTGCATTATTTCTCTGCTTAAGTTTTATGGCTTGTGATGAGCCAGATCCAATGCCTGGAGATACCACGCCACCAAGTGTATTTATTGATCCATTATCAGTGATTGAAGGCAACGGCGAGAAATCGATTTTCGCCAGTATACGCTTATCGAAAGCAAGCGATGAAGTCGTTACCATATTTTTAGAAACAGAAGATGTATCCGCAGAAGCAGGTGTTGATTATGTTGCACTTTCACAAAGTTTAGACTTTGCTGTAGGTTCTGTACAAGAAAATGTTAGACTAGATATTTTAGGCGACGAAGAATCCGAGTTGGATGAAGAATTTCTATTGAAAATCACGAATGCCAATGGTGCCACAATAAGTAATAGCGCATATAGCGTAATTATTGAAGATGATGATATTGGATCTGGAAACGTAGTTATCCCTTCGACAGGATACAGCACACCAGATAATTATGAAGGCTTAAATTTATGTTGGGCTGATGAGTTTGATGGTGATGCCTTGAATGAAGCATTCTGGACCTACGAAATAGGTAATGGTGATTGGGGATGGGGTAATAATGAGCTCGAATATTATAGAAGAGAAAACACATCACTCATTGATGGACACTTGGTTATTGAAGCACGAGAAGAGCCTTTCGGTGGTTTTAATTATACGAGTTCACGCCTGATAACAAAAGACAAATTTGAATTTACACATGGTAGGGTAGATATTCGAGCTGTTTTACCTGAAGGACAAGGTATATGGCCTGCCCTCTGGATGCTAGGGGAAAATATCTCAGAGGTCAGCTGGCCTCGTTGTGGCGAAATTGATATTATGGAATTACTGGGCCATGAACCAAACAAAGTACATGGGACAGTACACTTTGCCCAACCAAACGGCAATCATCAATTTAAAGGGTCTTCAATTACAGCCCCGGCAGGTAAAAAATATACAGACGAATTCTACGTATACTCTATAATCTGGGTAGAAGATAAAATTGAGTTTTTCGTAAATGACCAACTCTATTATACGATCACCCCTGCGGTTATTGGTAGTCAAAATCCGTATCCTTTCAATGATCCATTTTTCTTCATTTTTAATGTAGCGGTGGGTGGTAATTGGCCAGGATCTCCGGATGCTACTACCTTGTTTCCACAACATATGATAGTGGATTACATTCGAGTGTTTCAAGAAAAATAAGCATTGAAGTTTCGGATAGCCATACCTGTTATTCATCTTTTTTTTGTAATTGCATCTCTTTTGGTATGCTTCCAAAAATCATATGCTCAAGGATTTTTAAGGGCTGAAGGAAAAGAAATTGTTGATGAAAATGGTGAGGCATTCATCTTAAAAGGTATGGGCCTTGGGGGCTGGATGTTGCAAGAAGGCTATATGCTCCAAACTGCTGAATTTGCCAATGCACAACACCAAATTAGAGAGCGGATCAGCACCTTGATTGGTGAGGAACGAACACAAACGTTTTATGATGCGTGGCTATCAAACCATGTGACCAAAGCTGATATCATGGCCCTCAAAGATTGGGGATTTAATTCAGTGAGGCTACCCATGCACTACAATTTGTTTACACTACCTATTCAAGAAGAGCCCATGCCCGGCCAACACACTTGGTTAGACATAGGATTTACCTTAACGGATAGTCTGATTCAATGGTGCGCTGAAGCAGAGATGTATGTGATTTTGGATTTGCATGCGGCACCAGGCGGCCAGGGGTATGATCAAGGTATTTCTGATTATGATGAGGACCTTCCTTCTTTATGGGAAAGCACAGAAAATCAAGATAAGACGGTTGCCCTGTGGAGGCAATTAGCGGAACGTTATAAAGAAGAATCTTGGGTAGCAGGTTATGATCTTATTAATGAGGTAAATTGGGATCTACCCGGGGGACAATCACTGCGTAACCTATACGGCAGAATAACGGATGCTATTCGTTCTGTGGATCAAGATCATATAATTTTTATTGAAGGCAATTGGTTTGCCAACGATTTTACGGGCTTGACACCGCCATGGGATGAAAATATGGTATACTCTCCCCATAAATATTGGTCTACAAATGATCAAGCATCTATCCAGTGGGTGTTAGATTTACGTAACCAATATAATGTCCCATTATACTTAGGTGAGACCGGTGAAAATTCAAATGTATGGTTTCGTGACGCTATTGCATTATTTGAACAGCATAATATAGGTTGGGCTTGGTGGCCTATGAAAAAAGTAGAGTCCATTGCTGGTCCATTATCTGTGACAAAAACAGAGGGATATGAAAACCTGCTTTCCTATTGGAAAGGTGGCGCTACAGCACCTGATTCGGATGTAGCCTTTGATATTTTAATGGAAATGGCGGATAATTTAAAATTCGAGAATTGTCGATTCCAAAAAGATGTAGTAGATGCGATGTTCCGTCAGCAAGATGAAACCGAAACCATAGCCTTTTCCGATAATGAAATTCCAGGTCTGATTTACGCAGTAGATTATGATTTAGGTCCAATGTCCTTGGCGTACAATGATGACCATTCTGCTACCTATCACGTATCAACAGGAAACTATACGGCGTGGAATAATGGATGGACATATAGAAATGATGGGGTGGATATAGAGCCTTGTGAAGATTCTTTTCAGTCGAATGGCTACAATGTGGGTTGGACCAGTCCAGGAGAATGGATGAAGTATAGCTGTCAGGTTATGAACTCAGGTATTTATGATATTAACATCAGAGTTGCCACACCAATAGATGAATCCAGTCTTTTCTTTGAAGTAGATGGCGCTGCTGTAACAGAACCCTTTCCTGTGCCCGTCACTGGAGATTATCAAGAATGGATCACGATGACCATTCCAAGTATTATTCTTCGTGAAGGAAAACAAGAAATCATTTGTCATATTCACTCAGGTGAATTCAATATCAACAGTTTTGAATTTATCTACAAAGGATCTGCGGATGAACTAGCCTGTCAGATGACTAAAGGCATTACTAGGAATAAGAATATGATAGAGTTGCAACACAATAAACCTCTGCATCTAAATTCAACATTCAATGTAACTGACTTTAGGGTAACAGCTGATGGTAATGATGTAGCATTGGTTGATGTATTACTTTCTCCTAATTCAGATAGGATAGTGCAATTAATAACTGCAAGCCAATTGCGAGGCGATCAACAAATACGAGTCAGTTATTCAGGTAATGTAATTTCAGGCTTTGATAATACTGTATTGACAACATATGAAAATCGTTTTGTAGAAAATACCTTAGATCCGGTGCTTAGCATTCCAGGATTGATTGAAGCAGAAGATTATGCTATAGCTAATGGGATCGAATTAGAAACCTGCAATGATTTAGGCGGGGGCTTCAATATTGGATATTTAGATCCAGGAGATAAAATTTATTATGAAGTAAACGTAGAAGCTACAGCTGAATATGATATTCAATACCGGATCGCAAGTGAGTCAACAGCAGGCCGGTTGAAAATGACCTTGGTCGATCAAGGCGGCTTGGAAACAGAGATAGAGACACTTTCATTCCCTATTACGGGTGGGTGGCAAACATGGAACACAGTTACGAGTAGCGCTTATATTGAGGAAGGATCTTATACCTTAGTTCTTGAGGTTATTGCTGCACCTTTCAATCTCAATTGGATACTATTCGATGCCTTAATCGTTGACGAACCGCCTAGATTAGGTATACAGTTCTATCCAAATCCTATCACAGATGTGTTGAATGTAATAGCTCGTTTTACGATCCCTCATCAAGTAAGTGTTGGACTTTTCGATGCCAGTGGACGCCAAGTTGTTTTTAAAGAATTTGTATATACAGAATCATTGGAAACACAAATTGATTTATCGTCTTTGGCTAGTGGTTTGTACATTCTTCAAATTTCGCTTGAAGATGGTACTATTGAAAATCATAAGATTGTAATAGAATAGCATAGTGAGCAATTGCTCATTTTTTCAAGTACAATAAACATGAGTAATTGCTCATATTTATTATCTTAGGAAATATGGAAACGGTAGTTC
>JAHDDO010000007.1:1857-8966 GCA_020629315.1 Saprospiraceae bacterium | reverse complement strand
AAACATGAGTAATTGCTCATATTTATTATCTTAGGAAATATGGAAACGGTAGTTCCTAAGCAAAGTCGCAGTGTCCGCACTAAATCAATCATTACATCTACAGCAAAAAAGCTGTTTTCTGAATTTGGATATTATGATGTGACGACTAATAAAATTGCCAAAGAGGCCGGTATACCTATTGGGAGTATCTATAATTATTTCAAGGATAAAAAATCTATTTTATTAGCATTGATTACCTCGTTTAATCAGGAATTGTATGATGGTACGATTCATAAATTTTTGGATAGTGAATTAAAGATAAAGAGTAAGAAGGATGCCTTATTATTTATTCATTTCGCAGTTTCCGAAACATTATCATCTTCCCATTATAAAGATCCATTTTATAGGATCATTCACGCATTACAATTCACAGATCAAGAGGTACTTCAATTGTCTGAAGAAATTAGAGAGAAAGAAATAGCCGTTATTACAAAGATCCTTGAAGGCATTCAGCATTTTCATTTAATTACAAATGTGGAACTAAAAGCAAAGTTGATTCACAGCACTATAGAAAACGTAGGCTTGTATATGCATCCCTTAGGAACCTCATTGAATTCTGAAGAACTTATCGAGGAAACAGCACAGATGATATTTGCTTATTTATTTAGTACAAATGACTAGTTCCGTAAAAGAGACGAATACTATAATTATTGGTGCCAGCATAGCTGGCCTTGCTTCGGCTGCCTGCTTAAAAAAAGCGGGGATTGATCACCTAATTATAGAAAAGGAAAATGTCATAGCATCATCTTGGCGAACACATTATGATCGGCTCCATTTACATACCAATAAATCACTTTCGAATCTACCTTTCAAAAAATTTGATGCGTCCATTCCTAAATACCCATCAAAGAAGCAGGTCATTGACTACTTGGAATCTTATCAAAGAGAATTAGGTATCTCGCCACTCTTTAATACACCAGCGGAAAAAATATATCGAAATGCCAACACTTGGATAATTGAGACCCCAAAGCAAGTATTTCATGCTGCACATGTAATTATGGCAACAGGTCCTTTTGGGAAAGCAAGAACTGTTGACTTTCCAGGCCACAAAAATTTTGGTGGCCCTATTCTACATAGTGCATCTTATACATCAGGAGATGTTTTTAAAGATAAGCGTGTCTTAGTTGTTGGCTTTGGAAATTCGGCCTGTGAAATTGCTATGGACCTTCACGAACAGGGAGCCAAAGCAAGTATGTCTGTACGATCAGCTGTAAATGTATTACCTAGAGATATTGCGGGCATTCCTATATTACAACTAGGTCTGCTAAATGCACCGCTGCCGCCTAGAGTAGCAGATACATTAAATGCACCTTTGATTCGGGCTTTAGTAGGTAATATCGAAAAATGGGGTCTGCGAAAATTGCCGTATGGTCCATTAGAGCAAATCAGTAAAGATCAGAAAATTCCACTATTGGATTTTGGGACGATGCAGTTAATTAAAGAAGGACACATTCGAATTTTGCCAGGCATAAAGACAATGCATCATGATTCTGTAACTTTTGAAAATGGCATAGACGAACCCTTTGATGCTGTGATTGCAGCTATTGGATATGACAGGGCTGGCTTAGATATACTTTCCTTGAGTGAGGATCGAAAGTTAGACTTAAATAATAAAATAACGAAGCAAAAATACTTTGGCAAAGACGGCCTATACTTTTGCGGATTTTGGATTTCACCTACAGGCCAAATTCGTGAAATAGGATTGGACGCTAAGAAGATTGCCAATGATATTGCACATTCAAATTAATACATATGGATAAAAAAAGTAGACCTCAGAAAGGACATTGGACCACAATACTATTTGCTATAATCATCATGATGCAAGCTTGTGGAGATAACAGTAAATCGAATGTCTCACATACCATTGTATTCGAAAATGGCTATGAAATAATACAAGAGAAACTTTTGGATGTGACGCCAGGCGCCACTATTGAAATACCGGCCGGCTTGTATAAAATTAATCGATCGTTAAGTTTAGATGAAATGGCAAACGTTACGATAAAAGGGGCAGGCATGAAAGAAACGATTCTATCATTTTTAGATCAAAATTCGGGCGCTGAAGGTCTTCGTGTGACAGCGGACTCTATTACCATACAAGACTTAACAGTGGCTGATGCAAAAGGGGATGCTATAAAATTGCAAGGGTGTAAAGGTGTGACCCTTGAGCGAGTACATACGACTTGGACGCAAGGCACGAAGTCTTCCAATGGGGCGTATGGATTATATCCGGTACAGTGTGAAGATGTCTATATAGATGATTGCGAAGCGTCTTATGCCTCAGATGCAGGCATCTATGTGGGTCAATCAAAAAATGTAATCGTCAAGAATAGCTATGCCCACCATAATGTGGCCGGAATAGAAATTGAAAATTGCATTAATTCTGAAGTATTTGGAAACGTAACAGAAATGAATACTGGCGGGTTACTGGTATTTGATTTGCCAGACCTTACATTGGTTAATGGGCATACTTGCAAATTGTATGATAATATCGTTCGAAATAATAACCTAAAGAACTTCGCTACGGAAGGAAATATGGTGGCCATCATTCCTCCCGGTTCTGGTGTCATCTTACTAGCCGCTAAAGATGTGGAAGTGTACGATAATGAAATCCTAGATCATAAGACGATGGGTATCGGCATCTGTTCATATCATATGACCGAAAATGAATGGAAGGATGAACGGTATGATCCATTTACCTACGATATAAATATTCATGATAACACGATCAGCCGCAAATCAGCAATCCCGGATGTCTCTAAACGATTTGGACAAATGGTCAATATGCTATTCCCAGGAAAGCCACAAGATATTCTTTACGATGGTATCGTAAAAGATGATGCGACAGGAACTAACCCGATGAATATTTGCATCGCTAATAATACAGTAACTGATATGAGATTTGCCAACATTGATGCGGCTAATGATTTTGATAATGTAGATAAGGACATCACAAAGTATGCTTGCAACTAAATTACAATATTGGTTAATTGGAATAAGTGTAGCCATCTTTATTCTTTCTTGCAGCACCCAGGTATCAAAGGAAATTAGAATTCCAGATCAAGGCGTCTTTTTCTCAAATTTGGATGAGTATGGCTTGTTTGTAGAAAACGGCTATAGCCCAATTGCACATGACTCGCTTGTAGCATATACACCGATTAATGAGTTGTTTTCTGACTATGCTAATAAAGATAGATACGTTTATATTCCACCAGGTCAGAAAGCAAGCTTGCGAGAGGATGGTCATTTTGATTGGCCAGAGGGCAGTATCCTAGTAAAGAATTTTTCCTATGATGAAACACAACTACCTGCCAGTAGGATCATGGAGACAAGACTACTTATTAAAGAAAGAGACAAATGGAAAGCAGTCAGTTACCAGTGGAATGAAAGTCAACAAGAAGCGCAATTAAAAAAGTTGGGTGAAATAATACCTTTGGCGCTCAATCAAAAAAATGGGGTAACAGAATTTGATTACATCATTCCCAATAAAAACCAATGTAAGAGTTGTCATAATGCCAATGAAAAACTTGAACCTATTGGGTTTAGATATGCCAATCTTGACAAACCGATTTCTCATAATGGTGAGCCCATTTCGCAGATTGAATTTCTACAAAGAAAAGGCATTATTGATGTAAGTACAGCCACTCCTCCAAATGCGATGGTGGCTTATACTGATCCATCACAAAATCTGCAAGAACGTGCCTTGGCTTATCTAGATATAAATTGTGGACACTGCCACAGACCGGCGGGACCTGGAAATACATCTGGCCTTTATTTGCAGTATGATGAAACAAGGTCAAATCATTTAGGCATTTGCAAACCACCTGTTGCGGCTGGCAAGGGAGCCGGAGGACGACGATTTGATATTAAAGCTGGGGATGCTGAAAATTCCATTCTTCATTATCGGATGGTCACACAAGAACCGGGAGAAATGATGCCGGAGTTAGGTAGAGCTTTGGTTCATGATGAAGGTGTTGCTCTTATTGAAGAATGGATAAATAATATGTCGGCATCCTGCGAATAGACCCAGACTTAGCCGCCATCTTTTTTTATGTCGATGTTCAATGTCCCATCATTGTCCCGGTATTTAATCCAACCGATATTTCGAAAGGTTCGATACCTAGCCTTCATCTGGTCATGTACTTTTTTTCGTTTAGCTAACCATTCCTCCATATTTTCATCGTGAGGTTGATCGGGTTTAAATGTATAGATTTCAAAAGAATAGCTAAACTCGGCCCAGTCGCCATCTTCTCTACCCGTGGGAATTAGTTCGTGCCACATTTCAGAGACAAATTCTTGGTGCTTGATCGGGATCAAGCATTGTATGATCGTAGAATCTGCTAGAATAGGTTGCGATCGAATGTAAAGACAGCTTTCTACATTGGGTACATATCTTTTCTCTTTAGAAAGTACAAAGCTTGAGTTAGGTTTTTCAATATCCTTTTTGGCAGACGCAAGGCGTTGCTTAGGTTCTACTTTTGAAAGGTCTGAGATTGTGGTATCCTTTTGTATTACTGTGGGTATTTCGCCACTTGCTTTTTGGGGGATATTACTTTCTGAAGTACATGATAGGATCAATAGACTTGCAAAAAAGTAAACGCCACATATTGCAATCGAGGTATTATTCATAAGAAATGAAGTAATTCATGATTATAAATCTAATATAAATGCAAATGCCACCTATCGTTTTTAAGAGTCGATAACATATGGACTTCAGCAGCTAAATTCATATTTTTAGTAATGCGACAAACCAAACATTTCCTATTCGTAATCGGACTTTTTCTACTGACTGCCTCTGCAGCTGCTCAAGAAAGAACGCAAACCGTCTCCGGTGTTATTGTTGATAAGGAATCTAACTTTCCATTGGTTGGCGTAACAGTTAGGGTAGTGAACTCAGATTTGGGAACTACGACAGATCTTGATGGACGATTTATTTTCGAAGCGGTGCCTGTCGGACGTCAACAGTTTTCTTGTAGTTACATTGGCTATCAGGATTATACAACAGAGGGTATTATAGTCAATGCTCAGCGATCTGAAGACATTCAGATTACGATGCAAAAAGGTATTCTTATGGACGGTGTTGAAATAGTAGCGGATGGTAATACGAATGCACCTATAAATAATCTGGCAACCGTCAGTGCTCGATCCTTTTCTGTGGAAGAAACCGAACGTATGCCAGCTGGTGTAAATGATATGGGTCGAATGGCGCTTTCCTATCCAGGTGTACAACAAGGGTCTAATGATACGGAGAATGATATAATCGTAAGAGGGAACTCTAGTGTCGGTATCTTATGGCGCTTAGAAGGCATGGACATCCCAAACCCTAATCATTTTGCTAGGCCCGGGACTTCCGGCGGAGGGGTAACCATTTTCAGTGCACAGCTTTTAAGCAAGTCTGATTTTTATACTGGTGGTATGCCTGCCGAATTTGGGAATGCATTATCGGGGGCCTTTGATATTCATTTTAGAAAAGGAAATATGTTGGAAAGACAGCATCGGGTAAGAATAGGTTTGTTAGGAATAGATGTGGCTTCAGAGGGGCCGATTAAACAAGGGGAATCATCCTATTTAGCCAATTACCGATACTCTACCTTAGGCTTGCTTAATGAATTTGGATTCGAATTAATTGGAGAGCGAGTAAGTAACAACTTTCAAGATCTATCATTCAATGTGACCTTCAAAGGGAATAAACCAAATACTACATGGACCGTTTTTGGGTTCGGTGGCATATCAGAAGAACATTATTCGCCTAAACCTTCATTAGAGAGAGAAGCCGGTGTAGCCAATCATTGGGAAGATCGTTTCAATGATAGTTCTACAGGTGTGCTAGGCACTACGTATACAAAGATTATCGATGAGAAAAGTTATCTAAAAAATACTACGACTCTTATGACAGGTTTTGTAGGACGGACCTATGATACATTGGACGTAAATAATGTTCGATATCGGTATAATACCCAAGAGTATTTTGATAATCGAGTATCTACGGCTTGGACGTATTGGAAAGAAATAAATCCTAGATTGAAATTGAAAACAGGTACCATATGGCACGGCATTCAATATCGATTTTTGAGGGAGACACGGGCAAGGCGAAGTAGTTCAGATGTAACACAAGAAAATCTAAATCTTGATTTAGATGGGGGTGGTTTAAGTCTATCTGGCCAATTGTATGGACTGGCACAGTTAGTTCCTCATCCAAAATGGAATATCAATGTAGGCCTGCATTCCATGTGGTTAGCTATTAATAATACGGGTAGCCTTGATCCTAGATTATCTGCGAAGTATTTGCACAACGAACGAAATACTTTTGGACTGGCCATTGGACAACATAGTCAAATGCTGCCTTTAGCCGCCTACTTTTACGAAGCCGATGGCGTGCGATCTAATTTCGAATTACCCTTCTTTAAAGCCTGGCATTATATTGCAAGTTACACCTATGTGTCACCTAAGTTTATAAAATTCAATGCAGAAGTATATTATCAACGTTTATCTAATATCCCTGTACGAGCGGAAGATATAGGAGATGGATATTGGATGTTAAATAACCAAGCGGACTTCCCAGCATTTGATGCTGTGAGTGAGGGCGGTGGAGAAAATTATGGTATTGACCTTGCTGTAGAAAAATTCTTTTCTAATAAATTTTACTTCTTAATTACGGGGTCATTTTTTGAATCTAATTCCATTTCTGCTTCCGGTGAAAAGTTTCCGACTCGGTATTCCACTACTTGGTCTTCTTCCTATACACTAGGGAAGGAGTTCGAATTTAAATCAGGAGCTGCCTTACAGATCGGGGCTAGACTTTTGTATAATGGTGGGTACAGATATACACCGTTTGATCCAGTAGCTTCTGAGGCAGAAGGTCGTTTTGTTCCGTTGGCAAATGCACATTGGACTGGACAAGTAACGCCGTACAGTAGAGTCGATTCACGAATAAGTTACCGGTATAATAAGAAACGTGTAAGTGGTAGTATAAATTTAGATATCCAAAATGTTACGAATAAAAAGAATTTGAATGGGGTGTCTTACAATGCGGAAACAAACAGTTTGAATTTTAGAAATTTTGATGGCGGGGA
>JAHDDO010000007.1:0-1757 GCA_020629315.1 Saprospiraceae bacterium | reverse complement strand
TGGCGTAATTTTCCAAGCAAGCTATTATCTAAGTCCTCAGTGTCAATGGTTAATTTAGGTTTGGCCAACTTCTTTTCAGCTCGTTGGAAAGCTGTCAGATCTATTTTTTTGTCCCCTT
The DNA here is from genome assembly GCA_020629315.1 of Saprospiraceae bacterium. Classification (GTDB taxonomy): domain Bacteria; phylum Bacteroidota; class Bacteroidia; order Chitinophagales; family Saprospiraceae; genus JAHDDO01. Next base: position 1,639 of record JAHDDO010000007.1, on the reverse strand, counting down.
TTAGCACCTGTCCAGAGAGTGGGGTTAATTTAAGTTTTGAATAATCACTGACGTCTAATTGTATGATCCCCTGATTTATCATTTGGGTAACATAATGGTTCCAGCTTAGGTAATCAATATCTCGTCCCACACCAAAGGTCTTTATTTTATCTAAACCTCTAGATTGGACTTCTTGCTTATAAGAGCCCCTCAGCACATCAATTAATAAATTGATCCCTATACTTTCTTTAGCTCTAACAATAGCAGACAAAACCATTTGAGATTGACGGGTACCGTCAAAGGTTTCTGGCGGATTTAGGCAATTATCACAATGGCCACAGGGCCCTTCTCTAAATTCGCCGAAGTAATTTAATATCGTATTGGTTCTGCAATGCGGGGAGCTAGCAAATTGCCACATGCGGTCCAGTTTGGTACTTTGGACTTGTTTGAAGGTGTCTGAAGCTGTACTCTCATCGATGAACTTTTGGAGATTCACCTTGTCAGCCCAACTGTAAAACAATAGGGTTTCAGACGGTAGGCCATCTCTGCCGGCACGACCAATTTCTTGATAATATCCTTCAATATTTTTGGGTAAGTTATAGTGTACAACAAAACGAATATTGGCTTTGTCAATCCCCATTCCAAAAGCTATCGTTGCGCAGATGATGTTAATTTCATCATCTTGAAAAGCTCGCTGGATTCGAGTACGCTCTTGCGGATCCAATCCTGCATGGTAAGCCGCGGCGTTGAAATTTCTAGCTTGAAGTTTGGCACATACACTTTCTGTATTTTTCCGGCTTAGACAATAGATAATCCCAAATTGATCTTTCCTATTTTGTAAAAATTGATAGATGTGATCTATACGATGCTGCCCCGGCAGTGCTTTGTTATGGATGTTTTTTCGCTCAAAACTGCTGATAAATGTTTGGGGTGTTTCCAGTTGTAACTGCTTGCTTATATCCTGTTGTGTTGTGGCATCAGCGGTAGCGGTTAAAGCAATCGTTGTGGCACTTGGAAAATGCGTTTTAAGTTCACCTAGCTTTACATACTCAGGTCTAAAATCATTACCCCACACAGATACACAATGCGCCTCATCAATGGCGATTAATGAAACAGTAAAGGACTTGATATACTCCAGAAAAGAATCGCTCATCAACCGCTCAGGTGAAACATAAAGCAGTGTGATGGCCCCCTTAGAAAGCTTTTGAAAGATAGCACGTGACTGTTCCTCATCATGGTTGCTATGTACGGCTTCAGCAGACACACCGAGCTGTTTTAGCGATTCGACTTGATCATTCATTAACGCGATCAAAGGAGAAACAACAAGGGTCATCCCTTCCTTTAGTAAAGCTGGAATTTGATAACAAATGGATTTCCCTCCGCCCGTAGGCATGATCACTAAAGCATCTTTTTTATCTAATACGCTTTGTATAATTTGTTCTTGATCAGCTCGAAAATCTGCGTAACCAAAGACTTCATTTAGAATTTGCTTTGCTTCGATGTGAATGGATTTTGAATGGTTAAATATCGAGCCACACCGAAGATACTAACACATTTAGAGTCACCCATATTTTAGGGAATTTTTATGATTATATGGGCACCTGACTCGCTTTTCAGCGAGCCACCAGGCTATTACAGGCTTCCCGATAGTATATCGGGA
>JAHDDO010000006.1 GCA_020629315.1 Saprospiraceae bacterium | reverse complement strand
AGAGCACCTGGTTTACACCCAGGGGGTCAGGAGTTCGAGTCTCTTACCGCCCACATTAAAAGCCTCGGTTATCCGAGGCTTTTTTCTTTCCTACATAAAACATATTTATAATGGCCAAGTTTAGGAAGTAGAGGGGACCTACCTTGTCCGCTTCTATTAGGTCATTTATGATAATTACTGCATCTATAATGATCAATGAAAGGATCGCCGCCAATAAGATTATCTTATCCTCATTTCCACTAACATTTCTATATAATGATGCCCCTATAATAAGAGGAATAAAGGTCAATAGTAAGAATAGAATAAAACCCAAAACACCTTGTTCCACAAATACCATCATATAATAATTATGTATCCCCGACTTTTCTGGATTATCACTCACATAGGTCTCAAATTGCTCCACTGTATAGGGCACATACTGTTCATAAAAACAACCAGGACCAAAACCCAGCCATGGTTTATCATTAATCATATGTACACCGGCTACCCAACGATGCAGACGTTCCATGGTAGAAATATCTTCCATTTTATAGGTGGCCTCTACCAGATTATCAAATTTTTCATGGGCAACCGTGCGTTCATAGTCAGGAGCAAACTCCAAATAGTTATTCTCTTCGATCATAAAGCTCATGATCGCTACTAAGACACCCAAACTGACAAAGATTGCAGGAACCAAAAGACGCATTCGCAATAATACATAGGCGCCTACAGCCAAAAATATACTGACAAACGCCGCTCGAGTAAAGGATAAATAACACGCCACTAAAAAAAAGCTCAAAACCGCTAACCAAAGGATGTTTTTATTCTCTCCAGGCTTTCGCCACAAGGCCCATATATAAGGTATAACCAAGGCTATCATGGCTGCATAATTAACATGGTTCCTAAAAATAGGCCTAACTGCTTTGTTAATGGTGTCAAAACTAAAGCCTCGCTGGAAATGTCGAAGCATCACATACACCAATGCAATACTCATAGCTAGTATCAACACTTTAAACAAAGCACGATAATCCTTTGTATCCTTCAACACGATTAAGGGCAAAAAATAAAAAGGAATCACATACCAGAGCTTAGCTATCAGAAACTTTAAAGAGACTATGGAATCCGTAGAAAATATAGCTGTAAATGCAATCCAAACTACATGTATTATTAATAAGGCACTTATAGGTGTACGTAGTGTCGAAGCTTTCATTTTCCTTATATCCTGAAAGAGTATCAGAAAAAACACAGCAAACAAACTCCACATTATGGGTTCTGAAGGTAGGTCTGTCCCCATGCTGCCAAAAGAAACTTCAGTCGAAAATGGAACGAGTAAGAAAAAGATCCATAATATAGATTTGGGCGATCTAATACACTGATACAAATACAAAAAGGCAAACGGTAGCCCAACTAATACATACGCTTCCATAAAGAATGCGGCAATAAAACAACATAGACTAACACAAAGGAATGTGATCAGGATTTGCTGCTTTAAACGTATCGGTATCGACATCTCAAGCAAAGACATGAACCTTATTTCTTGCTTGTTCTAAATTGCTCTAGAAGTATAATGGACGCACAACTCAAAAAGAACATCAAAAATCCCACCCCTAGCACAATTATGGATCGTCGTGGTCTAGACTTGTAATCGGGCACCTTTCCTTCTTCTACCAAGTGTATAGAATTAAATGGTGCTTTGTAAGCCGTTTCTAAGGACTTCATTCGTTGTTTATCAATAGCCAATTGTTCGGTAAATGCCTTTTGTTCTTTTTCTAAATTGAACACAGGTATATACCCTTCATTAAAAAGAGCCATTTTTTGCTTTAAATTATCAAGCTGCTTTTTATGCCCGGCTACTATAATTTTATACTTCAGAACGGAATCTCGTAGACTTCCAGAAGCTGAAAATTGATCTAGCTTGGTTTTAGCATTTACGTATTTTGATTCAACATTCGGTATTAATTCAGCATACGCACTAGATTGATTAAGCAAGTTATATATGCCGTACTTTTCTCGTAGCAATGCTAAGGTATCAGAGAGCTTATTCAATTCTACATTTTTCTCTTTGATGTTATTTTTATAACTCTCTAAAAGTGACGATTGACTAGATTTTACAATCCGTTGGCCTATTTCATTAATCTTGACTCGGGCTGCATTAACCATCGTGGTTGCAAAAGCTGGGTCCAGGTCTTCCACCGCTAATTCTACCGCATCAAATTTAGTTTTAGTGACCGTAAAAAGCTTGTTCAGTTTCAAGTTCAACTTATGCCTGGCGTGTTTTGAAGCAGGATCTATATCATAATGCTCAAATAAATTGAATGTCTCAATTAGATAATCCAGCACTTCTCCAGACTTGGAGATCGACATCATTCTATTTAAGTCCTCACTCTCACCATAGTACAACATCTTTCGGTCATTTTCCCCGATAGATGATGGTTTAGCTAGGTCCGTATGAGCAGCATAGAAACTAGTGCTAGATCTATAATAGTTTTTAAGTAAAAGCGAAAGGCCAGCTGTAATAAGCATGGAGCTAAAGCAGATTCCTACGATCCACTTACGCCAACGCCAAAGCGTTTGGAAAATATCTATTAGACTCTCCTGTTGGTTCATGTTGGTCATTTCTTCATGTCACGCCCAAGGATAATTTTTTTCCATTGAGCAAAGTGCACTTGTCCAATAATGAATGAAATAATCAGGGATAATATTGCCACAATACTCACTAAATACATCCAATTAAGTGCCAAATATTTTCTACTTATAAATATGATACATGCTAAGAGAATAATATGAAGGATTGGCTTAGCCATTTCTTTCCAACGAATAGAAAGAGAAAATAAAGAAAAGGCCAAAAAGATCTGAGCCATTCCGACACAACATTGCGTAATAAATGTGGCTAACGCAGCGCCTTCTGCGCCCATTTTAGGTATTAAAAACAAGTTGCAAGTCCAGTTTACAAATATCCCTGATAGTAAGATCATATTAAAAACTCTAAGGTCCCTGCCTGCCGTAATTAAGGTGCCAAAAATATAGCCCATACACACAAAAACAAAACTCCCAGATAACCAAGCAAAAGAGTTATAATAGGCTGTGTTTGTGTCCGTATAGACCAAGGTCATAATCTCCTCTTTAAAACCTATACATATCAATGCCACTGTCACAGCTATAAAGCTTATCATTTGAAAACCGGTATTTACGAGTTGCGATAATGCTTTAGCGCGTCCTATAATGGCCGAGAACATTGGCAACAAAAGTGTGGCAAATAAATAGCCAATCATATTTACGGCATCATAAATCCTAAAACCCGCAGCATATACCCCAGCATTATAACTGTCATCATCTAACAATCGCTCCAACATGAATGCATCCATTCGGGTATACAAGGTCATAAGTAAAAACACTAAAGCAAATGGAAAACTTTTTCGCAATAAGTCTTTTGTGTAGTTCCAACTAAACGAAAGGCCTACTATCTCAAGACGGTTTATCAACAGAAGAAGGATGACCCCACAACTAATCACATTGGACCAAAAGAAAACCTTAGCAAAGTCCAAAATATCAATGTTTTCTCGTTGAATATAGATAAGGCTTCCTAGCCAAATAATCATGAGAAGCTTATCCAATATAGATAATAAGCTATCCCAACTATATAGCTTATTGATTGAAAAATGAGATCGTAAAAAAATACTTATTGATTGAAAAATTTGAATTCCGATGATCCATGGAAGCAAGCGCCAAAACTTAGTTTCATAGGCCACTACGCTTGCCATGATAACGATCACCAAAGAGTACAAAAGACTCAAACTTAGTTTCGCTCCAAGTCGATAGGCAAAGTGCTTGGCTGGCGTAGAACTGTTTTGGGACATTTCCGTTATATTATAATTCTGAATACCTAGATCAAGAAGAACCTGAAATAAGAAACAAAACGCGAAAAGCGAAAAGAAATCACCATATTGGTTGGGGCCGACCATGTTTTGTACTTGGGCGTCGATACCAAATATATATAGTGGTTTTACTAACAGGTTGACCGCTATTAATAAGGCAATATTTGTTAGAAATGAACTATTCAGAATACCAGTTTATCCAAGTGTAAAAATAACATGGAATTATTAACCAACACTAATCATGGCCTTTACTGCCCACAAGCAGATGTCTATATCGACCCTTGGAAACGCGTAAAAAAAGCATTGATCACACATGGACATTCTGATCATGCTAGACCTGGCCACCAGCAATATTTGTGTCATACAAAGAGCGTCGCCATACTCAAACACCGATTAGGAAAAGCTATAACGGTACAAGGTGTTGACTATAATGAGTGCATTCGAATTAATGGCGTCCAGTTTTCATTTCATCCGGCAGGCCACATCATTGGTAGTTGCCAGATTAGGGTAGAATATAAAGGAGAGGTCTGGGTAATAACGGGAGATTATAAAACACAAGATGATGGTGTATGTACGCCATATGAGGTGGTCCAATGTCATACAATGATAACCGAATGCACCTTTGGTCTTCCTGTCTTCAGATGGGAGGCACAAGAAAAAGTAGCGAAAAACATTAATGCTTGGTGCCTTGAAAATGAACGAAATGGAGAGACCTCATTGATCTATGCATACTCTCTTGGTAAAGCGCAACGAGTACATGCTTTATTGGAAGAAGGAATCGCTCAGGTATATACACATCCTACCGTCTACAAAACAAATGAGGTTTTACTTGAACAACATTTATTTGATCGAACTAGTATTTGTTTTGATAAAGATCACTTCCCCAAAAAAGGAGGTATCATCATTGCACCTGTAGCCTTTAGTAGATCTAATTGGGTAAAAAAGAACCGTAAGCTTCAGGAAGCTATGGTCTCCGGCTGGATGCAAATGAGAGGCACACGGAGAAGACAAGGTCTAGATCAGGGCTTCGTACTTTCTGATCATGCAGATTGGAAAGGTCTATTAATGGCTGTAAAAGAGTCAAAGGCTGAACGAGTAATTGCTACACATGGATATCAAGATGTGTTTGCAAAATATTGTACAGAACTGGGATTACAAGGCGAAACATATGATACAGCTTTTGAAGGCGAAACGGTAGATGTATGAAGCAATTTGTTCAGCTATACCGCTCCCTGGACCAGACAAATAGTTCGATTAAAAAGGTTCAAGCACTCGTCAACTACTTTGATATCGCTGACGAAAAAGATGCCCTTTGGACTATAGCTCTTTTCTCGCATCGTCGTCCTAAAAGAACGGTAAATACCAAGGTGTTACGAGAATGGGCTGCTGAATTAGCAGGCATTCCCCTTTGGTTGTTTGAAGATAGTTATCATATTGTAGGAGACCTGGCAGAAACCATTAGCCTTTGTTTGCCAGCCCCTAGAAAGCAGGATGACAAAAATCTATGTTATTGGATAGACTACGTAAGAAGCTTAAAAGATCTTTCGGAGGAAGAAAAGAAATCCAAGATTACATCTGCTTGGGATTCCTTAGAAAGTGATGCGCGTTATCTACTCAACAAATTCATTACGGGTGGATTTCGGGTTGGCGTTTCGCAAAAAACTATTGTGAAAGCATTAGCAAAAAAATATGGCTTGGATGAGGCTGTAGTATCCCATAAACTTATGGGTAACTGGTCTCCTGACACACATGATTTACAATCTTTGCTCTTTGATACGAGCATGGCTGATATGGATGCTAAGCCCTTCCCCTTTAGTCTGGCTTATCCATTGGATCAAGAGGTAGAAGATCTAGGTAGTCTAGATTCCTTATTATTTGAATATAAATGGGACGGTATACGAGGGCAACTAATAAAAAGGAATAACGAATGGTATTTGTGGTCAAGAGGAGAGGAACTCATAACAGATCGATTTCCTGAATTCAAAAGTGTGTTGGACATTAATACTGACAACTTTGTTTTAGATGGTGAGATAATAATTCGTAAGGATGGTCTGATTAAAGACTTCCAAGAATTACAGACACGTATTGGTAGAAAGAATGTTTCTAAGAAGAAATTGCAAGATAGTCCTGCTGCGTTTATTGCCTATGATATCATGGAGTTCGAGGGCCAAGACATTCGCCATTTATCACAAGATGAGCGAAGAAAAAAATTGGCACCCCTTATTACTTTGCTACCTAATCAGCAGTTCTCATTAAGTGCCGAAATAAAAACAAGCAGTTGGGATGATATCAAAAAGCTCAGAGAAGAAGCCAGAAGCAAAAAAGCAGAAGGGGTAATGATCAAACAAAGATCTAGTCCTTATCAGACAGGTCGCAAGAAAGGTCACTGGTGGAAGTGGAAGCTCGACCCATACACGATTGATGCCGTAATGTTGTACGCTCAACGTGGCCATGGTCGTCGGGCAAATTTATTTTCCGATTTTACTTTTGCCGTTTGGGATGAAGGTTCGCTGATTCCATTTGCGAAGGCGTACTCAGGACTCACAGATGCTGAATTTAAACAGATCACACAGTGGGTCAATAAAAATACGATCGAGCGATTTGGGCCAGTTAGAAGTGTGCCTGCCTTCCATGTATTTGAAATAGCATTCGAAGGAATTTCATTGAGCAAAAGACATAAATCCGGTGTCGCACTCCGTTTCCCAAGAATTAAAAGATGGCGACATGATAAGCAAGCCAAAGAGGCTAATACCTTGGCTGATCTAAAGAAACTTTTATAAAACATATTAAAATATTTTGTAATATGTAATTAATTGTTTTACCTTAGCTTCTGATTCGCTTTCCCAAAAGGTGAATCATCCTTCCCAAAGGCAAATTTCATTTTTCCAAAACCCGATTTATCATGAAGTTCTTTACCAGAGCTCTAGCATGCCTGTTATTCTGTTGTACCATAGTTATTAATGGCTTTGCAGATGGCATTATTTGTCCAAGCGATATTAACGAAGAAACTGAGCTAATCCCTTATGTGTGCGGATTAGATATCAGTGTTGCTAATCCTACACCAGAAGATGGTTGTGTTTTAGATTCCATAATAAATGATTTCACAAATACAGATGACGCTTCGGGTTTTTATCCAGTTGGCGATACGGATGTTAAGTTTATAGCCTACGTTGGCGGAGTCAAAGTAGACTCCTGTATTATCAGCGTTTCCGTTATGGACGTAACATCGCCTATAATTGCTTGTCCTAGTGATACCGTGGCCCAATGTGATCTATCGGAGATTCCTACTCCAATGACTTTTGAGGAGTTTATGGGAACACCTTACTTTGGAGATGCTGTGGACAACTGTGAGCTAGACACATTGACCTTCGAGTTAATGGAAGAAAATATTATTGCTGAAGAAGGGTGTTCTACTGTTGTGGAACGTGTGTTTTATATAGAAGACATTTATGGAAACACTGCAGAATGTAATCAAGAAATTACGATAGAAGACACTATAGACCCTGAAATAACTTGTCCGGACAATCAAGAAATAGATGTAGATAACTCTTGTACAGCGCAGCTAAATCTACCCCCCGATTTTTCAGATAATTGTGATAACACAGAATTAAGCTTTGATATTAATAGTGGTGATATGACGGGAATGGGTGTTGTAATGGGCATTTTCGACCCGGGCATCTATGATATCACTTACGAAGTCACTGATGCTTGTGGAAATAGTGCGGATTGTACGTTTACAGTAGAGGTAGCAGATAATTTGCCTCCTTCGTTTACAGAGCCAGTACCTGATTTTTCTGGATTGACTATTGCATGCGAGGATGTTCCAGATGGGCTACCGCCACATGATCCTTTAATGGGTGGCGATAATTGTACACTCGTTCCAATGCAGGTATTGGATACCTTGGATTTTACACCTACTTGTAGTGGATATACCATAACATATTCATGGACGCTTATTGATGAAGCCGGTAATGAAACGACTGTCACGAGTGATATAAGCATTTCTGCAGATAATACGGCACCCGTCTTTGATACGGCACCAACCGATCTTTCAGCTATGAGTATTGCCTGTGATGATGATTTATTAGAAACAGAAACACTCACAGCTAGTGACGATTGTAATGATGCCGTTGTGAGCGTTGACACAACATATTCCAGTGAAGATGTTTGTATGGATAGAACGGTTACATATACTTGGACAGCTATGGACTCTTGTATGAATGAGACCAGTGTTTCTACATTCTTTACCATAATGGCAGAAAATCGTATTCCAGTAATTGCGTCTCCTTTAACTGACATGACCTTTGATGCAGACCCTATGTCTTGTGAAGCAAATCCCGTAATTCCTCAGCCAAACGTTGAAGGGTTTTGTGCAGATATAACAGATATAAGTTATACGCCTACGGGTCCGTTTGGCATCGGTGATCATGTAATTATGTGGACCGCTACAAATGAGTGTGGCCTTGTTTCAGCAGCTGAGCCACAAACTATAACGATTGTTGACGGAGAAGGCCCAATGCTTTCTTGTAATCCAGATCTGTGTGTAGTGCTCTCCAGTGATGAAGCAACCATAGACTATGATGATATAATTAATATGCCACTAGAGGACCTGTGCGGTAGCGTAGTTTCTCACACTATTGAAAGAATGACGCCAGGTTGCTCTACGCCACCTGATGATATGACGGTAGTATTGTGTTGTGAAGATGTGGCAAATTTTGCTGCTGGCGACACATTAATGGTAATGGCAACGGTGACTGATGACTCGGGTAATGAATCTAGCTGTATGGTGCCTGTCGAAACTAAGATGATCGAGCCGTACAATGTAAGATGTCCAGATGGTATAACCGTCTCATGTGAATTTCCCATTGACACATCCGATATGTTTGATTTTGGCACCTTGCATGCAGATCCTGCTGATGCAACTATTATAACTATAATGGACGACGGTTTAGATCCTGACCCATCATTTTTAGATGGTGTGTTTACCAGTCCTTGTCCTGATGGTGCCATAATCTCAGAATCCATAAACGATATTAGAAATGATTGCAATACAGGAAGTATTGAGCGTACGGTTACAGTCACTGATGTACTTGGACAATCAGCGAGTTGTCTTCAGGTAATACATATTATTGATACAGATCCTTTTGATGAAACTGATATCACTTGGCCTGTAGATATGACAATTAACTACGATAATTGTGTAGCGGAAACTAATCCTAGTACCTCACCTGGACCACAAATAGCCGGCGACAATTGTAGTATGGTTGCTATTTCTACAGAGACGGACACATTTGATACCCCTAATTCAGGGTGCCTTATTATAAGAAAACGATTTACTGTTATGGATTGGTGTCAGTATGTGAGTATGGCCGATCCAGAGGTTGGAATATGGAGAGACACACAATATTTCACCTTGGTGAACACGATTCCACCGAGCTTTATCGGCGGTTGTCCTGACGAATTAGAAGTTTGTGTGGATCCAGAAACGTGTCAAGCTAATATGTCTGTTTCTCTACCAGCGACTGATGATTGTACGAATGCCGCTGATTTGGAATATAATTATGGCTTAGATACCGATGGTGATGGTGTGGCAGACCTTACAGGAAATACATCTTCCTTTTTGGCTACACTTGATTTTGGAGAATATGACTTAGTTTGGAATGTCGATGATAAATGCGGAAATGATAGCACTTGTACAACTGTCTTATCTGTGATAGATTGCAAAGCACCTACGGCTGCTTGTAAGTTTGGAATAGCCGCTAACCTAAATGTGATGGTTATAGACGGAGATTCTATTCCTATGGTTATGGCTGAGGTTGACTTGTTTAATGCAAGTAGTACAGACGAATGCAGTGACTATCAATTCTCGTTCTCTGGAACTGACTTAGATAGCACCGTTGCTACGTTCGGTTGTGCTCATATAGGAGAAAATACGATTGAGCTTTGGGTAACAGATGACTTTGGAAATCAATCCGTGTGTATCACTTACCTAGATGTTCAAGATAATTACAACTTGTGTCCGCCTCTACCAACTACCGGATCCATCTCTGGGCGTTTAATTACGGAAGATGCTGTAGAGTTGTCCAATGTTAATGTTTATCTAGGTTCAAATGAAGATGAACAAATGATCCCTTCGGATAATGAAGGTACCTATGCGTTTTCTTCGCTAGAAATGTACAAAGATTATATGCTGACTGCAGAACATGACATTGAGCATAAAAATGGAATATCGACACTTGACATTATTATCATCCAACGTCACATATTGGGTATTGAAGATTTGTCTTCACCGTATAAACTCATGGCAGCAGATGTAAATAAAAGTCAAACCATTACGGCCATTGACCTAACAGAAATTAGAAAGATAATCTTGGGTATCTATGATGATTTCCCTGATAATGACTCTTGGATATTTGTAAATGCAGAGCAGAGCTTTAGTGACCCTATGCAACCATGGAACTTTGATGAATATCTTGCCTTTCCTGATTTTGATCAGGATGCACAGGAGATGGATATGATAGGGGTAAAAATTGGAGATGTAAATAACTCCGTGGCGTTTACTGGAGATAGCGATACGAGAACCGCAGGAATGACATTGGAATACAAGAAAACAATGGATGGGATAGATCTTATTGCTTCGAAATTGACTATGGGGTATGGAATGCAGTTTTCTGTTCCAGTGGCTTCAATAGAGGATTTTGCTATTCAGTCTTCCGTATTTGAAAACACAAGTCTGTTCTATGAAATCACCGACGGCATAGCTCATATCAGTATAGCTAGTGATAAACTAATCACAGTGGACAAAGGGGGAACTATGCTACGCTTGCAGGGTGTGAGAGAAGCCAAACTAGTGACAAACACATTAGCTCCTGAATGGTATAATGCTTCTCTCGAAACAGAAAGATTAGCTATTAGGAATGGATTAGAGATAGCTAACTCATTGGAAATCGCAATGGCCTACCCTAACCCTTTTATGGATAAGTCACAACTAATTGTAGACGTACCAGAAGCTGGAAGTCATACGATTAAAATTTATAATAATCTAGCTCAGGTAGTGTATAGCAACACGCTTTATCTAGAGAAAGGAAAACAAAATGTACCCTTAACTGGATCTATGGTGGAAGGGCACTATGGGGTATTGTTACTTCAAATTGAAAGTAAAAATCAAAGGTCCGGTATCACGTTGACGAGAGTAAGATAACAATAGTTTTTTTATGTCGGAAAGCCTTTGTTTCAGCCCTGGTTCAAAGAGTCTTTCCGACATTTTATCTTCGTTCAAGATCAAAAAACACACCCGTGGACTCCAAAGTAATAACATCGCAATCAAAGGATTCGATGTTATAATTTGCCTCGAGTAATAAGGACGTTGATCTAGCACTGAGCATAAGTAAGCTATCTCCTGAAATGGACCATCGCTGGTCATCTAATTGAATACCATTAGACGTACTAGCCACTAAAACCCCATCAGGGTCTACCAAAACGCCTGCCTCCTGAAATACAACTACATCATTATCTGCAGCTAATAAGCTCCATTGTCCCAATATAATTTCGGAGATGTTCTCGCACTTTTCACCACAAGAACTGTAACAAAACGCTAATAAAAGTAGGATCGTTAGTTTTTTCATTGCTTAAATATCTTGCCTTCTTTCATAACGAAGACAACATTGTTCATGGTACTAATGTTTTCGCTTGGGTCCTCATTTACAGCAATTATATCTGCGATATATCCTTTTCTAATAAAGCCTAATTCATCGTCTATTCGCATTAGTTCTGCTGCATTTTTAGTCGCCATTTGTAAGGCCTCTATTTCAGGAATGCCCGCTTCAACCATAAATTCAAACTCTTTTGCATTGTCACCATGCCGTGAAACACCCGCATCTGTGCCAAACGCTATTTTTACTCCACGCTTATACGCTTTACCGCAGGTTTCTTGAATTAAAGGTCCGATCTCAAGCGCTTTGGGGACCACAACATCCGGATAGTAGCCGGGTACTTTTGCTTTTTCTGCAACAAATTTACCTGCTGAGATGGTGGGCACTAGATACGTACCATGCTTGATCATAAGATCCATTACCTCCTCCGTCATTTTGGTTCCATGCTCAATACTATGGATGCCACCTATTACCGCACGTTTCATTCCTTCCGCACCATGTGCATGAGCCGCCGTAACAAATCCATAGTCGTTGGCTGCCTCTACAACGGCCTTTATTTCTTCAATAGTAAACTGTGGGCCAGAACCATCTTTTGCCACACTTAACACACCTCCTGTCGCTGTTATTTTGATACAGTCCGCACCATTTTTATATCGTTGTCGAACAGCTTGTCTCGCATCTTCAGGGCTATTAATAACTCCCTCTTTAGGGCCCGGATCACCCATTAGGTTTTTTTTCATTCCATTTGAAGGATCTGCATGTCCACCAGTGGTAGCTAATGATTTTTCCGCTGTAAATATTCTGGGACCTTTAATAAAACCACGTGCAATGGCTTTTTGTAATGAAACATTTACTCCCGTGCCGCCTAAGTCACGAATGGTAGTAAAACCCGCCATTACTGTGCGCTCACAATATTGTGTGGCCTTTAAAGCTACATCAGCGTCATTTTCACGAAACCGCTCCTCATAACGTTTGGGGTTTGATTCATGCTCTATGTGGACATGCATATCCATAAGTCCCGGCAACACCGTCTTATCACGCATATCCATAAGTGTCGCATCTTCCGGTGCATCTATATACCCACGTTTGACATCTGTAATTGTGGCACCCTCAACAATGATGGTTTGCTCTTCATACATCTTCTCTCCATCAAAGAGTTTTCCGCAATGAATATAACTTTGTTGTCCAATGACCTGAATGGTCATCAATAAGAAAAAGAAAAGAAAGGCGTTTTTCATTCTGGCTTATTTGCCCTTAAATTAGTCAAAGCTGCTCTTTTTTACTCATCTCCAAAAGATGCTTTTTGTAGGTCCGGCCAATTTTTAGCGAATTACCATTGGAAAGTTGCAAATGGCTTTGATTTATCCACTCCAAAAATGAAATATTAATTATATGACTTCGGTGTACCCTTATCATATATGGGAAATCCAATTTTGCTTCGAGACTTTTTAATGAAACATCTGTCCATAAACTTCTATCTTCAAAAAAGATCCTTGATCCGTTATCTTCAGCTTGAATAAATTGTATCGTATTTGCCTCGACCAAAAAGGTCTTATCATTTGATCTGATTTCAAGCTTACTCGAAATTGACTCTGTACTTTGATTCGCGATTCTGCCTATTTGTACTTGTAGGTCTTTATTCAGTTTTTCTAACTCACTTGTTTTAAACACAAGTTCGTTTTTCTCCTTTTCAAGTAATTCATTAACCCGTCGACTTAAGGTGTTATTGCGGTATAATAGAACACAAAAAAGAACTAAAAATAACGATGTGATTAAGGAGTACAATGAAAAGTAGGGTTCATCCCAAAGCAAAACATCAACCGAAAACTTCGCATGAGTTTCCGAAATATCACTGTCCAGATCCGCACTCCGAGCTTGTAAGGTAAATGTATAATTCCCTGATGCAAGATCTGAAAAATCCGCTTCAGTTACTCGACTCCAGTTGGACCACTCCCTTTGGTTCAAACGATATCTATATTCAATATTTCTTTCTTTGTTAAAACCAGCTAAACTATAATGTATCCGGACATCATTTATTCCTTCTTTGAGTGATATTTCATCTCCAGAAAAAGGTACTCGAATATTATTAACCTTAATAATTTTAGGTTCTAAATGAGCTAGATTATACGAGAGTTGGTCTGGGTTTACCTTTGCTAAGGAAGTGGAGCTACAAACCCAAAGTAAGCCATTATCATCCTTGTAAAATCCATTTTGACCAGGCTCTAAACCTTTATATCCTTGGTTTTCATCGTATAAAACATATCGTATTACACCCGTCGCATAGTATTCGGCCAGGTCAAACATATATATACCTTTTAGGGTAGCTATAAAGACCTTGTTATCATCCGTCTGAGTTAATGCATTCACCTCCTCATTCTTAAAACCTTCGAATAAATGAAATTGACCATCCTGCAAAAAGCATAATCCATTCTTTCCTCCGAACCATAACCTTCCCTTGTGGTCAAGCATACTACACATTATCGTACGTAAAGGAACATCAGCCTTATCAAACTCAAAGTTCTGTACACGTTCATTTTCTGGATTATAAGACGCTACTCCGTTCCTTCCACCAAACCATAACAGACCATCAATATCTTCATTTATGGTCAAAATACATTTGTGATTAAATAAGGAGTCTTGTATGGTTTTTTTCCAATGTCCGTTTACATCCATCACATACACACCTGGGCAAGAAGCAACATATAAATCACCGGTTTTACTGTACTCATGAATAAATAAAGCTGTAGGTACGTTTTTACAATCTTCTGATTCATGCAAAATATGCAAGGCATTATTTTTAGACTCTAATAGTCCTTTATGCATTGGAAAAATCGTCCGTCCGGCTTGGGTTCGAATGGCGCCCATATAAGAGCCTATTGGCGTTTCCTCCCACTTTTTGTTTTCACATTTATCAGTTTTTCCTTTAATCTTTTGATGGTCACCATCAAGGTACCGTATACCTTGACCCCATGCGCCAATCAAAATATTTGAATGCTCATCTTCGACCACCGTCCAGACATTTGGATAGTCGGATTCGTCAAAATGCGTAAACGGACTTTTTCGAAATTCGATAAGACCTTTATCCGTACCTACAAAAATGACATCATCAGATGCATCCAAAGATTGAAAATAGTTGTACTCCTTTTTTACATTCTCTATCAATGTCACATTAGCCTGTCCATCCCAAAATTGCAAGGCATTGTCGCTTAAATAATAGAGAGGGTTCTCGGTATTTATTTTGCCGCCTCGAGTTCTGTCCATCAAAACCCGCATTCGTCTCTCATTTGTGTAGGCTAATCGTTTTGCCTTTTTATTTGTCCTTTCTCCTAAAAGCAAAAGACGATTGGGGTGTTGCTCGCAATCAAAATTTGATTTTATGTTTCGAGGTATAAAAAGAGATTGCTCCGCTTGATATATTATACGTCCACTTTGATTTGGCTCATCATACTCTATGACTTTATTGTCTTTTGTAAAAAGATACAATCGCTCAAAGCAATTATTTGGAATAACCGCATGGGGGTTTTCAATGTTAGTAAAGGGCATGGAGTCTATCGCAGATATATATTGCCCTCTATCAAAAAGCAATATATTCTTGGTTTTTGTACCATTTAACCACACCCTGTCTTTCCAGTCTACGAATATCCGTCCAAATTGTGCTTTTCTGTCGATCTCTTCAAAAGCATATAAGGTAAACTCTTGCCCGTCAAATAGGTATAAACCTTTGTGGTTCAAAATCACAATTCGTCCGTCAGACATTACGTCTATATCATGTACGTAATCTGGTTTATTATCAATGTCCTCGAACCGGTCAAAGTGTTCGCCATTAAAAGAGCAGATACCGGATCGTGTACCTAACCAAACTGTTTTGTCCTTGGCTATTTTGACGGCATTAACCTGCATTTGCTTAAGGCCATCATTTATATCATACGTTTGTGAATAATAGCGTGTCTGTGCCTCTGATGAGATTGGTCCCAGAAGCAGCATCAAGAGTAGTACAATTGTTCGTTCTATGCCCACTTTATCATTAATCGCTCGACAAATGTATTAATGGCTATCTTTCTTTAAAAATTAGACTACCAAAAAAGAAGTATAAAATTTAATTGTCGGTTTTTTCAACTTTTTATTGTTGAAACATATGCTTTGTCGGATTTTTCGACATATATTCGTTGTATAATTCAACGATGCATCTGTCTGCTCACACATACTTTTCCCTAAAATACGGAACATTATCCGCAGAACAGCTCGTTAAAGAGGCCGCAGACGCAGGCATAAAAACCCTTACAATTACCGATATAAACAACACTTCTTGTAGTTATGCCTTTTATCAAGCTTGCCTAAAAAGAGGTCTAAAGCCCGTCTACGGAATAGATTTCCGACAAATGAAAGAAGACGGATCAACCAAGGTTGACCAGAGCGATTTTTTGTATCTCGGTATTGCCAAAAACGAAGAAGGTATCAGGGAGCTAAATGCTTTACTTACAAAAGCATCTCTCCATAAAGAGCCTCTGCCTGCTGTTGCACCCGAATTAGAAAACTGCTTTATCGTATATCGTAAAATACCCAAAGGCATAAAGATGCTTCGCCCTAATGAATTTGTGGGTGTTCGACCTACTGAAGTAAACAAACTGTATCATTCATATCTAAAGGACTTTCAAGACAAACTAGTCATTTACTCCCCCATTACTTTTAAAGATGATGATGGATGGAAGACACATAAATTGTTGCGATGTATAGACTTAAACATTGTTATTGGGAAACTAGAGCCAAAACATTGCGCTAATTCGTCAGAGTTTTTTTACAGCCCCGACAAGCTAACCGTTCTCTTTTCACAATACCCAAAGATCATTGAAAACACAGAACGTCTCCTTTCACAATGTTCATTCAGTATGGAATCGAGCAAGCGTAACAATCGCTTGACATTTACCGGCTCAGTCGATGATGATGCTACGCTACTGGATAAGTTGGCCATCAATGGTTGTGTGCGGCGTTATGGTCACCGGAATCGAAAAGCCATGGAGCGAACAAAAAAAGAATTACGTGTGATTAAAAAGCTTGGCTTTTCTCCTTATTTCTTGATCACTTGGGATATAATACGATACGCCCATACCGCAGGGTATCACCATGTGGGTCGAGGTAGTGGCGCCAACTCTATAGTTGCATACAACTTATACATTACAGACGTAGACCCGCTAGAGCTAGACTTATACTTCGAGCGGTTTATAAACCCCCATCGAAGTTCGCCGCCCGATTTTGATATCGACTTCTCCTGGGATGAAAGAGATGATGTAACAGACTATATTTTCAAACGATACGGAAAAGAACATACTGCACTTTTGGCCACCTACAATACTTTTAAAGGGAAGTCCATTATCCGCGAACTGGGCAAGGTGCTAGGCTTGCCTAAAGCTGATGTCGACCTCATTGTAAATCACCCTACTGCCACCCACAAGCACCATCCCTACGCTAAGCATATCTTTAAGTATGGCAAACTCATTGAAGGGTTTCCAAACTACTTGTCCATTCATGCCGGCGGTATATTAATAAGCGAGCGGCCCATACACTATCATACGGCTTTACAGATGATGCCAAAAGGCTTTCCCATTACTCACTTTGATATGTATGGCGCCGAAGATCTTCACTTTCATAAATACGATGTTCTTAGCCAACGAGGGTTAGGGCATATCAAAGATGCGGTTACACTCATTGCTCAAAATCAAGGTAAAGCAGTAGATATACACAATGTTCGAGCTATTAAAGAAGACACTAAGGTCAGACAAAAGCTGAAAGAAGGCCACTGCATCGGCTGTTTCTATATAGAGTCGCCTGCTATGCGCGGTTTACTTAACAAACTAAAGTGCGACAACTACATACACCTCGTCGCAGCCAGCTCCATCATCCGCCCCGGTGTGGCTAAATCAGGGATGATGAGAGAGTATATTCAACGTTCACACGACCCGGAATCCTTTACCTATATACACCCCATATTTGAAAAACACCTTGGCGAAACCTATGGTGTTATGGTGTATCAAGAGGATGTTATGAAGATTGTGCACCACTTTGCTGGCTTGGACCTAGACGAGTCCGATGTTCTTCGTCGCATCATGACGGGTAAAAGAAAAAACTCTGACACCTTCCGAAAGCTGGAGGAAAAGTATTTTAGAAACTGCAAAGAGCGGGGATACCCAGATGCTCTATCTCATGAAGTATGGCGTCAAATAGCCAGTTTTAGTGGGTATTCTTTTTGCAAAGCACACTCTGCTAGCTTTGCCGTTGAGTCCTTCCAAAGTCTTTATCTCAAAACATACTACCCTCTTGAATTCATGGTGGCTGTTATCAACAACTTTGGTGGTTTTTATCGGACAGAAAACTACGTACATGAAGCTAGAATGGCCGGGGCTAATATCGAAGCCCCTTGCATTAACCACAGTGATTACCTTACAGATATCCAAGGATCAGATATATACATTGGCTTTGTGCATATTGCCGACCTAGAGAAAAAGTTGGCTATACGTATTGTTCAGGAGCGCCACGATAACGGTCCCTACCAAAGCCTACAGGAGTTTGTAAGCCGCATAAACATTTCGAAAGAACAGCTTGAAATACTTATACGTATTAGTGCCTTTCGATTTACCGGTCTCAACAAGTACGAGCTTATGTGGGAAAAAAATGCCGTTCATAACCCTACCGTAAAACTAGCTGCTAATCCCGCACTGTTTACTTCCGAAACAGACACCTTTGTGCTTCCTCAATTAGAAGAGGGTAAGCACGAACAAGCATTTGATGAAATTGAGTTGTTAGGTTTTCCTCTTTGCTCTCCATTCGAATTACTTAAAACAAAACGCAAAGAAGATATTCTAGCTAACCAAATGACCAATGCCGTCGGCAAGACCGTCAAAATGCTAGGCTATTATGTAACTAGAAAGCCCGTCACTACCGTCAACAAAAAACTTATGGGCTTTGGCACTTGGCTAGATAGAAATGGGCTATACTTTGACACAACCCACTTTCCTTCAGCGCTCGCTAAGTACCCCTTTAAAGGCAAAGGGTGTTATATGATCACAGGCAAAATCGTCACAGACTTTGGTTTTCCCAGTATGGATGTTATTAAAATGGAAAAGCTGCCATACGTCAGTGATGAAAGATATTAATCTACTCCTTAACTACTTGTCTCGTCGTGTAAGCATCCGCTCCTTCTAATTCAATAAAGTATGTGCCTGCAGGTAAGTCCCTAAAGGAAATTTCTTGCGTTTCACCTATCAAATCAAATGAAGAGTATTGTCTGCCTTGAACATCATATACCCGTAAAACATCGAAAACCTGCTCACGGTCTGATACCATAAGTTTGTCCAAAACAGGGTTTGGATAAAGAGAAAGTTCTACATCAAAAGATGGTTCAGTATTGCTAAAGGCTCTAAAGTCCAAAATAAAAACCTGGCCGTCATCATTTAGACCATGAGCCGTTCCTATAATACCCCAGTCCCCTTTCATATCCATATGGAATCCCTGCCAATCAAGGCCATTGGACGAAGGGAAAGAAAAACTCTCTATTAACTCCCAGTCAGATGGGGTGTTTTTCTTATAACAAAGAATTCTATGAGGGTTCTCAAAGTCATCCGGTGGATTCATGCTGACACCCATTATCGCAAAGTCTTCTGACTGCGCAATCTGCCGTCCCGTATTCTCAATTGGGGTGTTTTCTACTTCTAATGCCAATGTCTGCTGCCAACCATTTTCAGTAAGGCTAAAAACAAAGCCACCACCTGCACCTGGTTCATCATTTACAATCGGCATATGATTGCCCACAAAAAGTTCATTGCCCACTAAGTCTACACTATAACCTGGGGCTTGGATGGAGGCGTTTTCTCCTTCAACATCCAGAATGTCAACCAAAGACCATTCTTCTTCAAGTCTCTCATACATGTATACTTTCTGCTGAATGTTCGGAGAAACACTTTTATTGGCTGATATAGCTAACCAATTGTTATCCGCACTGACACACCTGCCAAAGAAAAGATCTTCTCCGATCTCACCATTGGGTCTAATCTCTTGTGACTGTACCCACTCTCCATCAATCTTTTTAAACGTTACTACACCTCCTATAGAAAAGTCATAGTCAGGGGCAGAAACAATTATTTCGTCTCCAATTATCGTAGACCAAAGCCCAAACCCAGACTCACGATAAATACTTGACACTTCTAAAACACCGTCTAACGTAAAGTCACCATCATCTATAGCATACACATATACTTTCCCTACTTCGGGTGTGACCCAATGGTCTTTTGGCGCGCCAACAACTAGATAATCATCTGACATCGACATACCTAAACCAAACCAATCACCCGATTCTGTTTGTTCTGGCTGCAGTTCCATAAGATAATCCCAGTCCGAACCATTACGTTGGTATATATAACAAGCACCTCGTTGGTCATCTATGTAAAATGAGCCAACAACTGCAAAGTCCTCATTCATGACCGTTCCATATCCAAATTGATTTTGAGCCGGTAGTTGCGGGTTTTGGAGTTCGATGAGGTTTACTTGAGCGAATGATACGCTTTGGAAAAACAAGAAGAATAGTAATAGTCTTTGTTTCATAATGATCTTTACTAATTATATGATACAAGTATAAAAAACGCTGCAACATAAGTGGCAAAAAAGAGCTGTGAACAGGTTTTCGAGCTAGTTTAAGTTACTTTTAACACAATTCACCATCTAAATATCGTTACAGTACACGTCTTAATGAGTGTAGGAGCGTAATTTTGCGCCTTTATTTAAACAAGCATAAAAAACAAAAATCTTAATCCAATGAAAAAGTTACATTTATTGGCTTTTCTATTTGCCGGAACGGCATTGTTTCTAACTTCTTGTGAGCCTGAGCCTGCTGGCCCAAGCGTTGTTCTTCTTCCAGATGCTGGATTTGTTTCCGCTGACTCTGAAGTAGGAGCAAATGAAGTATTTAGCGTTAGAGTAAGCGCTGATCAAGGAGATTCTGAAATGAATTCTTTCCAAGTCACCGCTGATGGCGCTGTACTTGACAGATCAAATTATACGATTAATGGTGTAGAGCCTGCGTCAAACACAATTCTTCTTTTTGATGCAGAAAGAGTTGGCTTTACATATGACATCGCCATTACTGCACAAGCTGATGGAACCGTTGTATATGGCTTTGAAGTAACAGATGTTGACGGAAACAGAGGTTCTGATGCGGTAGCCATAACTGTTGGAACAGGTACTGGGGGCGGAGATCCTAATGAGCCACCTACCATTTCTGTTGGCGGTAATGATGAAGTAGATCTAGAAGCTAATTCACTTTATTCTATTACGGTTTCTGCTACACCAGCAGGTGAGGCTAGATTAGCGTTTATTGCTGTGTATCAAGATGGAAACCTAATTGATGCATCAAGATGTGAGTTAGGTGCGTATCCATTTACTGAAAATGAATTTGCATTACCTGAAGAATACCAAGCGGGTATCGATAACGAAATGTTACTTATCCGAGTCCATGATAGCGGAACTTCTGTATATAGAGTAGAAATTATCGACGAGTATGGCAATTTTAACTCTTTTGAAAAAACAGTAACGACTGGACCAACTGGTACACCTGTTGATGTAATTACAGGTGCCTTATTAAATGCGGCTGGACCAACTGGTACAGGAGGGTTAGACCTTAGCACAGGAGAGGGTACGGGTTCTATGGATGCAGCAGCAGACATCAGAGATTTAGGTATAGACAATGGACCGGTAGAAACGAACTGGCTACAGCAAATTGCAGGTGTTAACGGTGCAACCGTAAGATACCTTAGACCAGGTGAAAATAACTTAGCTGAAGGATTTACTTTCGCTGGTGTTGATTCTAAAGAAACAGTGGAAGCTATCTTTGACAATGGTGTTGACTTAACAGGTGGTGTAAGTGACGCTGTTCAGATTGGTGACATGTTTACAGTTAGAACAGGTGTAGGCGAATCTTTCGCACTTCTAGTAACTAATGTAGTAGTTACTGCAGCTGACAACTCAGATCAATACGAATTTGATATTAAGTTCTAAGAACGAACTAATCAGATAATAAAAGGGCGGTGTAATAAATACATCGCCTTTTTTATTTGAATATGTTTAATTGTTGTGGTTTTAATAGCTGGAAACTTTTCCTATGAATTTTACAGGGTCCAATTTCCTGAATAGCGTTTCTGTGTTCTAGTGTAGGGTACCCTTTGTTTTTCTCCCAACAGTAGCCTGGGAATTTTTTTGCCAATTTACTCATATATCTATCCCTGTAAACCTTGGCTAGTATGGATGCTGCGGCTATTGATACATACTTTCCATCTCCTTTAATAATACAATCAAAACTTACTTTACCAAAAGGCATAAATCGATTACCGTCAACTAAAATATGTTCTGGTGTAACATCTAAATTTGAAAGTGCCTTGTGCATTGCTTTGATCGATGCATTTAAAATGTTGATCTTATCAATTTCTTTAGGGCTGCATTTAGCCACACTGTAACTCAATGCATCGGATTCTATAATCGTAACTAAGGCCTCTCTATCGGCCTCCTTTAGCTTCTTTGAATCGTTAATAGCCCTGTTTGAATAGCCTTTAGGAAAGATCACAGCAGCCGCAAATACAGGCCCTGCTAAACAGCCCCTACCAGCCTCATCACACCCTGCTTCAAAGTTTACTGTGCTATGATTAGGGAGTAAAATATGTGAGTCCCTTTTCTTGATGAATTACTTTTGATGCTAAAAATATTACAGATTATTGAACATTTATCTTTGTGGCGCATTCAATATGACGAAATAGTCATCACACGTTGATACTCAAATACCGAAAACATATACTTATTGGGTATGGTCTTTTGACCGTTATATCGATCTGCCTCCTACCTTTTTTAAAGTTTTCGTTCAGCTTTGAGGATTTTTTCCCGCAAGGCGACGATGATCTAGATTTCTTCCTGGAGTTTATAGAAGATTTTGAAACAGATGATAATTTTCTTCTAATTGGCCTACATAACGAAGAAGGTGTTTTTGACAGCTTGTTTTTAAAGAATGTTGAAAAAGTCTCAACAGCTGTGGACACACTGCCTTATGTGCTAAGCGCACAATCGCTGATGTCCATTAAAACTCCCTCATTAGGTCCTTTTGGTGTTAATTTTAATCCCTTAATTAATGATCTATCACCAGGTGGTCTGTCAAAAGCAAAAGAGCAAATTGTAAATGACCCTCGGTGGAAGTATAATTTAATAAGTCCTACTGGTAAAGACTTAGCCATCTTCATAAAGCACGATGATTACCTAGGGCTAGAAGAATCTACACTGCTTTTAAGCTCCGTAGAAGAGCAGTTACAGTCAAATTCGTTTGATAAATATCATCTTCTAGGTCGCGTGTATTTTCAACACGAATTGGCATATCTACAGATTAAAGAGTTTGTCGTTTCTTCATCTATTTCTAGTATACTAGTCTGCCTAATACTTTTTATCCTTTTCAGACAACGTTCCTTAATAATTATTTCACTGGTCACCATTCTCTTGGGTCTCGTTATTTTCCTCGGTATTTTATCCTTGCTTGGAAGAGAACTGAATGCGATATCTGTACTCTACCCAGTTATTATGCTCATTGTGGGGACAAGTGATGTAATACATATTGTAACTAAATACATTGACGAGATCAAAAAAGGAAATGACATTGAAACATCATTATCCGTAACTATCCGACAAATTGGTTTAGCCACGCTATTAACATCCTTGACTACCGCAGTTGGTTTTGCTGCATTAATGACCTCAAAGATTGGACCTGTTCAAGATTTCGGAATTAATAGTGCCGCTGGTGTGATTGTAGCCTATGTTGTAGTAATTACATTCACACTAGCATTACTCAGCTATTTAGATCCAACAACCCTTAGAGAGAGAACTACAAACCCCAGGTGGAACAAGTGGATGACTCACCTGTACAACTTTACCATTGAGAAGAAACGACTTATACTTATTTCTTTCATTCTGCTTTTGGGTGTATTTGGTATAGGCATTACTATGGTCTCCACCAATTATAAAATTGAGAACAACTTGCCTCGAAAAGGAAGAATCACTGAAGATTTTAAATACTTTGAATCCAACTTTGCTGGTTTTAGACCTTTGGAATATGCGGTTACTGCACAAGGTGGTCTTTCTGTTTCTGACCCAACAGTAATTTTTGAGGTAGATAAATTGGAACAAAAGATTGTATCATACCCGTCGATTAAGAGTACCCAATCGATGAATGATATATACAAGAGTGCTAATATGGCCAGCCACTTTAACGATCCTGAATACTATGTTTTGCCAGAGGCCAATGTTATTGAGAGTATGAAAAGCCTCTCTAGCATGATTCCCATGATGATGCAAAACATATTAATTAGTAAAGATGGGACCAAAACCAGAATCTCGTCTAGAATCATTGATGAAGGAGCAGATAAAGTAAAAGCCATTGGTGATGAAATTGATGCCTGGGCAAGTCAAAATATTGATCCTTCAATAATTAGTGTGCGACGAACGGGTACTGGTTTTTTAATCGATAAAAATGCTGTGTATGTTAGGCAGAGCTTAGTCCAGGGCTTGCTGCTCGCCTTGTTAATTATCTCCGTGCTTATGGTTTTGCTTTTCCGAAGTTTCAAAATGCTTTTTATAGCATTAGTGCCTAATATTTTTCCTTTGCTTTTTGCCGCAGCCTTGTTAGGGTATCTTGGGATTGAGTTAGAAGCAAGCATTTCTATTGTGTTTGCTATTGTCTTTGGAATAGCCGTTGATGACTCTATACATTTCCTAAGCAAGTTTAAACTCGCCAGAGATAAAATGCCTCTTGAAGAGGCCATCCATGTCACTTTTCTAGAAACAGGTAAAGCGATATCGTTTACTACTCTAGTTTTGTTTTTTGGTTTTATGGTTATGCTTTTTTCAAATCAACCAGCAAGTCTCACGGTAGGATTACTTATATCAATTACCTTATTGAGTGCATGGCTTGCCGACCTTTTAATCCTTCCTATCCTTTTACGAAATTTCTTTTCCTAGCTTTTTCTACTTTTGTGCCATTAATTGAATAAAAAAACACAAAAAAATTATGCAGAAAGAGTTCTTGCAATCTTTAGGCTTGTCTGGCCAAAATGATGGTACCTCCACAGGTTTAGAAAGCTTTTCTTCAGATTCCTATATACCTTCATTTTCTCCTGTTGACGGTAGTAAAATTGGTGAAGTAAGTGTTACAACAAAGGAACAGTATGAGGCCGTAATTAATAAAGCACAATCTGCATTTAAAGAATGGAGAAAATGGCCAGCACCTAAGAGGGGTGAGGTCGTTAGACAATATGGAGAAGCTCTCAGAAAGCATAAAGACGCTTTAGGTAAGCTGGTTTCTTATGAGATGGGTAAAAGTTTACAAGAGGGCTGGGGTGAAGTACAGGAAATGATAGATATCTGTGATTTTGCCGTTGGTTTATCTCGACAGTTATATGGCTTAACTATGCATTCGGAAAGACCTGATCATCGTATGTATGAACAATGGCACCCATTAGGTATTGTCGGGATTATTTCTGCCTTTAACTTCCCAGTAGCCGTGTGGTCTTGGAATTCTATGATTGCACTAATTTGTGGCGATGTGTGCGTATGGAAAGGAAGCGAAAAAGCACCTCTGTGTGCCATTGCTTGTCAAAATATATTTCATGAGGTTTTAAAAGCAAATAATGCCCCAGAGGGTATATCCTCTATAATCACTGGAGACTATAAAGTGGGAGAATGGATGACCCAAGATAAAAGACTACCACTTATCTCTGCTACAGGAAGTAGCCGCATGGGTAAGGTTGTAGGCGCAGAGGTCGCCAAGAGGCTCGGCAGATCTTTATTGGAGCTTGGAGGTAACAATGCCATTATTGTTACTGAGTCAGCTGACCTAAAGCTAGTCTTGACCGGGGCCGTATTTGGGGCCGTAGGAACATGTGGTCAACGGTGCACGTCAACAAGAAGGCTTATAGTTCATGATTCTATTTATGACACGGTAAAAACCAACTTGGAAAACGCCTATAAGCAATTAAAAATTGGAGATCCCTTAGATCAAAATAATCACGTAGGTCCCTTAATCGATACTGATGCCGTAGATAATTATTTGAACTCTATAGAAAAAGTAAAAGAGCAGGGTGGTTCATTCCTTGTTGAAGGCGGGGTTCTAGATGGCGATGCTTATTCTAGCGGTTGTTATGTAAAGCCTTGTATCGCAGAAGTAAACAATGAAATGGCCATTGTTCAACACGAAACATTCGCTCCTATATTATATCTAATAAAGTACTCTGGAGGATTAGAAAATGCCATTGCTATCCAAAATGATGTGCCTCAAGGGTTGTCATCTGCGATAATGACTAATCGAATGAAGGATGCCGAACTATTCTTGTCAGCTGCAGGCTCAGATTGTGGAATAGCAAATGTAAATATTGGTACCAGTGGTGCAGAAATTGGTGGCGCATTTGGTGGCGAAAAAGAAACGGGAGGAGGAAGAGAATCTGGTTCAGATTCTTGGAAAGCATATATGAGAAGACAAACGAATACGATTAACTATAGTGATGAAGTGCCTTTGGCACAAGGTATTAAGTTTGAGTTTTAAGTAAACCTACATCCAGGCTTTAGCACTGGATTCAACTCGATATAAAAGGTAGTCCAATAATTGTTGGGCTACCTTTTTTTCTAAAAAAGGTATCATAACTGTACCGCCGGCTGTAGATAGCTCTAAACTGGCTAATCCTCGAAATCGCTGATATAAAGACTCCTTAAGCTGAATCGATTGAATCTTATGGTTTTCTAGAATGGTATGTTTGGCTCCAAAAGAACCTCCTTTAACAGCTACTGCATCATTGAATACAACATAGCCTTTTTTCTTCCATCGTAAATACAGCCTAAACAGCGTGTAGATTAAAAACAAGCCAAAAAATATAGCCACTAGTGTGTTTCCAACATACCATAATACGGCTGCGGCAGCAAGTAGTATAATACTAGAGTTCCGCGCTGCGTACCAGAAATAATGTTTGCTAACACCCGCCTTGTCATCACTGTTTAAATAGTCAGTATGACGCAATAAGTATTGTTGAATCTCAAAAACATTTGATCGATCACAGCCTGGAACCGTTATAGCACGTCTCGCTCTTACCTCTCTGCTACTGGCTTGCCTCAAAAAGACCTCATATAAACCTACCTTTTTTTGCAGCCAGTTTTGGGACCATGATATGGTTTGTATCTTCTTATCTTTCGCAGACGTTTGCCGCCTGTTAAATAGACCATATATCACCTTGAACCCAGATTCTTCTCTAACTAGTCGTAAATCGAAATACCGAAATACAGTTCTGACCAAGGATAAACTAAAGGCAGCAATAGCAAAAATTGACGCCAAGATTCCGACGGTTAACATGCTAGATAAGATCAATTCCCATCCCTCAGTGGCCCTATCTACATAGCCTCCTAGACCCACTTCTCGAAGCTGATCAAACATCCAAAAACCAAATGCCAAAATCACAAGTCCCGACCTGAGGTGGTTCTCAGTAGCCCCTATCTTTAGTAAGCTTCCAAGGTCTACCTTCATTATTTCTTTCTCAGTTCTTTGCTCCTCAATACCTTCTATTTCGTTTGTATTTTGACTCGAACCACTTTTTTGACTTAAAACATGATCTTTTAGAGCATTAGCCATTGGCCAAGAGAGGGCGTGTAAACTCAATTCACTGCCCGTACTTCCGGCTGTATCAATTTTTAACTTTGCCACGTTAAACACCCGATGCATTATCTCTTGTTCGAAATTGATCGTTTGTATCCTATCAAATGGTATGCTAGTCTTGGACTTGCGCAATATGCCTCGCTCAACAATTAGCTCATCTTCGTCTACATAGAAATAGTACTTAAAGAAAGAAATTATACTCAGAATACCAGAAACCAGTCCAATAGCAGATAGCAACAAAATAAACCGATCCCCCATGCTTCCTCTGCCTGTATTTATAAACAAGACTAAAACCACCGGCCATATTTGGCGAATGATTTTCCGGAACATTTCTAAGACAATTATTAAAATGGCAACATACGATTGCCGCTGCGGAGTAAAAAAGTCAAAGCTACTCTTCCTCTCCATGATCAAGCTTTTTCAAAACAAATCGTTTAAGCTGCTCCGCTCTCTCTAAGGTAAGTCCTGGAATAGAAAGGTCACTTTGGTTGCCACCTGCAGTATAAACCTTCAGCCTTGCCAAACCAAACATACGAGCAAGGGGTCCTTGAGAAACCTCGGCGTGCTGTACACGCTTAAATGGCACAAGAATAATGGATCTAAACAACCAACCTTTTTTGTAGGCTAGGTCGCGCTCTCTTAAGGCATAACCTTTCCATTTAAAATTTAGATATATCGTTATGAATCGTAAGGCAACTAATACGAGTAAAGCTAAACCGCCCCAGTATAATAAATACCGAAGATCAGCATCTTTCCATTGATCGGACAACAACCAAAAAATTACACAGGCTCCAAATAAAAAGAAATTCTGCAATAAAGCGATGGTTAGATAAGGGCGCTCGAGCCCTACATACTCAATGTCATCAACAGAAGGTAGTACTTCTGGATCTAATTGTATATTATCGAAAGGAAGCATATCTAATTTAACTTACGGATTCTTGAATCCGTTCCAAAATTATACGAGCTTCTTTTAAGTTTTTAACGCCTTCTTTAATTAATATTAGATAATTTTTGGTTTGCTTTAATTGTAATTCGAGTGGGTTTTCCTTATCAGAAACTAACGCGATTATACCCTTGAAAACAGCGGAGTCATAATAGCTGGATTGTGCATTCGCAATAAAGAAGCCTCTGAGTTTATTGCTTTTCAATGAAAGCCGTTCAAAACCTAGCTCCTTGCAAATCCATCGCAACCTAAGTCCATTAAAAAGCTCATCAACCTGTTTAGGCGGTTTTCCAAACCTATCAACCAAGCTTTTGGAAAACACTTGTAGTTCTTTTTCATTTTCTATTTTGTCCAACGCTGTGTAAAGATTAAGGCGCTCTTGAATGTTACTAATATATTCATCTGGAATCAACATTTCAATATCTGCATCTACTTCCACATCTCTGACATAGCTTCGTCCTTCATCTAGTTTCTCACTAAAAAGATCTTTAAATTCTGTCTCTTTTAACTCTAATACCGCTTCTTCAAGAATCTTCTGATAGGTCTCATAACCAATGTCGGCTATAAAACCGCTTTGTTCTCCTCCTAGTAAATTACCCGCTCCTCGTATGTCTAGATCTTTCATGGCAATATGAAAACCACTGCCCAAATCTGAAAACTCTTCTAACGTTTGAATTCGCTTTCTTGCATCAGATGTCAATGTCGAAATAGGGGGCGCAAATAAATAACAATAGGCCTTTTTATTTGAGCGCCCTACCCTTCCTCGCAGCTGATGAAGGTCACTCATCCCAAATTGATGAGCATTGTTGATGATTATCGTATTTGCGTTTGGTATATCCAAACCGGTCTCAATTATATTGGTACAAACCAATACATCGTATTTCTTTTCTATAAAATCAAGCAGTGTTTTTTCTAAGGTCTTTGGTTCCATCTGTCCATGTGCCATCGCCACATTTACATCGGGACATAAACGTTTAACCATGGCTGCCATGTCTGGAAGAGACTTAACCCTGTTATGTACTAAAAAGACTTGCCCGCCTCTGTAGATTTCGTAATAAATAGAATCTTTCACCACTTCATCGCTAAACACTCTTCGTTCAGTATAAATAGGCTGTCTATTAGGAGGCGGCGTTTTGATTATAGAGAGATCCCTAGCAGCCATCAACGAAAACTGTAGCGTTCTAGGAATCGGTGTAGCCGTTAGGGTAAGTGTGTCTACATTTACTTTTAAATTTCTTAGTTTTTCTTTAGCAGATACCCCGAATTTTTGTTCTTCATCAATGACTAAAAGCCCTAAGTCTTTAAATCCTACATCTTTGTTGAGCAGTGCATGTGTGCCAATAACGATTTCTATCTTCCCTTCTTTCAGCTTCTCAATAATAGCTCGTTTTTCTTTGGCAGACCTAAACCGGTTCATGTAATCTACCGTAATTCCAAAGTCTTTGAGTCGTTCGGAAAAGGTCTTATAGTGTTGTAGTGCTAATATGGTTGTAGGGACAAGAATGGCTACTTGTTTGCCTGCTACCACTGATTTAAAAGCAGCTCGAATAGCAATTTCCGTTTTTCCAAAACCTACATCTCCACAGATCAACCGATCCATTGGATAAGGCTTACACATGTCTTCTTTCACCGCTTTAGTAGACTCCAGCTGATCTGGTGTATCCTCGTAAATAAACGACGCTTCAAGCTCATTTTGTAAATACCCATCAGGAGGAAAAGCAAATCCTTTAGACGCTTTTCGCTTTGCATAAAGTTTGATGAGCTCTTTCGCGATATCTTTTACTTTTCGCTTAGTTTTTCGCTTCAGGTTCTTCCAAGCTTCTCCTCCTATTTTATTAAGTTTTGGTGCTGTGCCATCTTTACCCACAAACTTTGAAATCTTATGAAGCGAATTAATACTCACATATAGAATATCATTATTCTGGTATAACAGTCGCACAGACTCCTGGATGTTTCCGTTTATATTAATCTTTTCTAGACCGGAGTATTTACCTACTCCGTGATCAATGTGTGTAACAAAATCTCCTGGCTGCAGTTCTCGGAGCATTTTTAGATTTACCGCTTGGCCTTTAGAGAATCCCTTCCTAAGAGTGTACCTGTGGAAACGTTCGAAGATCTGATGGTCAGTATAACAAGCAATTTTGTTATCATGATCTACAAAGCCTTCAAAAATATCTTTCTTAATTGGGTGAAACTTGACATCTGCATCAAGGTCTTCAAAAATAGTATAGAAGCGTTCTATCTGTTTGTTGTTATCTGTAAACAAATAGCTACTATATCCTTCTGCCTCTTTTTTATTTAAGTCTTCAATAAGAAGATTAAAGTTTTTATTAAAGCTTGGTTGTGGCCCAATGTCAAATTGTAAGGATTGATCATATTCAGAAATGTGCGTATTCTTTTTGAGGAAAAGAATAGTTGCTTGGCTGATCGAGTGAATAACATCATTCGGGAATACAAAGGCTCGCTCACGAAGCACTTTTTTTAATTCCGCTTCTGAATCCGCTTGTAATTCCTTTGAAAATCGGTCCGCTTGCTCCAAACATGTGCCCAAGCGTTCCAACAACATTTCTAAGTCTTTTATCCAAACAACCGTGTTTTCACCAATGACATCAAAAAGGGATACTTTTTGGTCTTTTGTAAATTGATTATTAACATCGGGTATGATAGAAACGAGCGAAATGTTTTTTATACTTAATTGATTGCCCGGGTCAAACGTTCTAATGGTTTCTACTTCTTCATCAAATAGCTCGATCCTGTATGGCCATTCATTTCCATAAGAAAAGATATCTACTATACCCCCTCTGATGGAGAACTGTCCCGGTTCATAAACAAAGTCCTCTCTTTTAAACCCAAACTCAACTAGTAACTCAATAATGGTATCAAGGTCAACCTCTTCGCCCTTTTTAATAGTAATCTTTTGCTCTTCTAAATAACTCGGATCAATTACTTTTTCAAATAACGCTTCAGGATAGCTTACTATAATCTCTTTAGCATGTATCCCTGTACTTATCTTATTAATCGTCTCTGTTCTTATAAGAACATTGTTATTGTCTATCGCCTCATAAAAACATGGCCGCTTGAAAGAGTCTGGAAAAAAGAGAACAGTTTGCTGCTCAACACATTGGTCTAATGTGTTTTGATAATACGCTGCCGATTCTTTGTCCGGAGCGATAAAAAGATGTGACTTATCGGATTTAGAGAACTGGTTAAGTAACAAAAAGGCATCGTAAGAACCCTTAGAGCCTGTCAATAGTATCTTTTGATTATCGCCTTTTTGCAGTGCCGTCGATAATGACTTGACGGCAGTGTTTTCTCCTAATGCTTGGAGAACGTTGGCATAATTCTGAGAAAAATCGGTCTGGCGGTCTTTACTTTCTACACCCAATCAAATGCATATACTAGCGAGGTGAACAAGAAAGGTAGCATTACCCAAAACCATTCGGGAAGGAAGATAAGAAATGCCACTGTACCCAATAAAGACACAAAGAAGTACAACCAATATTTTCCTGTAGATTTACTTTCAGCAGTCATAGCTTTAATTTCTTGCAGCAAAGCTAAAAAAACAATTTAAATTTACTTTTATGCCTGTCCTAACAAAACGAATTTATGTTATCTAAAAGCGGTACTTTTTTAGCCAAAGTGCTGTTATTTGGCGAGTATACAGTGTTGTTAGACGGAGACGCCTTAGCTATTCCACTAGAGACCTTTTCTGCTCAATGGCAACAAGCATCAGAACCAGATGCTAGACTTATTGAATACCTAGTCTTTTTAGCGGATCATGAAACGCTTAAACCTCATTTCGATAAAGACCGAATAAACCTCCTCTTCCAGAATCTAGAAGAGGGATTAATCCTTCAATCAAATATCCCGTATGGTGCTGGATTAGGGTCCTCTGCCACCGTATGTACTGCTTTTTGGCAGATGATTAAACGTCAAGATTCGTCATTTGATATCAATGCTATGCGCGATATCTTTTCAAAGATGGAAAGTTTTTTCCATGGCAAAAGCTCAGGTGTTGATCCATTGGTGAGTTATTTAGCTTCGCCTATTTTAATAAACAAAGAAGGCATATCTTCCACCGTAGCCCCAGAAATAGGAATTAGCGCTTATCTTTTTGATAGCTTAATTCCTAGAGAAGGAAAACAATTTATTAATTGGTTTACGGACCGATATGGCAAGGATGATCGTTTTACGCGCGCTATCGATAGACTCACCTTGTTGAATAATGAGATCATTAATGAAAAACAACTTGATCTAAGCAAATTGCAAGCTGTCTCTGAGATTCAATGGGAATATCTGGGGCCAATGATTCCAGAATCAATACGTGACATTTGGAAAGATAGTCTACGTAAAGAAGGAGACTTCTGTAAATTATGTGGCGCTGGTGGCGGCGGTATGTTCCTTTATTTTTCTACAAATAGCAAACTTTCACACCTTCGGGATTCTTATCCTGTTTACCCCATTTTATAAAGAATCGAGATACCTCTTTAGTTCGTAGTTTTGATCTTTACGTGAATTAATTTCGTCTTTATTTAGCTCCAAAGATCCTTTAAATGGAATTACTTGAACATTTGTAAGACCCTTTGTTTTTAACTCTTCTGAAATGCGTTGAGCCTCACTAAAGGACTCATAAAAGCCTAAAGAATAAACAAGAGCATTTGTTTCAAGATCTCTGGTAATCATTATGTCATCATTAAGTCGCAGAATTGCATTCTTAAACATTCGTTCAGATTCCGCAAATTTTACTCTGAAGTGTACGTCGTCCTTAGTAATTCTATACAATGAGTATCGACGGTCCCTATGTACATCTTTTACATCTTCAAAGCCTGTATAGTAAAACGCTTCTTGGTCATCACCATATAATAAGATGTCAATACGTTGATTTTTTGCACTTAGGTCTTCCTCTTTTGCACCGCCCATATTATAGTTTACATAAGGGAAGCTCGCCCCTAAAGAATTCACTATAATTCTGTCTTTATCTACGCCTCTGGACGTTAAGTAGTCAACCACTTCATCAATCCAAATAATACCAAAATATAGCTCAAATTCTTTGAGTGGTCCTGGATGTATACTGTTGGTAAGTTCTACCTGCATCTTTGGATATGTCTTCAATATTAGAAGCAGGTTTTCTAACTGTCGTTTATTCTCAGCCGTTAAAATTTGTTTTTCGTCAGAATAAAACAAAGGAGAAATAACTCGTTGTTCCTCCGTTAAAACCACTTCTTTCTTTTTTCGTCTCTCGCTTCTTTTTTCCTTTTCCTTTTTAGTTTTCGTCTCTGGCTGAGCCGGATTCGTAGTGCTTGATTGGCTTTCTGGGGTAGATGCTATGCCCGTAACTTCAGTAAGCTCTTTCTTCGCTGGTTCTGATATATCCGTCTCGGGTGGATTACCTTCTTCAGTACGTTTTTCTTTCTCTGTGCCTGCCTCTGTGCTTGCCTCTTCACTAGGCTCTATACTATAGCTTATGTAGCTTAAAGCCTCTC
Organism: Saprospiraceae bacterium; assembly: GCA_020629315.1. Lineage (GTDB taxonomy): Bacteria > Bacteroidota > Bacteroidia > Chitinophagales > Saprospiraceae > JAHDDO01. The sequence goes on along the minus strand of JAHDDO010000006.1, from coordinate 100,616 downwards.
TTGAGCTAAGACTTGTTTCCCATTTGTTTTGAAAGTACGCAAAGAAAAGATCACTACCTCCAAAGCTACCCGCTCTATTCGAACTAAAAGAAGCTGTAATACCATCTTCCTCTAATCTAAAGTTAAGGTCGTCAGCTGGCGAGTTTAATGATACTCCTGCATTTCTAGCCTTGGACCAAGCGTTGTTTTCTTTTTTTGAATAAAAAATATCATGCCCTCCGATTGAGGTTCGCCTGTTCGAACTAAAAAATAATAAGCCTTCATCCTCGGTAATAAATGGACTCACCTCGTCAAACGTGCTATTTATTTTAGGCCCTAAGTTTTGAGGAAAGGACCATTTGCCTCCACTAAATCTACTTACGTAAATATCATAACCCCCATATCCCTCTGGTCGGAGTGAGCTAAATAAGATAGTGTTCTTGTTGACGATACGTAAGTCCTTATCACCTAGGTCTGGAAAATAAGGGAAACTGGCTTTATAAACATTCTTTTCCTCTCCACTTTTGTTATAAAGGACTACATCAGCTTTGTTGAGATTCGCTTCAAAAAATATAATCTGGCCATCTGGACTTATGTCTCTTATTATGGGAAAGTTTTCACTCTTTATTTGAGTCAGTATTTGCTTTTTAGAGTTCCACGTTCCTGTTTCAAAAGCATAACTTTTGACCGTATTGCCAAACGAACTAAATCGCCCAAAATAAATAGTGCTAGGATGGTTAGGACTTCTAAGCAATGCCTCTTCGCTAGACCTACTATTTACGGGTTCCGGAAGCTGTTCTACCAATACGCTTGTATCAGAGTTCGTATTTAAGGCATAAAAACATTGTTCTATTGCCACAATAATGTCCGACTCATTAATTTTTTTATCCCGCTTTCCTGCTAAATATTCTTTATACCAGTTAATAGCCTTTTTATATCGCCCTTGTGCGTGATAAGATCTAGCCAAATAATAATTGAGCGCGTTTTCTCTATTGCCAAGACTTTTAGATCTGGCGATGTCTTTAATAGCCGATTGATATTGGGAAAGTTCATAAAAGCAGATAGCCCGGGTTTCCAGAGCCTTTTCGTCATCCTTTATATCTTTCTTTTTAGATATTTCATCAATAGCTTGCCAATATTGGCCCGCTTGTATAAAGTTTTGTATACGAGAGCTGGACTGCGATTGGGAAAGAGCAGGACTTAAAATAAATAACAATAATAGATAGCATCGAATTAACATGGCATCATGTTGTGTCAGTGTTGAACATTGTAACTCAAAAATCATACTAATGATTTTTGATTCGAAGCCTTAGTCTTACATATTGTTAAGACAATAATATAAACTATATACCCCTATTCGGATCAAATGATTCTAAATAATCCGCTATTCTCCTAAGGAATGAACCGCCTAGCATTCCATCGACTACTCGATGATCATATGATAAAGACAAGAACATCATGTGGCGAATGGCAATTACATCTCCATGCTCTGTCTCAAGAACTGCCGGCTTCTTGCGTATAGCTCCTGCTGCTAAAATAGCTACTTGTGGCTGGTTTATTATGGGGGTCCCCATAACATTGCCAAACGTTCCTACATTAGTTATGGTAAAGCTGCCATCTTGAATTTCTTCAGGCTTTAGCTTGTTGTTCCTTGCCCTGTTTGCCAAGTCATTTACACTTTTTGTCAATCCTTGCAAACTTAGCATATCCGCATTCTTTATTACGGGTACTATAAGATTGCCGCTTGGCAGCGCAGTAGCCATCCCAATATTTATATTCTTCTTAACTATGATATTATCCCCGTCAACCGAAACATTAACCATTGGAAAATCTCGAATAGCTTTGTTTACCGCTTCAATAAAAATCGGTGTATAGGTTATTTTTTCACCATACTTTGCTTTAAAATCCGCCTTTATATTATTTCTCCAGTTAACAATATTTGTCACATCCGCTTCAACGAAAGAAGTAACATGTGGAGATGTGTGCTTTGACATCACCATATGATTGGCGATCATCTTTCGCATACGGTCCATTTGAACAATTTCTGTATCTCCAGAACTGAAACTGAAGCTTGGTGCCGCTGGTGTGCTCGTCTGCTTTGCCTGTATGCTTGTGTTAGCTGTTTGACTCACACTAGGGTTGGATGCACCAGATCTAGTGCTTACATACGCAAGAATATCCTTTTTCGTAACTCTGCCATTACTTCCTGAACCCGCTATATTGTCCAGTTCAGTTTGACTTATGTTTTCTTGCTTTGCTATACTTTTTACTAAAGGGGAATAAAAACGTCCCTCTTTACTACTTACTTGAACATTACTTACTGCTTGCGCAACATGTTCTTCTATTTCCTGAACTTCTGGTTGAGGGCTTTCAACAGCGTGTGTCGGTGCAGGTGCTTCTTTTGGTTTCTCTACCGCCTTTGGCGCCGTATCATCACCTCCTTCCGTCTCTATTATAGCAATGATTTCGCCAACAGGCACTACATCATTTTCTTTAAAAAGGATTTCACCTAAAACACCGTCTACTGGTGAAGGAATTTCTGAGTCTACCTTGTCCGTGGCAATTTCTAAAATGGTTTCATCCTCCTCAACCTTATCACCTGGCTTTTTGACCCAATTCAAGATAGTCGCCTCGATAATACTTTCACCCATTTTTGGCATCCTTAGCTCTAGCTTTCCCATGTAGTTGTTTTGGGGCAAAAGTACATGAATTTATAGTGTGAGTATAAATTTTCGAAGCATTATAAATGTATAGGCGCTGCTATATGCAATGTTAATTTTTCTATCGTTTTTGAATAAAAATTTCTTCGAAATTATGTTGTCCTTATTACCACAAGAGATGCAGACTGTGCCTACTGGCTTACTCGCCGTTCCACCCGATGGGCCAGCTATTCCTGATATAGCCACAGCTATATCTGCTCCAAATTTTTGTAACGCTCCTTTTACCATCTCTTCTGTAGTTTCCGTACTTACAGCCCCATGCATTTTAAGTGTCTTCTCACTAACCAAAAGTTGGTCTGATTTTATTTTATTATCATATGCTACCATTGAACCCAGGTATATTTGGCTTACTCCCGCTATCTCTGTTATCATTGAAGCCACTTTTCCTCCTGTACAACTCTCTGCTGTACAAAGTTTTAGGTTTTTTTCTTTTAGCAGTTCAATGACCTCCTTGACCAAATTAGTGTCGTCCTTTCCAAAAACGATATCTTGCAATCGCTCCTCAATCTGTTGAATTTTATTGTCAATCAAGCCTTTTAACCAGTCTAAGTCTGTGTGTTTTCCTGATATGCGAATTCTAACCGAACCTTTAGACGGTAAATAGGCGATGCTTAACTCTTTAGGTAAATCGTGGATAAGGTCCTCTATATCATCCGCGATTAATGATTCGCCTCTACCACAAGTGTGCAATGTTCTATGATAAATTAGCTGTTCGCTACGCTCGCTTACCCAATTCTTGATATGATTCTCAAACACATATTTCATTTCCATTGGTACCCCTGGAGTTGCGAAAAAGGAACATCCGTTCTTCTGAAAAAACATTCCGGGTGCTGTGCCTCTTTTATTTTCTAGTAACTCAACCTCTTCTGGGAAATAGCATTGGTCCTTATGGTGTTTGCTTAAAGGATAGTTTCTCGCTTCAAAATAAGCTACTATTTGATTGTAAATAGCTACATTGAAGGTCATATTTACATCCAGAAAGTCCGCAATAGCATTCTTGGTAAAATCATCCTTTGTAGGACCTAAGCCTCCCGTAATTATTACTAGATCGGACTTTTTAGAGCATTGGTTGAAATAGAAAAGCATCTGCTCATAATCGTCCGCGATGGAAATGATGCTTTCAATCTCAGCACCTTGCTCATTTAAGGCTTTACCTAGCCATGCTGAATTTGTGTCAACGATCTGACCTATTAAGATCTCCGTACCTATCGTAATTATACTAACTTTCATATGATCATTTGTACCTCGCCAAAAGTAAAGGTATGGCGTTCGTCCTCGCTAATAAGGTGTAAAAAGCCTTTATCGTCTACACCGTTTATTTTTCCAGTTACCACCACTCCATCCTTAGTAATAAAAGAACAAGATTGCTGATATTTAAATAAATGCTTGTTGTATTGATCTTCTAAGTGGATTCCATGAATTATTTCTTCTGTACCAAAACACAGTTGATTGGTTATTCCCTTAATCAGCTCGATTAGGTCCCACTCTTTACCTGTCAAGCCTAATAAAGACACTGGGTTTGGTAAAGAGGGCGGAAATTCCAATTCATTTATATTCACCCCAACACCTATAATGCAATATGCGATCTCCTTATTGACTATAGAATTTTGAATAAGCAAACCTCCTAGTTTCTTATCCCCAGCGTATAGGTCATTAGGCCACTTTATTTTCATATCTATACCTGAAATGGTCTGGAAATAAGCCCGTAATCGTAAGGCAATGGCTTTATTCAACCTAAGCTGGTATTGAACCGGTAATCCGACAAATTGTAATACCATTGTCAGACAAATATTTTTATTCCTTCCTCCATACCAACTACGATCAAATTGTCCTTTTCCTGATGTCTGATTAAATGTATAAATACAACTAGGCGGGCTTATCTTTGCTTCATTTAGAAATGCCGTGGCTATCTGATTGGTAGATTGTGTTTCCGCTAGGTAGATATATTCTATGTCCTTGTCCAAATGCTATGGATTTCAACGAGTAATATTCGTATTTTTATAGTTCCACTTTAAAGATAACATTTGAACAGAGCTAAAGTTAAAGAAGAATTCGTTGCTGATATAGAAGCGCTTAATGATCTTATTGTAGACGCCATTCAAGATATAAAAGGTAAAAATATCCTGAAATTAGATTTACGATCCTTAGATGATGCTCCAGCTGACTATTTTATTATTTGTGAAGGAGACTCATCCACACAGATAAATGCTATTGCTGGTAATATTCAAAAAAGAACAAAAACGGAAATAGGTCAAAGAGCGTTGCATAGGGAAGGAATAAATAGCACCACATGGGTGTTAGTTGATTACTTTAATACCATAGTTCATGTATTTCATCCGGAGTCAAGAGAGTTTTATGCCCTTGAAGAACTGTGGGGGGATGCAGAGATTACCGAATACCAAAATCTTTAACAACAGTAAACGAAAGCTTGAACAAACTTGTTATTGTTTGAAGCAGATAGATTACAGACTATGAGCACAGAAAATAATAATACACCAAATAATAAAAAAGTAAATTTCAATACATATTGGATCTATGGATTGATCATATTTTTCATCATATGTGTAAATGCTTTTTTATATACTAACAATACAACTAAAGAGATTCCTAAGTCTCAGTTTTTAAATATTGCTGCACAAGATCATATTGAACGAATTGATATTATTAACAATGACTTTGCAGAAATTTACATTAACAAGGATAATCACGATTCTTACGAACACATAAAACAGAATAACCCTATCTCTGTTAAGAGTGCTCACTTTAGATTAGACTTTGGAGACGTTGGGAAATTTGCCGAGTTATTAGATAAACACAATGAAACAAACGCAGAGTCTCAAATAGAATACTTTCATGTAAAACGACCGAACTACTTAGGGAATATTCTAAGCTGGCTATTGCCTGTGTTTTTAATAATTGCGCTATGGTTATTCTTTATGAGACGGGTTACCACTGGTGGCTCTGGCCCCGGCTCACAAATATTCAATATAGGAAAGTCTAAAGCCACTCTTTTTGATAATAGCTCCAAAGTAAATGTCACTTTTAAAGATGTGGCAGGTCTTGACGAAGCTAAAGAAGAGGTTATGGAGGTTGTGGACTTTCTGAAAAATCCAAAAAAATATACCGCACTTGGAGGCAAGATTCCTAAAGGAGTCTTACTTGTAGGCCCTCCTGGTACAGGTAAAACCCTTCTTGCAAAAGCGGTTGCTGGAGAGGCCGGTGTTCCTTTCTTTTCAATGTCCGGTTCAGATTTTGTTGAAATGTTTGTAGGTGTTGGAGCTTCTCGGGTAAGAGATTTATTTAAACAGGCTCGTGAAAAAGCACCTTGTATCGTATTTATCGATGAGATAGATGCTATTGGTAGAGCACGGGGTAAAGGGGCTGTTCAAGGAGGAAACGATGAAAGAGAAAATACCTTAAATCAGCTATTAGTAGAAATGGATGGTTTTTCGACAGACAAAGGTGTAATTCTAATGGCAGCAACTAACCGCCCCGATGTTCTAGATACGGCTTTACTCCGCCCTGGTAGATTTGATCGACAAATTGGTATTGATCGACCAGACCTAAAAGGTAGAGAAGAAATTTTCAAAGTTCATCTGAAGTCAATAAAAATAAATGATGAGGTTACCTCAGATAAACTAGCTGAGATGACGCCTGGGTTTGCGGGTGCAGACATTGCTAATGTGTGTAATGAGGCTGCCTTGGTTGCCGCGAGAAGAGATAAGAAAGCTGTTGATCTTGATGATTTTAACTATGCATTAGATAGAGTTATTGGTGGACTTGAAAAAAAGAATAAAATCATATCACCAAAAGAAAAAGAAATTATTGCCTACCATGAAGCTGGTCATGCTATCTGTGGATGGTTTTTAGAGCACGCCTCTCCTTTGGTTAAGGTTACAATTGTCCCTAGGGGTATAGGAACACTGGGTTATGCGCAATACCTTCCGAAAGAAGAATACATTACTCGTACTGAGCAACTACAAGATCGCATGTGTATGACTTTAGGAGGCAGAGCTGCCGAGAAAATAGTGTTCGATAAAATATCAACTGGCGCTCAAAATGATTTAGACCAAGTCACTAAAATGGCCTATAGCATGATCTCTGTGTATGGAATGAATGAAAAGGTTGGTAACGTCTCATTCTATGGAATGTCACAAGATAACTTTAGCAAACCATATTCAGATGAGACTGCAAAGCTTATTGATGATGAGGTTCGAGGCATGATTGACGTTCAATATACTCGGGCTCAAGATTTATTGACTAAGCACAGAAACGAGCTTAATATAATAGCCAGAACATTGCTTGAAAGGGAGGTTATTTTAAAATCTGATGTAGAAAAACTCATTGGAAAAAGGCCTTTCGAACAAGAAGTCATTGAAGAAGAGAATAGTAACGAAGCTCCAGAACAAGCACCTGGAGACGAAGAAGTGTTAGGCTAGCCTCGAAATGACTTTTATTCTGCAGATACTCGTGTGAGTGCATAGGTTTCAGCTATAGTAAATACTACATAGCTTATTAAAAACGGGACTATAAACCATTTAGATAAAGGGTTATTGTCTTGAACATAAGCATATACTAAACCAAAGCATAGTATTAGCTTCAAGATAACATTGAACAACACAACAGAGACGAATGCGCCTTTTGTACCCCTTCTAATCTGCCACTTTGAAGCTATAAAGATTATAAATGACAGAACAATAAAAAGGGCCACGCTCCACCAAAAAAGATCACTGAATACCAGCATAGGAATAGCGTAGCTAAGGCCATAAAACAGCAATGAAGCCACTATCGTTGCTATCATCATTACTATGAAAAATCTAGAATATGCCATCTAAGCTAGGTCCTTTATTAGTTTATAAAACTGTGCAAATAAGACAAGGAATACAAAAAGCATGATCATCCAATGAGTCTCAAACCCAAAGTAATTGTCTACACGTTTACCTGCATAAACGGCTATAAACAAGGTCACAAAGAATTGAAATCCCCACCCAGTATACTTTAAAAACTGTTGTTTTCCATCCGTAGATGATGGCTTAGGCATTTGACTTCTTTAAGGCAATCGTTTCGTTGGTTTCTGAATTAATTGACTTGATCTTTTCTCCACCCATTGCACAGCTAACATCAAAGGCTGCGCCAGACTGAACCATCAAGTTGCCCGTGTTTACATCACCCATAATTCGTGCTGATTCTTTTACTTGCAATGTATCCTTCACCGTCAAATTACCTTCGAACTGACCTTCAATAACTGCATTTTGACATTGAATTTCACCTTTTATTTTACCATCTTTTCCGATGATAACCCGTCCTTCACATCGTAACTCTCCTTCTAGAGAACCATCAATTCTAATATCATTTGTAGCAATGATTGTTCCTGTGACATTGGTGCCAGAAACAAGGCTATTTGTTCCTCCTGAACTTTGATGGTTGCTGGCATTGGAGATGTTGTTGGGTTCTGTTTTCTTATTATTTCCAAACATGAGCTTAGTTTTTTGAGACAAAAAAAGTCCGTACCTAGTAAGGCACGGACTTCTAATTTAACACTTTTTATTCTTAGAATCTCGGACAGTATACTGCTCTTTTCTCAGGACCACATATGTAGTAGTTGATTGAGAATTCAAACGCGCCGTTTCCAGCAGCTCCTTGTCTTAATTGAGATATATTATAATCATAACTAAATCCTAGACCAAATTGATCATAGTCAAACCTAGTAGCAAAGATTAAAGCATCACTATGCGTAAATCGTACCTCATCTGCTACATTAGCATCTCCAGGAATAAAACCTCTACCATGTCTATACCATATTCCGATATCCCACGATTGAGTGACTACTCGCTGATTTCCAAGAGCAAATCGTACACTTGTACCTAAGTTTAACTCAACTTGCTCTCCTTGTCGCATGAATACAATTCCTGGAACAAAGTATGTTCCTCTTTTAATAAGTACTTGACCACCACCATGAAGCGTAAATCTACTCGCTAAAGGCTCAACAGTAGAACCGTCCGTCGTAAATGTTACGTCCGGTTGATTAACATGGTGAAGTGCAATACCACCATAGAAATTATTGTCTTTATCAAGTATGCTAAACCATAAAAGTCCTAAAGCCAAATCTGCATATATGAAATCATAATCACCAATTACAGATGGTGGCGGAATAGATGGATCTTGTAATCCATCACCGTCATGTTGCTCTGGCCAAATTTGATTTGCAGATTGCTTAATTCTTCTTTGACTGACTGCTGCATCCGCACCAATCGATAAGTAATGAGATCTGTCTCTGTAACCTCCCATTTTTTTACTGTATGCAAAAGACAATCTTCCTTGAGTCGTTCCAAAGGAAAGCTGACCTGCAACATCCGCCCAGAGAGAACCACCAATTCCAAAATAATCTGTTCGTCCAACAGCCACTTTCTGGTCATAAGAAACGCTGTACGTATTGTATGCATTTCCACCAAGAATACCTGCCCATTGGTTTCGGTAATTACCGATCAATCTGGTATTGCAATTCATTACACCCGTCAATGCCGGGTTAGTGTTAAGGGGAGACATGTAAAATTGAGAAAAGTGAATGTCCTGTGCTGAAATACCCAGTCCTATTAGGACAAACATCAAACTAAAAAAACTCTTTCTTAACGCCATCAGTATTAATTTTTTTTGCAACTTCTTTCCAAATAAATTAGATTTTCGCTGCTAGTCATAAGTCGAACAGTTTCAATTTATTAAAAGTAAAACTTACGAATTTTAAACCTACGAAAAAAAAAGGGTAGTTATCGTCAAACTTCTTTCTAAATAACATATTTTTTTAATCGTAATAATTAGAATCACTTATATGACACCAATCAAATGGTTTACACCTATTAAGATTGAAAATCTTACCAAAAAGCTGCTTCATGAGCAACAATTTCTTTGTTTGGGGTCTTGCTTCGCAAACAACTTTGCCAGCCTTAGTTCATCATCCAAAATTCGTGCCTCCATTAATCCAACCGGAATTAGTTATAATCCTATTAGTATTGCTAAACATTTAGAATATGCCTTACATACAGATGGGGATAGTATTCTAACTGCCCAAAAAGGACAAGAATTGTATTTCCATAATGATTTTCATGGTCAATTCAATAAAGATCAAGAAGACGATTTCTTACATGGAATACAGTCCGCGATCCTTCATTTGCACGAAAAAGTAAAGGCGGTGGACGTTTTGGTCATCACTTTTGGGACGTCTCTAGTTCATGTGGAAGCTTCCACAAAGTCTATTGTAAACAATTGTCATAAAAGACCTGCACAGGACTTTGAAATAAAACAGCTTAATCCAACTGAAATCGTTTCTGTGTTTTCTAGTGTGTTTGATCAATTGTTTACTATTAACCCTTCCCTTTCCGTGATTCTTACCATAAGTCCGATTAGGCATATTAAAAGTGGCTTGGTAGAAAACAGTCTTAGTAAAGCAGTATTGAGGGTTGCTATTGATATGATTATAGCCCAATTTGAAAAGGTCGCCTACTTCCCTGCTTTCGAGATCATGATTGACGAATTGCGGGATTATAGGTTTTACAAGGAGGATTTGGTACACCCGAACCCTCAGTCCATAGATTACATCTTGGCCAGGTTTGTAGATTGGGCATTCTCAAAAGAAAGTATAGAAGCAATACAATTGTTTTCCTCATTACAATCGGCATTGGACCATAAAGCCATACATCCATATTCAGAAAGTAATGCTAAAAGGCTACGATTGTTACAAGAGCGAATCATGGCTGTTTCACAAAATTATTCCTATGTAGATCTAAGTAAGGAATTACAGTGGGTTGATGCTCAAATATCTAATCTATAAGCGTTTGTGTGTTCAATATTAAAATCACCATTATTATAGTCTAGTTCTACGGCCACTAACCCAGGTTTTTTTCCTACTTGCAAACTTCCTAATTCGTTGTCAAAAGAAAGTGCTTTAGCGCCATTTAGCGTAGCCCAAGTAAAAAGTGTATCATGATCAATATAACTATTGTACTTTTTAATAACCTTCATTTCCTCCCAAATGGATAATTGCCAATTAGAGCTTAAACTATCTGTTCCTATCGTCATGACAGCTCTAGTATCTATAAACGAAGAATAATCTGGGAGCCTGTTCTCTATATATAGGTTTGCACTAGGGCATGTGGCCCAAAACACATTATCAGACCAAGAGTGTGCATCTTCAATGTCCGCTTTTGTTGTCATTGTATTATGCACAAAAAGTGTTTTTGCTTTTGGATTTAATTGCTGTAAGCTATAATGAATAGATGGTTTTCCAATCGGTTCCAGGTCAATATTTTCAAAACCAAAATGTGAGAAAAAAGATAGAAAGTCTCCTTTCTTCTTTTCTAGAAATTCATTCTCGGCTGGTGTTTCTTGGTTATGAATCGAAATGGTATCCTTAGGATCAATGTGGTCCCCAATAAATTGCATTAATGCTGTACTTACCGTGTAAGGCGAGTGAGGAACCCGACTTTTTCTGTTCTTATTATTCTGACTATGGGCCGCATAGACTTTTTCATACTGTTCTATAGTGCCTTGGGTCATGGATCGCTGCATAAAGTCAAACATCTCTATAAAAGTGTAGTATTTTATAGGGCTTTTTTCTTTACATAAAACAGTATCAACGGAGTTTGAAATGTCTCCTACAGCAACAATACCATTGGTAAACATCTCTGCATCTGCTTGAACAATTTTTTGCTGGATCTCCTCTGGGTCTGTGTCTCTAAAGGCCACCACCTTCTTTAAGAAGGATAACAATCCCGTCCCTGTCTCTACACGTCCTTTTAAATGCGATAATTCCAAATGACAATGTGTATTTACAAGACCTGGTAGAATAATACCCTGTACATGTCTTTCAATGGTATGACTGGTATCAACCAATCTTCCTAATTCTAAAATTTTACCTGTTTGGTCTAAGAGAATGTATCCGTCCTCTATGGGCGGTTGATCAATCGGAAAAATGCAGTCTGCTGAAAAACAACGCGTCAGATTACTTTGCATACTCAAGTTCGAAATCCATATTTATTATTCCATTACGAAGCCTAGGTACAAAATAGCTGCTTTTTGGTGGAAGGGTCTCCCCTTTTGCTACGACTCCATTTATATAATTTATATCCAAAGGAAAAATGCAGAAGCCTACACCTTCTTCATAACCATCCGTGGTGGATACCAATTTTTCAAGAGGAACTTCTCCACTTAAGTATTTTATTCTTGTGTCTGTCCGAACATCTTCTATACCTAGAATTCGATTTAAAATTAAGTCATTGAAAAGGGCTGGATCCGTATTTCTATTCTTCTTCACATATTTGTCTTTCCACTTAAGTTCATACCAGTCTTTATTAAGGTACATGGTTACGACATGCTTTTTCTTGGGTTTTGTTCCTTTCTTAATTGGTTTTATATCGCAATATTTTGATATCCGTGCCATAAAGTTTAACGGATTCATCATGGCTTTCAAGTTAATGACTCGATTGAAGTCAAGTACATTTAGCTCATCATTAGAGAAGAGAGCTGTAAATAGTTTTTGATATTTTTTCTTTTCCCCACTTGACTTATACATTAACAGGTTTGTAGAGCACCGATGATGTCCATCGGCTATCATGGTTTCGGGGACCTTAGTCTCAAATAGATTTATCAGTTTCGTTGTTTCAGTTTTGATCAAGCTCCAAAAACTATGATTCTCACTTTCTGAATAGCTCAATGTAGCAATCGGATTTCTTTTCTTACAAACTCCTCTTAAAAAGGCATGGATTTCTTTTTGCTTAGGGTAGGTCAAAAGAACAGGTTTTACCATGGCATTTCTCTGAAGCATCAATTGGATCATGATCTGCTCCTTCTCTGCCAATGTGTGTTCATGTCTTTGAATAGACCCATCCTCTAAGGACTTAACATTGGTACAACAAACCAAACCTAAATGCTCTTGCCCAGCATATGATATCTTATATACAAATATTCCTTCCTGAGTTGTGTTGTAAAAAAGACCGTTCTTTCTGAGACTTTGATAGTCTTTCTTAACATTCTCGGTAAATGTTCTTACCGATGGAATTAGCTTTTCATTCGGAAATACGGCTTTAAATCCTGATATCTTCACTTCTTTGGCTTTTAGAATAGACTTATTGAAGCAAGATATAACTTTTGGAAAGCTGTTAGGTTAAATCAATGAATTTTATAAAAATAGCTTTTTAGGAAAGCATTTTTAAATACGCTGATATCAGGAAGTTAGGTTCTGATTTAATAATATTTGCTAAAGCCGTATCTGCTTTAGTGGAAAAGAGCTGTAGATCTTTAATCGTCTTTACAAATTCCTTAGATTCTGAACATGATGCTTCTACTTGTTCCATCTGACCTAGCACCTCAATCATAGGGTCTAGTTCTTTTTTCTTTCTGTGTGTAACAATACAACAGAACACTTTCCAGATGTCCTTTTCTGCTTCAAAAAACTCCTTTCTGTTTTCGTTTACATGTTGCTTATGGATTAAGTTCCAGTCCATCAAGGTTCTGAGGTTCATGTTTACACTTCCTCGCGAAACCTTCAAGATGTTCATAATCTCATCTGCACACATGGGCTTATTTGCAATAAGAAGTAATGCATGAATCTGACCAAGGCTCTTACTGGTTCCCCAGCTTACCGCAAAGTCTCCCCACTTTTTAACAAAGGTCTGTTTTGCTTCTGTATATTCCATAAAGCTCTGTGCATCAGTATAAATGGTATATACCTAACTTTTGTTCAAACAAATTCAGACTTTATAAAAGGGTGGTTTTGTAATTGTAATAGGATAATGTTTGCCTCTAATTTCCAAAAGCAAAGATGTTCCTTCTGTTTTGTATGCCTTTTCCACAAATGCGAGTCCAATAGGGACTTCTAATGAAGGCGACATAGTGCCGGATGTCACTTCTCCTATGGCTTGCTTTTGCATATTACAAATGGTATATCCTTGTCTGGGCACCCTTCTGTCGTTAACCACAAAGCCCACTAGTCGCTTTTCTGTACCTTCTTTCCGTTGAGCCTTATATGTTTCTTTTGAATAAAAACTAGCCTCTTTCTTCGTTTTTACTATCCAAGATAGGCCCGCTGAGATAGGAGAAATATCATCACTTAATTCATGTCCATACAGACAATATCCCATTTCCAATCTCAAGGTATCTCGGGCTCCCAGTCCTGCTGGGCAAATACCATAAGATTTACCATTATCCATTAATAGTTTCCAGATATATTCTGCATCCTTATTGTCAAAATAAAGTTCATATCCTCCACTTCCTGTATATCCCGTATTTGAAATGAGCACATTCTTTACTTCGCCAACAGTACCCTTTTTGAAGGTGTAGTACTTCAGCTCTTCCAGTGGAAAATCGACAAGCTCTTTTAAAATATCCAAGGCTTTAGGGCCTTGCAAGGCAAGTAAACTGCTTTGCTTTGAAATATCAATAACTTTTGTGTCAAACGTATTACTTTGATTAATCCACTCCCAGTCTTTCTCTATGTTCGAGGCATTTACAACTAACATAAATGCTTGTTCCCCCTCACTACATTGGTCTTCAAAAAGCCTATATACAATTAAGTCATCCACTACACCTCCGTTTTCATTTGGAAGACAGCTGTATTGTGCATCTCCAGGTAACAGTTTTGAGGCATCATTAGAGCTAATCTTTTGCACTAATGCTAAGGCTTCTTTTCCTCTGACAATAAATTCGCCCATATGAGACACATCAAACAAACCTGCATTATTTCGAACACAATTATGTTCTTCGGTTATACTACTGTATTGCAGAGGCATATTATATCCACCAAATGACATCATCTTTGCCCCTAGGCTTTCGTGTATGGCTGTTAAAGCTGTTTGTTTCAAGGTTATAAGTTTTTAATAATTACATCAAGGATTTTATCTCCCTCTTCTATATCATGGACAACGTTCATCCCTTGGATCACTTTAGCGAAAATAGTATATCTTCCATCCAAGTGTGGCGTTGGAGAGTGTGTTACAAACCATTGACTTGATTCTGTGTCTATTCCTGCAGAAGCCATGCCCACATAGCCTGCATCATCATAATACTTTGGACCTAATTCTGATGGTATTGTAAAAGGTAAACTTCCATATCCATCTCCTCTGTTGCACCCTGTTTGGATCACAAAGTTTGGTACTACTCTATGAAAGACTTTATCATCGTAGTAATTGTCATTACTTAATTCGATAAAGTTTACTACAGAAGAAGGTGCCGATTCAGGAAAGAAAACCAACTCAAAAACGCCCTTTGTTGTTTTTACCATTGCTCTTGTTGAATCCTGAACCTTTTCCAATATGCCAAAATTCAACTTTTTAAAGGCGGCTGACTTTGGCGGTTTAATTTCCACACTATCCGTGAGAAAGTTTACCGCTTTGGCCAAAGCTAATCCAGCCTCAAGGTCTTCTGGAAACTGCAAGGATTTATATGCACTTCTTAGAAAGCGCAGTGAATCCAAGTTTAGTTTAGCTTCACTCTTTGGGTTTGCTAGTGCCAATGCCGTTTCTGTATAAACGCCAATATCCTTCTTTTCGAACATGGTTTCTAGATATCCTAAGATTTTTCTTCTTGCATATCTTGAAGATCCTTTAAAGTTCGCATTGAATCGTTCGTTGGATAAAATAGAACCAAGAGCTCTTGCCGCAGCCGAAAGAACAATCGCATCATTGCTTTCTTCTGCAACTTTATTTATGAGTTCATAACTATTGATATCTTGACCCAAGGCCGATAAATAAGCGCTTATCATTCTTGGATTTTGCTCTAGCTCTAGCAGCTGTTGAATATCATATCTAGCTGCGTTTCTAGTCTTAGTATAATAATACGGTATGGCTTGAAAAAAAGCCTCGTATAGCTTTGGTTTCAATATCGTGCTGTCTGCGTTTTGAGCCGCTGTACGATATATGCCACTATCTTCTTTATTGCCCCCATTGGCGATATAGCTAGCTGCAGTAAGTGCAAGCTTCTGGTTTTCGTCAGACAATAATGCCATGATTATTTCAATTGAATTAATATAATCATAGTTCTGTAGCGCACGAATCAAATTTATCTTAACACGATAATCTTCATTTCCTTCTAGGGTGCTATTTATTATATTTTGAATATCCGGATCTTGTGTGTGCTTTAATGCGAGTCCTAAAGCCATCTTGACATTGACATCTTTTTCTTTAATCATTTGGTTAGCGATCTGAAACTTGTGCTGCTCAATGTCAAGTTCACTTGATCTTGATAAATAATGTGCAGCATAAAGACGAGCCTTTATTGGTATTTCTGGGTTGGTTACATAGCTAACCATAAGGCTTGTTGCGCTAGCTGAGTTAATACCCCGCAATGTCATTTTATAGATAGCTCTGGTTTGTGCAACCAATAATAGTGTATCTGTAGGTCTATATGTGGATATGGTGCTTAACGATCGAAGGACTTTTTCGTCACCCAAATCACCCATTGACTGAATAATCTGTGCGTTAAATTTGTTATCCACCGATATAGTGTCTCTTTGTTTAAAGAACCCCATGAGTGTTTTTGCTAACGAAGCGTCTCTAGATTGAGCCAATCCGTATGCTGCTCTTGTCCGAATATCAATGTTATTATCGGATAACTTTTCTATCAACTTTTTCTTTATCGCTGCTTCATCTGATTGGCTGTCAAAAGAACCTGCTGCTAGAAATCTATGATTGGCATTATCACTATTTAAATAATAAAAAAGACTATCAAGAGTCTTATCAAGACGGTGTGTGAGTATCCGTTGATTTTGTTTACTAGATAAATCAATATTTACGCTGTTCTGCTCTTTTGTTTCAGGAGGAACACAAGAGCACAAAATGACTAAAACTGTCAAGATCGGTAAAAACTTCAATGGTCTCATTTTAAAGATTGCAAAAATAGCATAAGAAAGACTAATTTTAATATGCTTCTATTCAACTATAAATTCATTGTCATGAAGACATTATTACATTTATTCCTATTGCTATTAACTCATTCTTTAATAGGACAGCAATTAATTGAGTATACATATATACAAACTATTAGTAAAGCTACTATTAGTAATAGCTTAGATATAGATGCAACTTATGATGTAGATTTATATCGAGTCATTTATAATACGGATAATCTAGCAGGTGAACTACATCCCGCCAGTGGCTTAGCTTGTTTTCCTGTTAATGATGACGTCAAACCTGCCCTTATATATCAACATGGAACTGTTGGAGGAAGAAATGATGTGCCCTCAAATCTGCAAGGGGGCTATACTTTAGGATTGGTGTATGCCACCGAAGGGTATGCCACAATACTTCCAGATTACATTGGTCTTGGCGTAAGTCCTGGTGTTCATCCATATATTCATGCAGAATCAGAAGCTTGGGCAGCTAGAGACATGTACGTTGCCTTAACAGAAATGGACGAGGGTCTTAATTTGCAATTAAATGAACAGGTATTTATAACTGGCTATTCTCAAGGAGGACATGCTTCTATGGCTCTTCACAGAATGGTTGAACGGGATAACCCCGAAGGCATGAATATTACTGCTGGAGCACACTCTAGTGGTCCTTACAGTGTTTCCGAAAAAATGATTGAATTTACTTTGGGAGAAGATCCGTACTTATTTGCCGGCTATTTGGCTTGGGTTACCTTGTCTATACAAGCGGCTTTTCCAGATCTATTAGCAGGATACGAAATCTCAGACATCTTTAAAGAAGAACTCGTTCCTTTAGTAGAGCAATTTAAAAATGAAGAGATTAATCTATGGGACTTAAATACACTATTACTACAGTGGTTAGTTATTAATGAAGGGGGGTTCTATCCTAGGGCTATGATACACGATTCTATTAGAAATGCCATTTTCAACGACCCCAGCCATCCTGTGTCTCAAGGATTAGCAAAAAACGATCTTTTAGATTGGGTTCCTCAAGCACCTACTCGTCTTTTTTATTGCACTAATGATGATCAAGTGACTTTTCAAAATGCTGTTTATGCCGATTCTATTATGCAAGCAAATGGAGCATTGGATCTGATGGCTATTGATGTGGCTCCTAGCCAGGACCATGGCGGATGTGTTGACCCTGCTACTAGAGCCACTATTGAATTTTTTAATCAATATGCTGAAATACCAACATCTATAAACGAAAATCTGCTTTCGTGTGATTTAGGTAGTCACTACCTTGCTGGTGTTCTTCAATTAAGTAACACGAGTTGTTTACAGGATATTAAAGCTATAACTATTTTATCTTCCAATGGCACTCGCTTATATTATACCGAACATTTAGAAGATAATAGAATTCATGTGGCCTTGGTTCCAGGTGTCTATTTTCTTATAGCCGAAGATTCCTCTGGTCAACTAGTCAGACATAAATTTTGGGCCAACTAATTTATTTTTTGGTTTCTTTGCAGCAAAAAATAAAAGGCAATGAAGCTTGATGATTTGGTCTCTGTTAGTGGTTTATCTGGAATATTTAAGATTAATACCTCTAGAAATAATGGTTTAGTCGTTGATGATCTGGACTCTGGAAAGTCCAAATTTTGCTCTGTCAGAAAACATCAGTTTACACCATTGGGAACAGTAGCCATCTACACTATTACTGATACTGTCGAGTTGTCTGAAGTATTTAAAAAAATGCTGGCTCAAAAAGAAACTGAACCTGTACCTGAGTCTTCTGCAGATAAAAACAGCATTACTTCATATTTCGAAAATATAATACCAGACTATGATCGGGATAGAGTATATGTAAGCGATATGAAAAAAGTGCTAAAGTGGTTTCACTTCCTAAACTCTAGGAATATCTTAGCTTCCGCTTTATCTAGTGAAGAAGAGTAACTATCCTGCCCATCCTTCTCTGTCTAAACTCCTAAACTGAATCGCTTCAGCAATATGTTCCATTCGAATATTATCGGAGGAGTCCAAATCGGCTATTGTCCTTGCCACCTTGAGAATTCTATCATAGGCTCTTGCAGATAATTGCAATCTTTTCATGGCCGTTTTTAGTAATAGTTGACTAGCGTTATCTAGATTACAGACTTCTTGAAATATTTTAGCTGGCATCTGTGCATTAGTAAAGACACCTGAAGCCTGCTCATATCTCTTTTCTTGTATCTCTCTTGCCGTTTTCACTCGATATCCTATTTCAGCGCTTGTTTCCATATTTGGATCTTCTTGAGAAAGTGCATTATAGTCAACAGGCGTTACCTCTACATGAAGATCTATTCTGTCCAGTAAAGGCCCAGAAATTTTGCTTAGATACTTTTTTACTAATCCCGGACCACAAACACATTCTTTTTCCGGATGGTTATAATAACCGCAAGGACATGGGTTCATTGAAGCAATAAGCATAAAAGAAGCTGGGTAATCAACACTCACTCTAGCCCTTGAAATGGTCACCATCCTTTCTTCAAGAGGCTGTCGCATTACTTCTAAAACACTTCGTTTAAATTCGGGTAACTCATCAAGAAAAAGGACCCCATTATGAGCCAGGGAAATTTCTCCTGGAATAGGATTCGTTCCTCCACCAACCATAGCTACATCTGAGCTTGTGTGATGGGGCGATCTAAAGGGCCTAGTTGTAACTAAAGATGTGTTTTTTCCTAATTGCCCTGCTACAGAATGTATTTTAGTCGTTTCTAAAGCTTCGTGCAAACTAAGGTTTGGCAATATACTAGGTAAGCGTTTTGCTAGCATTGTTTTTCCCGCCCCTGGAGGCCCTATTAAAATCACATTATGCCCGCCTGCTGCTGATATTTCTAAGGCTCGTTTAATATTTTGCTGGCCTTTTACATCACTAAAGTCTTCCTTGTATTTTCCTACTGTATCAGCAAAAAGATCTCTTGTATCATATTCCGTTTTAGCTATCCCTTCTTTACCGCTTATCACATCAATAGCTTCTTTTAAATTCTTAACTCCATATATGTTTAAGTCATTTACAATAGCTGCTTCTTTTGCATTTTCTTTGGGTAGTATAATCCCTTTAAAAAGTTCTTTTCTTGATTGAATGGCAATAGGTAAAGCTCCTTTTATAGGTCGCAATAATCCATCTAAGGATAACTCCCCCATTACTATATAGTTATCTAACAGATCCTTAGGAATTTGATTCGTTACCGCTAAAATTCCTAGCGCAATCGGTAGATCATACGATGAGCCTTCCTTTTTAATATTGGCTGGCGCAAGGTTTACCACCGTTTTTATTCTTGGCATGTCGTATCCCACATTTTTAATGGCTGCCTCTATTCGTTGGAACCCTTCTTTTACTGCATTATCTGGTAAACCCACTACATGATAAAAGTTTTTTCCTGCAGCTACAGCTCCTCCCGTATTGACTTCAACAGTTATTGTTTGAGCATCTATACCTTCTACTGCGCTAGCAAAGCTTTTAACTAGCATATTTTTTGATTTATGGTGATGGAAATCCCCAAATGGGGCGCGAGCGGAATTATGATTTCAAATATATTTAATTTTGGCTGTTTAATAGACGAACTATGTTGTCCAACACTTGTTAATATCTATTAATTCTAATTACATGATTAATACAGACATTCTAATAATCGGAGCCGGACCCTGTGGCTTGTTTACCGTTTTTGAAGCCGGGCTTCTAAAACTCCGTTGTCACTTAATAGATGTCTTACCAAAGGTAGGAGGTCAACTTTCTGAGATTTATCCTAAAAAACCCATCTATGATATTCCGGGCTTTCCATCGATCTTGGCTGGAGATTTGGTAGATAATTTAATGGAACAAATATCGCCTTTCAAGCCTAGTTTCACATTGGGAGAAAAAGCTAGTCAAATTGAAAAAACGGAAGATGGTTCGTTTGTAGTTACAAGCAATAAAGCGACAAAGATAAAAGCCAAAGTAATTGCAATTGCAGGAGGTCTAGGCTGTTTCGAACCTAGAAAGCCACCTATTGAGGGTTTGGCAAACTTTGAAGATAATGGCGTTGATTATATGGTTCGTGACCCAGAAAAATACAGAGATAAAGAGTTATTAATAGCAGGTGGTGGAGATTCTGCTTTGGATTGGACCATTGAATTGAGTGAGATCGCTAAAAAAATTACACTTATTCATAGAAGAAGCTCTTTTAGGGGAGCATTAGATTCTGTTGATAAAGTGTTTGCACTCGCTAAACAAGGTAAAATAGATCTTATTACAGAAGCACAAGCTGTTGGTGTTCGTGGTACTAATACTTTGGAATCCGTAGAAGTAAAAACGGATACGAATCAATGGATTGATGTAGACTATTTTATTCCCTTGTTTGGTCTTTCACCGAAATTGGGGCCTATAGCTGAGTGGGGTCTTCAAATATCAAAAAGTGCTATCGATGTAAATACCTTAGACTATAGTACCAATGTTGACGGAATTTATGCTATCGGCGATATAAATAATTATGAAGGGAAACTTAAACTAATTCTTTGCGGTTTTCACGAAGCAACCTTAATGGTCCAATCTGCATTTAAAAGAGTGTACCCAGACCAAAAGTTAAGTTTCAAGTATACCACTGTTTCAGGGGTAAACAGCTTTTAATGGAAGAAATAAAAATAACAGTAACAGACAGAGAAGGTGTCGATCATGTTATTGAAGCACCTACAGAAATGAATTTCAATGTCATGGAGATTCTACGAGCTGCCGAATTGCCCGTAGAAGGAACATGCGGTGGTATGGCTCTTTGTGCATCTTGTCATTGTTATATACTTAGTGATCACAATTTACCATCACCCAGTGATGATGAAGAGGATATGCTAGATCAAGCGTTTTTTGTTGAAAAGAATAGCCGCCTTAGTTGTCAATTACCTATCCAAAAAGAACTTCACGGTCTGAAAATTCAACTAGCACCAGATGCGGACTAAACTTTATTTTCCATTGTTTTTTGTTTGCTGTTTGTTCAATGTTATTTCCTGCATAGGAACAAAAACGGTGGCCTTAGATGATGACTGGGAAACTAAATGGTTAGACACTTTAGTGGTCTCAGCTCCAAGAGTTGATAGCTTTAGCTATTCAAGACCTGTATACAATCCTTCAGCTGAAAGGCGAGTCGATTTACTACACACCGAACTTCATTTATCTATTGATTGGGAGAATCGGCAGCTGCCTGGAAAAGCCATTATCGAACTAACGCCCTACTACTACCCTATCAACACATTAGAAATTGATGCTAAAAAGATGGATATAAAGAATGTCCAGTCTCCCAATATTGAGATTAGTAATGTGTTTTATGATAGTTCAATGTTATTTCTGGCCTTACAAGACACCTTGTATAAAGGAGATACTATTCAGCTTGAAATTGATTACGTAGCCAATCCAAATGCTCCTGTTTTGCCAGGTCCTAATGCGTCAGAAGCAGACAAGGGTCTATTCTTTATTGATCCGGATGGAGTATCCAGTCAACCTACTCAAATTTGGACACAAGGTGAAACCGAAAACAACTCTCGTTGGTTTCCGACAATTGATAAGCCAAACGAAAATACTACACAAGACATTTACATTACCGTGGCTGATAGTTTGCAAACGCTGTCTAACGGTCGATTGCTTTCTTCTACTAATAATAATGATGGAACAAGAACAGATCACTGGAGTCAATTGATTCCTCATGCCGTGTATTTGTCTATGATTGCTGTGGGTGATTTCTATGTTTCAAGAGAGACCTGGAATAATATAGACCTTCACTATTATGTGGATCTCGAATATGAAGAATCAGCAAAAGAAATTTTTGCACATACGCCAGAAATGTTGGACTACTTTTCCAATTTATTTGACTATGAATACCCTTGGGACAAATATGCTCAAATAGCGGTACATGATTTTGTGGCTGGAGCTATGGAAAATACCGGTGCTGTCATCTTTGGGGACTTTGTTCAGAAAGATAAATGGGAGCTTCTCGATGCTAATAATGACAAAATTGTAGCCCATGAGTTAGTTCATCATTGGTTCGGAAATTTAGTAACCTGTGAAAGTTGGGCCAATCTTACTTTAAATGAAGGTTTTGCAAATTATGGTGAATATTTATGGTTAAATCACAAGTATGGACTATTCGATGCAGATGAACATAGAAAAGATGAATTTGCATCATATCTATATTCTACTCAATTCTTTGGTACGCATCCATTAATTCACTTCTCCTATGAAGATAAAGAAGACATGTTTGATGCACACTCCTATAATAAAGGAGGAATGGTTTTACACATGCTTCGTTATTATTTGGGTGATACAGCCTTTTTTGAAGGCATTAAAAACTATTTGAGCCAGCATGAATTCCAATCAGTAGAAATTCATGATTTACGTTTGATATATGAAGACCTGACGGGTTTAGATTTAAATTGGTTTTTTGATCAATGGTATTTTGGGCATGGACACCCTAGTCTCTATATTGACTATAGCTTTGATAAAGACAGTTGTTATATTGTTGTAGAACAAACACAGTTACCGCCAGAGTCAGAGCCCGTTTTTATACTACCCTTAAGACCCAGAGTATATTATACAGATAGCACATTTGTTGATTTTGATTGTGTAATTGATTCTAGAAAAAAACAGGTCTCTTTTCCAAATCATGGAAAAACACCTTCTTTGATTTTGGCAGACCCAGACAGCTACCTTATGGCTAGTATAAATGAAAGTAGGCCTGCCGAGGATTGGAACGTTGTTATTAATCTAAGCGAAAACTATCAACACCTATATAATGCCCTAAGTTTTTCGGATAGCATCTCTCGTAAGCAGTTTGAAAAAGTGTTAGCATTCAATAATGCTACATTGACTACTAAAGCTTTTGAAAAATTAGGACAACTACGTAATCTAGATAACGTAACTACACTCTTTCATTCTACATATAGTAGCGATGTAAAAGTGGCTTGTCTTGCCTATTTAAAAACTCATGAACCACAAACTCATAAAGAGATCGTACAATCTCTTTTATTAAATGAAGGCTCATACCGACTGCTCTCATATGCCTTATATGAGTCCTATGACCTTGACTCAGCAGCCACTTTAGATATCATTGAAACACAACAATTAGAAAAAGTCTATCCTTTAATAAACACCATTGCAGGGCTGTACTCTTACAGTGGTCTTGAAAAATATAATAGCTTCTTTATATCTTTAGTGGACAATGCTATCCAAGAGAAGAATTATGCATTCATTGATCAACATATTCAACTCTTACGAAAATCAGATAGCAAATACCTGCTGGCTTCATTAAACGAATATTTTGCTGTTTTTGAAAAGGCATATTCGGAACATGCTAAGACTGCGTCAAAGAATGTCTGCCTTGTTCTGCTAAAGGACATTGCAGAATTGGTCCCTTATGATGAGCTTTTGCGTCAAAATGAAGACCGTTTAAGCTATATTCAAGCCGTGTTAGCAAAATAAACGGTTGCCTTTTTCAGTAGAAATATTGAAATTTATTTATTGTTCTTATAATAAGACCTTTACAGAGGTAAAATACACCCTATATGAATAGTTATGATCTTTTGATCCAGCGCTTAGATCAGTTTACGAGGAAGTTCTATTTAAATAAGATCATTCGAGGTGCATTATATACTGCATCTATTGTTCTAGCACTCTTTTTACTATTTAATTTATTAGAGTATTACTTCTACTTTGACAAGGGAATACGAAAGGTGTTTTTCTTTTCTTTTTTGGGTGTTTCAATTGTAAGCTTAGCCTACTTCATTATGTCTCCGCTCTTGAAATATTTCAGGCTAGGTAACACCCTTTCCCACGAAAAAGCAGCGAATATTATTGGGGAGCATTTTGGGGATGTAAAAGATAGGCTTCTGAATATTTTACAACTAAAAACACAAGGGTCTCAAAATAATGAACTGATCAATGCCAGCATCGAGCAAAAAATTAATAACATCAAGTTAATCCCTTTTAAGTCAGCCATTGACCTAAAGGCTAATAAGAAGTATGTAAAATATGCCTTACCTCCTTTTTTACTTCTTTTGTTTATCTTATTTGCAGCACCCAGTTTAATTTCAGATAGCACCCATAGAATTATTAATAATGATATCGAATTTGAGCGTGCAGCTCCCTTCCACTTTACGGTACAAAATAATGTACTTGATGTATTAGAAGGAGAAGACTTTCCATTGAATATAAAGGTTGACGGTAATACCTTGCCTGATGAAGCTTTCATCGATTTAGGCGATTTCCAATATAAATTGGCCAAAGAAGATTTAGATAGGTATTCCTTTGTTTTTAAGAATATCCAAAAGAATCAAGAGTTTTCCATATTCTCGGGACCATACTCTTCAAAGAAGTACACATTGAATATGCTTCCTAAAGCAGCAGTCGAAGATTTTTCCCTAATTGTAGATTATCCAAGTTATACCGGGAGAAAAGACGAGACATTAGATAATCTTGGTGATGCTTTCGTACCACAAGGAACTACCATAAAGTGGGTATATAATACAAATAATGCAGATAGCTTATGGATGAGATTTGGTAATGTCAAAAAACCATTTACTCAAACAAGGAGAAATACATTTTCCCAGTCTAAGCGAATGATGCAAAGCACTTCTTATGTAGTGCATGTCAAGAATGATAACATGATTGTTTCTGATTCTATGATATACCAAGTATCTGTATTACCAGATAACTACCCTACCATATCTGCAACTCGATTTCAAGACTCATTAGACGCCAATATTTTCTACTTTGTAGGTAGTGCAGCAGATGACTATGGTATTGAGTCACTTCGGTTTAATTATACTATAGTCGAAGAGAGCGGTAGAACCAGAGAAAAGAAAAGTATCCCTTTATTACAAAAGCCTAGCAAACAAGCCTCTTATGAATACATACTAGATCAAGCCACCATGGATTTAAAACCAGGTGACCGTCTTAGTTATTATTTTGAAGTGTTTGATAATGATCAAGTAAACGGGAGTAAGTCAAGCAAAACTGAAATCTATTCTCTTGAAAAACCTACCGTTGAGCAATTTGAAGAAGAAGAACAGCAAAACGAAGAGGAAATTAAAGATGAGTTAAAAGAAGCACTTCAAGAATCCAAAAAGCTTCAAGAGGACCTTAAGAAATTAAGGGAGAAATTACTCCAAAAGAAAGAGCCTAGTTGGCAGGAACAAAAGGAATTAGAAAAACTGCTTGAGCGTCAAAAGGAAATTGAAGAAAAGCTTAAAAACGCTAAAGAGAAATTTGAAGAGAACCTAAAAAATCAAGAAGAGTTTACAGAGCGCAAAGAGGAGATTCTTGAAAAGCAAGAAAAAATTCAGGAGCTATTTGAGGAAAGCATTGATCAAGAGATGCAAGACTTAATGGAGCAAATACAGGAACTGATGCAGGAGTTGAACAAAGAAGATATGATGCAACAGGTTGAAGATTTTGAGATGAATGAGCAGCAAATGGAACAAGAGATGGATCGGCTTCTTGAATTGTTTAAGCAGTTAGAGGTAGAAAAAGAGATGCAAGATCTTATTGAAAAAATGGAAGAGTTAGCAGAAAAGCAAGAAGAGTTAGCTAAGGATACAGAAGAAGAAAAGAAATCTCAAGAAGAACTTGAAAAAGAACAAGAGGAGATTAATGAAGAGTTTGAGGAATTGAAAGAGGAGATGGAAAAGATAGAGGAGAAAAATGAAGAGCTGGAGTTTCCCAAACCTATGGATGAGGAAAAATCAGAAGAAGAGATGGAGGATATCCAAGAAGACTTGGATAAAAGTCAAGAACAACTAGAGCAAAAAGAGAATAAGGAAGCATCTAAATCTCAAAATAAAGCGGCTCAAAAAATGAAGCAGATGGCAGGGTCTTTGCAGGAACAAATGGAGGCTGGTGAAATGGAACAAATGCAAGAAGACATGCAAGCTCTTCGCCAGCTTTTGGAAAACTTAATTAAGTTATCCTTCGACCAAGAAGACTTAGTTGATGATTTCACTAGAAGCGAAGTAAACACCCCCCGATACGTTTCTTTAGTACAAAATCAATTTAAGTTGAAAAATGACTTTCAGCTTATCAGCGATAGTTTATATGCATTAAGCAAAAGAGTTTCTGATATAGAAAGCTTTGTCACTGATAAGGTGGTTGAAGTCGAAAGAAATATGTCTCAAAGTTTAAAGAAACTAGAGGATCGAAAAAAGCCGGATGCTCAAAGTCACCAAAGGCGCACAATGACGAATGTCAATGATTTAGCCTTAATGTTATCTGAAGCTATGAATAAGATGCAACAAAGCATGGCATCTATGATGGCGGGTAACCAAATGTGTGATAAACCTGGTGGTTCTGGTTCACCGAAACCGAATGGCCAAGGCGGGGGTGGACCTATGGACAAGATTACTAAGGGGCAAGAAAAGTTAGGTAAGGAGCTTCAGAAAATGGGTGAGAAAAAAGGAGGAGGAAACTCAGCCAAGGATTTTGCTCAAGCTGCCGCTAAACAAGCCGCATTACGAAAAGCTTTAGAAGACCTGAGACAAGAAAAACAAGAACAAGGTAAGCAAGGCCAAGGTTTGCAAGAGATTATAGACCAAATGAACAAGATTGAACGCGATCTTGTGAATAAGCAATTAGATAATGATCTAATCAAAAGATCCCAAAATATTGAAACTCGTTTGTTAGAAGCAGACAAAGCTGACAGACAACGAGAGTTCGATAATAAAAGGAAGGCAGAGCAAGGCCAAGAAAAGAAAAAAGAACTTCCGCCGAATATTCAAGAGTATTTAAAAAAGAAGGAAGCGGAATTAGAATTATATAAAAAGGTTTCTCCGGAACTGAGACCCTACTATAAACAGTTAGTAGATAAGTATTATGATGCACTTAAAAAACCCTAGAATGATGGAAGAAAAAAAGTTTACACTATCTTCCTGCCCAAGTCAGATCCAGAAACTAGAACAATTCATTGCTAGACTCACCTGTGATTGCACACTTAAAAAAGCTAAGCATCCAGATATTTTAGTTAGTCTAACTGAAGCCGTAAATAATGCCATTATTCATGGTAATAATCAAGACAAATCAAAGTTGGTTAATATCCATTATAAAGAAACGTCTAGCGCATTGACCTTTTTTATATCAGACCAAGGTAAAGGCTTCGATCCAAGAGAAATTAAAGATCCAACAAAACCAGAATATATTGGTGAGTGCGGAGGTCGCGGGGTTTATATCATGCAAGCATTATCTGATCGTTTAGCCTATCATGATAACGGGCGAACGGTTGAACTTCAATTTAATATCCACAAATAAGTCAGCATTGGTTCACTTTTTTTATGAGGACACAGATTTCCTCCTAAATCAAATTGACAACTACAAATCTTGGTTACTTAGCATTATAGATCATTATTCTATAGAGCTAGAGGGTCTAAATTATATATTCTGTTCAGATGATTACTTATTACAGATTAACAAGGAGTATCTACAACACGACTACTATACAGACATTATTACATTTGTCAATTCAGAATCACCCTTGCAAACAGATATATTTATTTCTATAGACCGCATTAGGGATAATGCTCAATCTATGGGCATCCCCTTTTTATCTGAAATACACAGAGTCATGGTGCATGGTATTCTTCACTGCGCTGGATTCGATGATAAGACTGATGAACAAAAGGCAGAAATGAGATCTTTAGAAAGTAGATTCATAAGCCTTAATAATGTTCCACGTGGAACATTATAGAAAAAACTAGTCTTGCTCATTGAAAATTATATGTTCCACGTGGAACATAATGCCCTTTTCACTATAGATATCTTATTCTCAAGCTTATATATTTGCAGCTTAATTCAATACCATGAATAAAGTCATAATTACATTTTTACTATGCCTAGGTTTTCAATTCTCATTTGGGCAGGAAAATACTAATCTGAATAAGTTTAGACAGTTGCACCAAGAGTTACCTACACCTAATACATATAGAACTGCATCAGGTGCTCCAGGTCATCAATACTGGCAACAACGTGCAGATTATGAAATGGATATAACTCTTGACGATAATAAGCAAACTATTCATGGAAGCGAAAAAATTACTTTTTATAATAATTCACCTGATCATCTTTCATATCTATGGCTACAATTAGATCAGAATATGCGAGCAAAAGATTCTGACACTTATAAAATCAGAACAAACTCTATAGACGACAACCCTTCTACATTTACTATAAATAGAATGCAAAACCCAAGCTTCGAAGGTGGCTTTAATATTGAAGAAGTAGCCGATCAAGACGGTAAATCTCTTGATCATACTATCAATAAAACGATGATGCGTATTGATTTAGAAGAAGTTCTAGCCCCAGGTGAACAGTTTAGTTTCTCAATTTCATGGTGGTACAATATCAATGATCGCATGAAAATTGGTGGGCGATCTGGCTATGAATACTTTGAAAAGGATGATAACTATCTATATACTATCGCCCAATTCTTTCCACGTATGTGTATGTACAATGATGTGTACGGTTGGCAACACAAACAGTTTCTAGGTAGAGGAGAGTTTACCTTGCTATTTGGTGACTACACAGTAAATATTACCGTCCCTGATGATCACCTCGTATCAGCTACAGGTACATTACAAAACCCAGATGATGTTCTTACTAATGAGCAAAGAAATCGCTTAGATAAAGCTAAAAATGAATTTGAGCAGCCTGTAATAATAGCCACACAAAAAGAAGCTGAGAAAAGAGAAGAAAGTAAATCCAGAAACTCAAAAACCTGGACCTTTTATGCAGAAAACGTCCGTGATTTCGCATTTGCTAGTTCCAGAAAATTTATTTGGGATGCTATGAATGTAAAGCAAGAAGACGGAACAGAAGTAATGGCAATGTCAATGTACCCGAAAGAAGGAAATCCTTTATGGGAGCGATATTCTACAAAAGCTGTAGCGCATACAATCAAATGGTATTCACACTATACTTTTCCATACCCTTACCCTGTAGCCTGGTCTATTAACGCAGCACGAATAGGAATGGAATACCCTATGATTTGTTTTAATTATGGACGTTGTGAAGAAGATGGTAGCTACACTGAAC
Source organism: Saprospiraceae bacterium (assembly GCA_020629315.1). Taxonomy (GTDB): domain Bacteria; phylum Bacteroidota; class Bacteroidia; order Chitinophagales; family Saprospiraceae; genus JAHDDO01. The sequence continues at coordinate 70,984 of JAHDDO010000006.1, read as the reverse complement.
GGACAAAATATGGGATGATTAGTGTAATCATACATGAAGTAGGTCATAACTACTTTCCTATGATTGTTAATTCAGATGAGAGGCAATGGACTTGGATGGATGAAGGACTAAATACCTTTGTCCAATTTCTTACCGAACAACACTGGCAAAGGGACTACCCATCTAGAAGAGGCCATGCCCATAAGATTGTTGATTATATGAAAGGAGATAAAAACAAAATATCTCCCATTATGACAAACTCAGAATCTATTCATCAATTTGGAAATAACGCATATGGCAAGCCAGCTACTGCACTGAATATTCTACGTGAATCCGTAATGGGTAGGGAACTGTTTGACTTTGCATTTAAAGAATACTCTAATCGATGGAAATTTAAACATCCAACGCCCGCTGACTTTTTTAGAACGATGGAAGATGCTAGTGCAGTCGATTTAGATTGGTTTTGGCGAGGTTGGTTTTATACAAATGATCACGTTGATTTAGCTTTATCTAAGGTAAATACATACCAATTAGAATCTCTAAATCCAGAAAATAGAGAGAAACCGGAGCAAATAGTGGGCATAACAAGTATCAGAAATGCTACAGAAATTAAAAAGACGTATGCAGATGATGATAAAAGCATACTCGATTTCTATAATTCCTATGATCCGAATGAGATCACACAAAGAGATAGGGAAGAATTCGAAAGAAAAAGAAATAGTCTTTCTGAAGGTCAGAAGAAACTATTTGATAAGAATTCATACTATTATGAATTAACATTACAAAATATAGGTGGTTTAGTAATGCCTGTAATAGTAAGATTTAACTACGTTGATGGTAGTAACAAAGTGTATAGAATACCAGCTGAAATTTGGAAAATAAACAGTGAAGAAGTGACTAAAGTATTTGTCGAAGAAAAACAAGTTTCTAATATAGAACTGGATCCTTTTTATGAAACGGCAGATACTGACCGATCTAATAATTTCTTTCCACCACAACCAGAAAAATCTAAATTTGATCTTTACATGGATAAAATGCCTAAAAGGCCTAATCCAATGCAACAAGCTAAGAAGAAACGTTAGATACTAGAATTTAAATAATTCCCTCGTAACTGAATAAATAGATACATTTGAAAAGCAAATAATAGGCTAGCTAAAATTAAATGAAGCGGCTGGCCAACGGCTGGTACATTAGCATATGCTAATACTATACCCAAGATTAATTCTGACAATAGTAAAATACTTATCATAATTAATTGAAATCTATAATCCATTGCCTTCCTGAGCTTATATAGAAGAAGAGCGTTTACTATTAAAATTATCCAAGACGTGCTTCTATGGAGAATAAACATATAAGATAGATTTTCAATCCATTGAGATCTATCCGAAATCTGCTTAGCAATTATATCTATTTCTTCCCTAACCTGTGTTCCTAAAACAACCATAACTAAGGTCATTATAACGGCAAACACAGATATCCATATAGTCGATTTAGTGCTGGCAGTTTTATTTACGACCTTTTGCTTATTTATATGAACTAATAACAAGAGACAGGAGATAATGGCAAAAATCCCAATCATATGATACGTAATGGTACTTCCCTCTAAATTTCTATCTACCACAATTTTCCCTAGCCAAGCTTGAAAGCCAATGAGAGCAACAACCAAAAAGCTCAAGAATATATTTAATTTCTTATTATGCTTTCGGAAAAAGGAAAGCAGGAACATTAGCATTACAGGAAAACCTAATACAACCGTCGCTAATCTATTAATAAACTCAACCCACGTGTGGAATGGATTAAATATAGCATAATCATGCTTCTCATATTTTTTCCAATTAGTAGCATTAAAAGAATCAGATGTAGTAAAATTTTGAATAGCCACTAAAAGAGTTTCATTTCTTATGATCATCTCTCCTTTTCGCACTTTAATCTTAGGCTTCCAACTTACTTGATCAATGTGAGTTGGGGGAATAAGTTTACCAAAACATTTAGGCCAATCAGGACAGCCCATCCCAGAACCCGTGGCTCTGACTATAGAGCCTGCTGATATAACTAGGAAGACCAAGAAAAGATTTAACCAAATTATTCTTCTAAATAAACGTCGACTTTCCACTATAAACCAGTTTCATTTTCTACTAAACCAAAGCTAATGTAAGTTGTTTTTGAATTTCAAATTTTGATTTACACAGAGTCAACAGACTAATAGTATTTTTAATTATTTATTTAAAAGAATATAGTAATTAATATAAGGGCTGTTAATATGTTAGTAGCTTGCTATTTTATAATATCCACATAATTGAATGAGCTTCTAAACACACTTATGATTTCTTTATCTATTAGTTTATATAGTATATCAATAGTAAATCAACAGAATGTTCTGTTTTGTTAGTAAGTGCGTTGTTTAAAAAGGTGTTGTTGGTTAAAGTAGCAAGAATTGTTAATAATTATATATTAAATATTTTAATTATATGTAATTCCTTGTATTTTTAAGTTTCTCTGTTGATAACCTTTTTTATTAATTACTTTTCCACACCATGCGAGCTGTAATTCAAAGAGTTAGTCATGCATCTGTAGTCGTAGAATCTAAAGAAGTATCGAAGATATCAAAAGGCTATCTTATCTTACTAGGTGTAGAGACTACTGATACCGAAGCTGATATAGACTGGCTAGCTAATAAAATTTCTAAGCTCCGAATATTTTCGGATAAGGAAGGAAAAATGAATGTATCGATTATGGATATTGAAGGATCTATTTTGGTTATCAGTCAATTTACACTATTTGCAAGCACTAAAAAGGGTAACCGTCCATCTTTTATGAATGCTGCTGGTGGTAATGTAGCAAATGAAAAATATGAAAACTTCTGTCAAGCATTACGTTCATTAGGTATTACTGTTATGCAAGGAATATTTGGTGCGGATATGAAGGTTTCTCTTTTGAATGATGGACCAGTTACTATAATTATCGACTCTAAAAACAAAGAATAGTGACACTTAAAGAAATACAGAAAGAAGTAGATGTTTGGATAAATTCAGTAGGAGTCCGATATTTTAATGAACTAACCAACCTTGCCATTTTAAATGAAGAAGTGGGAGAACTTTCTCGGATAATAGCTAGGGTATATGGCGAACAGTCATTTAAAGTCCAAAAAAGTGAGGAAGAGAAAAAAAGAATGATAGAAGATGAGATTGGTGATATTTTTTTCGTTTTGACTTGTCTTTCGAATCAAATGAATATAGATCTAGAAGCAGCGTATGAGCGGGGTGTAAAAAAACGAAACAGAAGGGATGGTGAGCGCCATAAGAACAACGAAAAACTACAGTGAAGACTTTTAAAAATAGTAGATCATTATTTTTTTATTCAGCTAAAGGTGTCTTTGGTTTTTCTTTTATAACCATATGTCTATTTCTTGCTGTCTTTGCGTATGTAGTAATACCTGATAAAACTAAATATGCTAATGAACAAATACCGGAATTAGCCTTAAGTGATCCAGGCAAAAAAGCTACATACATTGCACTTACTAATAAGAATGCTGCCGTTAAGGATAAAAGCAAGATCGCAGAAATATTTGGAGGCAAAGAATCTAGAAGGAGTATCATACCCGTGAATGAGGTCAGTATAGGAAAAGAAAATATTCAATACAAAAATCTAATAGGAACGGAGAGTAACATTGAAAGAAACAATGACATCAAATATAGTGTCCATAAAAAACGATTTTTGTTAGGAACTGATCGTTTTGGAAGGGATCTTCTTAGTCGAATTATTCTTGGACTTCGAGTTTCTCTATTGGTTGGATTGTTTGCTGTTTTAATCTCTTTATCTGTAGGTATATTATTAGGCTTAATAGGCGGCTATTTCGGCGGATGGATTGATAATGTTTTGCTTTTTTTAATAAATACACTTTGGTCCATTCCAACTATACTACTTGTTTTCGCAATAGTATTATCATTTGGTAAAAGTTTAACCATAATATTCTTAGCTGTAGGACTAACCTTATGGATAGATGTAGCAAGAATTGTTAGAGGGCAAACCATTTCATTAAGAGAAGAGTCTTTTATCAAAGCAGGAGAGTTACTAGGTTATAGTAAGGGACGACTAATATTTAGACATATTTTACCGAATATTCTCAACCCATTAGTCGTATTAGCGGCTGCCAATTTTGCTATTGCTATTTTAATAGAAGCTGGATTAAGTTATTTAGGGTTTGGGGTGCAACCGCCCGTCCCTTCTCTTGGAAATATATTAAATGAAAATTATGCATATGCCTTATCAGGTAAATGGTTTTTAGCATTAAGTCCTGCAATTTGTATTATGTTGCTGGTACTTAGTTTTAATTTTGTGAGTTATACGGTCAGGGATTGGGCTACAACAAATAAACAATATTGAGTAGAGAATTGAAAATATTAGAAAAACTAGAGAAAGAAATCAATCTGAAGGAGCTTCAGATTAAAAGTTTATTAACCATTACTCAAGCGATTAATGATAACGTGAATGCGGAGGACCTTTTTCAAATGTATAGATCCTTTCTAAGTTGGGAAATGGGCATAAAAAAAATGATTCTCTATATCAGGGAAGAATCTAGTTGGAAGTGCGTGTCCCATATTAATGGAGAATTTGTAAATCACGAACAGATTATAGATGAGATTAAACCAATAAAGCGACTGTTTGTGGTAAAGGAAGAAGAAAGTCCAACGTTACGAGATTATGATATCATTATTCCAGTATACCATAAAGACTTTCCTATAGCATACTCTTTAATTGGAGGAATAAAGGATAAAGAGGATCTGTATAATAAAATACAATTCATAACAACTATCACGAATATAATAGCAGTTGCGATTGAAAATAAACGGCTATTTAATCAACAAATAACACAAGAACGGATTAAAAAAGATATGGAGTTAGCTCGAGAGGTTCAGAAGATGCTAATTCCACAAAGTGCTCCCTCTAGTGCCTATTTTGATTTGGATTATGTATACCAACCTCACTCTAGTATAGGAGGTGATTATATTGATTTTATACAATTTGGCGAAAAGCGAGTTTGTGCTTGTATAGCCGATATTTCAGGAAAGGGAGTAGCTGCTGCTTTATTAATGGCAAACTTTCAAGCGATGCTTCAAAGCTTAATATACCAGTATCGTGATTTGGAAACATTTATATATGCCTTAAATGAAGCTGTCTATCGAATTACACAAAGTGATCGTTTCATTACTTTTTTTATTGCTGAGATAGATGCCGAGAAAAAGCAAATGAGATATATAAATGCAGGACACTATCCACCATACTTATGGAACAAGGGAGAGTTGAGTGAACTAAAAGATGGCACAACCGTCATCGGAGCTTTCGATAAATTGCCAGAAATAAAGGAGACTATAATTGACTTGGAACACGAAGCCATGTTATTTTGTTTTACAGATGGGTTACCAGATCTAAAAAATGAAGATGATGACTACTTTGACGATGAAACGATTCAACAGTTTATCATGGAACACCATGAACTAGATACGAAAGCCTTTAATAGTCAATTAATGGAAAGACTTTCTGCTCATAAGGGAAAAGGAGAGTTCATTGATGACATCGCTATATTAACTTGTAAGCTGTTATAAACTTTACTATGCAAAGGAAAAATAAATTCGTGGCAGCCATTTTGGCGCTGGTATTAGGCACTTTTGGTGTCCATAGATTTTATTTAGGAGACTCCAAGTTTGGTGTTATTTACATACTGCTATTTATGTTTACGGCTGCACGGTTTCCAATAACCACCTTATTAGGCTTTTTCGACTTCTTCAGGTTCATGACTATGGGCCAGGCTGAATTTGATAGGAGATATAATAAACGGGTGCCTATAGGAAAACAAGCGGGCAGGCCAACAAGAGGTCAGCGAAACCCATATCAAAGAAACCGTACAAAAGTAGAACCAGTATCGGCGCCTAAAAAGAACTTTAGATCTAAGGTTAATCCGTATAAGAAAACAGCGATCAAAAAATATGAGGAATTTGATACAGAGGAAGCGGTTAAGCAATTAAAGAAGGCCATTGAACTAGAACCTGATAATAAGGACTTATACTTTAAATTAGCTTGTGCATATTCGCAACTAGAAAATGTGGAGGATTCAATACGATATTTGGATATGGCTGTTAGAAATGGTTATAAGGAATTTGAAACTATTAAAACCATTGAAGATTTAGCATATCTAAGAATTTCATCGCAGTACGCCAGCTTTGTTGCAAATAATTTTTCTTTAAAAAAAGTCCCTCAGCTATCGGCACCAAAAGAAAATCTATTGGACAACGATCTAATACTTACGCAGCTAAATAAACTCGTAGAGTTGCGAAAAAGAGGTTTATTATCAGAAGAAGAATATGTCAAGGAAAAGCAAAAGTTGCTAAATAGGTAGACAAAAACAGAGAAATTTAAGTTATTACAGTAATGTTAGCCAGTCAGATCATATCAAATACAATTTATCCGCTTAGACTTAAAGATACAGCGGAAGATGTGCTTACCATGTTATCCATGAATAGGCTAAAGGAATTACCCGTTGTAGAAGAGAATAATCTTATAGGTGTTGTCTCAGAAAGTCAAGCCTACGAAATGGCGCCGGACCAAACGGTAGAAGAAGTCTTGGTAAAAGCTAAAGTTGTAACTGTAGATAAAATGACTCATATGTTTGAGATCATTTCAAAAATGTCCATGCACAATATGAGCATGATTCCAGTGGTGAATAAAGATCAAACCTATCAAGGAATTGTAACACAGGAAGACATCTTTAAAGCATACGCCTCAGGTTTTTCGTTTAAAGAGCCGGGAAGTATCGTGACAATAGAAATGAGTCGACGGTCATATTCTATGGCTGAAATCAGTCAAATAGTTGAGTCTGAAAATGCAGCTATCCTTGCTTGCTTTTTATCAGAGTCAGGCGATAAAGAGCGCATATCCGTCACACTTAAAATAAATAAACAGGATATACGAGCCATTCTTGCAGGTTTTGAAAGGTATAGCTACGAAATTAAGGCTAGTTATTCAGAACAGGAATATTTTGATAATCTGAAGGAAAGATATGATCTATTAATGCACTATCTCAATGTGTAGCTGGCGAAATATTGCACCTCTCTTATTCTTATTCCTTTTACCTCCAACATGGTTTATTGCACAAGAGAAAGTGCTTGTAGAAGATATAATCCTTGAAGGGAACCGAAAAACCAAGGATAAGACAATTTTCAGAGAATCTCGGATACTAATAGGGGATAGTATTCTCTTGGCTAGCTTATCTGAAGTTATCAAAGAAAACCAAAATCAAATTCTAAGTACTGGCCTATTTAATAGTGTAACAACTCAGATAGACACGATATCATATGATAGGGTGCGTTTGCGATTAGATATTACCGAGAATTGGTACTTATATCCTTCACCATTATTTGAACTCGCTGACCGGAATTTCAATGTCTGGTGGCAGGAACAGAATAAAGATTTCAGTCGGACCATCTACGGCCTTGATATTTCGCATTATAATTTGACTGGGAGACGAGACCCTTTAAAGATCAGGGCCCACGCAGGATATACCCGAAAATTGGAAATGCATTATACCTTCCCATTTATTCATAGAAATTGGGGACTTGCTGGCAATATTTTTTATTCTGATAATCGCGAATTAGGATATAAAACTGAAAACAATAAAACACTTTTCTCCATGCACCCGGATGAAGAGATTATGTTACAAAGACGGCGAGTAGGTTTTAGATTATTAAACAGGCCCAATGTTTTTACCCATCATAGCTTCAGACTTGAGTTTCATCATAATACAGTAAATGAATATGTGGTAGAAACACTAAATGACAATTATTTTTTAAATGGTAGAAATGGAATACGCTTCTTCTATTTTGTATATGATTTTCAATACGATAAACGAGATTATTCAAACTACCCAAGAAAAGGATTTTTGTTTGGGCTCAATTTCAAAAAGGAAGGTCTATTTATTTTTGATGAGTTCAACAACACCAGCCTTTCTCTTTCGGGCGAGTACTTTTTACCCATACCCAAAGAGTTTATATTAGGTTGGCAGTCTAGGGTAAAAGCAAATTTAGATAGATCAGTAGTTTCATACGCCAACAATACAGGGCTAGGGTGGGGAGGATATTCTGTTACAGGGTTCGATCTATATGTTCTAGATGGAACAGACTTTTTTATACTTAAAAACAGTGTAAAGCGGACCGTTTTTCAACGTACGTTTCAACTACCCAAACGCTTACCAACCCAATTTAGAAAACTTCCAATAGAAATAAACCTTAGGTTCAATTATGATGTTGCATATGTTAATGAGCCTACCTATCTCGCAACAAATGATCTAAACAATAGATGGATTCAAGGTTTTGGTCCAACGGTAGATCTCATTTTGTTTAATAATTTTTTATTTAGTTTCGAGTACGGTATAAATGATTTAGGAGAACGAGGTTTTTTCCTACACAATTCAACAGCATTCTAATATGAATACGGCGATTGTTTTTTCCCAACGGTACAAGAAAGAGGATCAAGCTTTTGTGAAGACCCTTTTTGAGGTATTGCAGAAATATAATTATCGCGTTTTTTTAAATGGTGATTTTATTAAAATGTTGGGAGAGGACTTGCCTGAAGGTTTTTCGATTTTACAGGAAGAACACGTTTCAGAGGCAAGTGTACTTATTACTCTCGGTGGAGATGGCACTATATTAAATGCAACAAAGTGGCTAAACAGAGAAAGTATTCCTATCCTGGGTATAAATTTAGGAAGAATGGGCTTCTTAGCTTTTACAGAGAAGAATGCTATAGATAAAGCTATTTCTTCTTTTGTAAATGGAGAATACCGTTTACAAAAAAGATCGCTATTACAATTAGAATCTAAGCCAGGTGTTTTTTCGTCGTTTCCATATGCCTTAAATGATTTTACAATAATTAAGAAAGAGACTTCATCAATGATTACCATAAAAACCTTCATTGATGGGGAGTATCTTAATACGTATTGGGCGGATGGACTAATTGTTTCTACACCCACAGGATCTACAGGTTATTCGCTTAGTTGCGGTGGCCCGATAGTTTTTCCCAACTCAGGAAACTTTGTCATCACTCCCATTGCTCCACATAACCTAAATGTAAGACCTATCGTCATCCCTGATACAGCCAAAATAAGTTTTGAATTAGAAGGGAGAACGGACTTATTCTTGTGCACGTTGGATTCAAGAAACGAAACCATAAGTAGACATCACAAGTTGTCTGTTAAAAAGGGCGACATTAACATCAATATGGTTCTACTTCATGGACAAAGCTTTATGAAAACCATACGGGATAAATTATCTTGGGGCCTCGATATTCGAAATTAATGGACTCACTAAGGGAAATACACGAACAGTCGGCGTACTATGACTTTATGCACATAGACCCTAGGGCGTATCATGAGAAAATTAAATATTTCGAACGAAATAAATCAGCGATTCAAGCCTTAGATGATAGACTGGAAACCGAAGTGTGGTACCATTATACGCAAGCCACCTTTGAGATAGGCGACTACAGAAAACACGTTAAACTATCGAGTCCTTTATTAGAAAGAATAATACATGAAAACATTCTGAAGATAAACGGAACAAATGCATTTGAGCAAGCCTTGTTTAATAAAGGAGCCTCTCATTTTAACCTAAAGGAGTACAAGCAATCAGAGTATATTTTTGGCGAGTTAGTAAAGATGAACCCAAGTAATAAAATATATACAAAGGCATTTTTACAAAACCGCTTTTCAGAGAAAATAAAAGATACGCTAGCCATTAAGTTATTTACAGTAGTAATGCTTTTAACTATTATCAGCATTAGTTTAATACACGCCTTAGTGTTAAACCCATTTTATCCATATTTAGCAAATGTAGCCGCCACAATAAGAGATATGTTTACTATTCTCTTATTTGGAGTGATCTTATTAAATACCGGCTTTCACTACATCATGGCAAAGAAGACACTTCGGCAGAAGTTATTACATAAGAAAACCTAACTTTGGATATAATTACAGCCATATTGACAGTTATATGGATATGGTATAATTAATGTGTTTCTACACATACTGATGACATTGAAAAGTCATCAACCACAATTCAAAATAAAGTAACATGTTTAATGTCTTAAAGAAAGTTTTTGGGACCAAGTACGATAGAGATGTAAAGACGTATCAACCTATCATATCCAAGATAAATGCCTACTACGAAGAGTACTCATCTTTAGACAATGATGAGCTAAGAAATAAGACTAATGAGTTTAGAAGTCGGATAGCTTCCTATCTAGAGAACATAGATGCGGATATCAGCAATATAAAAGCAGAAGCTGAGAACGAAAAGGATATGCAACGCAAGGAAGACCTCTTCAATGAACTTGATGAATATATCAAGAAGAGAGATGAAATATTAGAGGAGGTACTAAAGGATATTCTACCAGAAGCTTTCGCGGTAGTAAAAGAAACGGCAAGACGATTTAAAGAGAATGAGATAATTAGTGTGACGGCCACGGATTTTGATCGAGACTTAGCAGCAAAGAATGAATACGTTGAAATTCAAGGAGGAGCAGCTAACTGGAAAAATAGTTGGATAGCAGCAGGAGGAGAAATCACGTGGAATATGTTGCACTATGATGTCCAATTAATTGGTGGGATGGTCTTACATGATGGAAAGATTGCAGAAATGCAAACAGGAGAAGGTAAGACTTTAGTCGCGACCTTACCAGCTTATTTAAATGGTCTTACATCCCAAGGAGTTCATGTCATTACAGTAAATGATTATTTAGCAAGGAGAGATTCCGAGTGGGTGGGTCCTATTTTCGAATTTTTATTTCTGACCGTAGATTGCATTGATAAATACAAGCCACATTCTGAAGAACGTAAGGCAGCATATTGTTGTGACATAGTCTATGGAACAAACAATGAATTTGGCTTTGATTATCTACGTGATAATATGGTCCGAAATCAAGCAGAGGTAGTGCAGAAGAAACACCACTTTGCTATGATAGATGAGGTGGACTCAGTGCTTATCGATGATGCAAGAACGCCGCTAATCATTTCTGGTCCTGTTCCTAAAGGTTCTGAGGAACAAGAATATCATAGTTTAAAGCCAAAGGTTGAAAAACTGATCAGCGCACAAAAGAAAATGGCTACAAACTATTTGGCTGATGCAAAAAACTTATTTAGAGCGGGAAGCACAGGACATGAAGAAGGAGAAGGAGGTATGGCTTTACTTAGAGCATATCGGGCCTTTCCAAAATATAGGCCTTTAATTAAATTTTTAAGTGAAGAAGGAGTAAAAACAAACCTTCAAAAGGCGGAGAACTACTATATGCAAGAGCAGTCTAAAAACATGCATTTAGTAGATGAGCCTCTTCTATTTACCATTGATGAGAAAAATAGAAATGTTGAATTAGCGGAAAAAGGAGTTGAGTACTTATCAAAAGGGGAGAACGATACCCAATTCTTTGTGATGCCTGATATTACATTGGAAATGCAGCAACTAGAACAAGAAGAAGAGGAGTCAGGCACGAAACGTACTAAAGAACGAGAGTCTTTAATTGCTGACTTTTCTATTAAATCGCGAAGACTACATGCGGTTAGTCAGCTGTTAAAAGCATACGCTCTGTTCGAAAAAGACGAGGAATATGTTGTCATGGATGGCCAAGTAAAAATCGTGGATGAGCAAACGGGTAGAATGATGGAAGGAAGACGATATTCAGATGGACTACACCAAGCCATTGAAGCGAAGGAAAATGTGAAGATTGGGGACATCACTCAAACCTATGCTACGGTAACTCTGCAAAACTACTTTAGGATGTATCACAAGCTTTCGGGCATGACAGGTACTGCTGAAACAGAAGCAGCTGAGCTTTGGGAGATCTATAAACTTGATGTTGTAGTTATCCCAACAAATAGACCTATAGTTAGAGATGATAAGGATGACCTTGTATATAAAACAACTCGAGAGAAATTTAACGCGGTAATTGACGAGATATATAACCTTACAGAAGCGGGCAGACCCGTTTTAGTGGGAACAACGTCAGTGGACATTTCAGAAAAATTAAGCCGTATGCTTAATTTGAGAGGTATAAAACACAATGTCCTGAATGCAAAGCAACACCAACGAGAGGCAGAAATCGTTTCTGAAGCAGGAAAGCCCGGCCGAGTAACCATAGCCACAAATATGGCAGGTAGAGGAACAGACATAAAACTAACGCAAGAAGTAAAAGATGCAGGAGGACTTGCTATTATTGCTACTGAGCGACATGACTCAAGACGGGTAGATAGACAGTTAAGAGGTAGAGCAGGACGACAAGGGGATCCTGGGTCTTCCCAGTTTTACGTCTCTTTAGAGGATAGATTAATGCGTTTGTTTAATTCTGAACGTATTTCTAAAGTTATGGATAGTTTAGGACATCAGGAAGGTGAGGTGATTCAACATTCCATGGTTTCAAAGTCAATAGAAAGAGCGCAGAAAAAGGTCGAAGAAAACAATTTTGGAATCAGAAAAAGATTGTTAGAATATGATGATGTGATGAACATACAGCGTGAAGCTATTTATAAAAAGAGGGACAACGCATTATCAGGAGAAAGACTATCATTGGATCTACACAATATGTTCTTAGGAATGATTTCTTCATTAGTGGAGTTTAACAAAGTAAATAATGACTTTGATAGCTTTAGAAATGAATCGCTACTAAACCTTGGAATAGATCCTGATATTGAAGAAGCCTTTTTTAAAGAAGCTTCTGCAGAGCAAGTCGAAGAACGATTTAGAGAGCAAGTGTTGGCTAATTACGATCGGAAAACAGATAATATTCAACAAGCACTATTTCCAATTTGTAAGAAAGTACATGAAAACGAGGGGCATAGATATCGAAGAATAGCCATACCTTATTCTGATGGAAGAGATAAAGTATTAAACATCTCAGCGGAGTTAGAAAAAGCGGTCGAGACACAGGGAGCCAGTATCATGAAAGATATTGAGAAAGCAGTAACCTTAGCCATAATCGACCAAAACTGGAAAGAGCATCTCCGTTCAATGGATGAGTTAAAAGACTCTGTTCAGTCGGCTTCTTTCGAGCAAAAGGATCCTTTGGTTATATACAAAATGGAAGCGTATAACCTATTTGAAAACTTAGTTCACTTAATAAATCAAGATGTGGTTTCCTATTTATTAAAAGGACAGCTTTTAATAGAAAGACCAGAGGAGGTACGTGAGGCTAAAGAACAAAAGACTAGCCAAAAAGGAATAAAGACGAGCCGAACAAATAGTGAATACGAGAATCAGAAACGAGCCGCAGCTGCAGCAGGACGAGCACCGCAGAAAGCTGTAGAAACATTTAAAAGAACAGGCGATAAGGTAAAGAGGAATGATCCATGTCCGTGTGGCAGTGGAAAAAAATATAAGCAATGTCATGGAAAGTAAGTATATAAAATTTCTAGTGTTTTGCTTGTTTGCTTTTTTTATCCAAGATGAACTAAAAGCGCAAACCACGATTAGTGAGGAATCTAGAGTTCAACAAGCCGTAAGTAAGTATTCTTCGCTGAATAGGCAACAGAACTCTATAGACGCATGGAGAATTCAAGTAGTTACTACAATAGATCGTCGAGAAATGGAACGAGCAATTGTAAAGCTAAATGGGAAGTACCCTGCATTAGAATATCATTGGAAACATGCAAGTCCATACTATCAACTTAAGGTTGGTGCGTACGAGGAAAAAGCAGATCTTCAAAATATGTTGATCACGCTAAAAGGTGACTTTCCAAGTGCAATTCCAGTTAAAGACAACATGGAAAAAAGTGAGTTAATTCACTAATGAGCAGTAAGGCCATCAATAGAGAAATCGATGGTATAGTTGTTTCTGTATACCTGGCACTGGTAGTGATAGGCTGGTTTATGATTGGTGCCACAAATACAAGCATTCTTGAAACCGAGACATATACTATACAAGATCTCTTATTTACTAAAGACTCTATTTGGGTAGCCATTTCGGTAGCGCTATTTTTCGCATGCCTTATTATTGATGCAAACATTTGGAACTCGTTTAGTTGGATTATATATGCCTTTGGGATTATATTATTGCTCGGGGTTTTATTATTTGGCGAGGAAATAAAAGGGGCTAAATCCTGGTATGATATTATGGGATACAGCTTTCAACCTTCTGAGTTTGCAAAATTCTCAACCGCATTAGGACTAGCTTCTTTTCTTAGTCTTCGTACAACGCAATTATCTAACTGGCAGCACCAGTTGATTATCCTGGGTGTAATATTATCACCAGTAGTCCTAATTTTACTTCAACCTGATGCTGGATCAGCCAGTGTCTTTATTTCATTTCTATTGGTGTTATATCGGGCGGGAGCTCGAAGCCTCTATTATATAGCTGGTTTTTTTCTTTTTCTTGTTTTGGTGTTTTCCCTAATGTATGAGCCATATTATATTACAATTATATTATTGCTCTTAGCGATATTAGGACTAGCACTAGAGCATAAGAGACCCATTATTCTAATTTCAGTAAGTGCATTGCTTAGTTTGTTTGCTGCCGTTTTTGTTACTAATGGTTATCATACAATCACCTTATTAATACTAGCAGCTGCGTTTATTGGCTCTGCTATATACACAGGGTTTAGATTTAAATGGAACAATGTAATTTTGATTTTAGTGGCACTTGGTCTCGGTTTAAGTCTTAGCTTTTCGTCTTCTTGGGCTTACAAAAACATTCTAAAGCCGCACCAACAGGATAGAATTAACGTGTGGTTAAATCCTGAAAAATGCGATCCTCAAGGTTCATTATATAATGTAAATCAATCAAAAATAGCCATCGGATCAGGAGGCTTATACGGAAAAGGCTTTTTACAAGGTGAAATGACGAAGTTGAATTATGTCCCAGAGCAGTCAACAGATTTTATAGTTTCGACTCTAGGAGAAGAACAAGGGTTTGTTGGGATAGTAGGTCTCTTGATTCTGATAAGTATACTAATAATTCGACTTTCAATTATTGCAGAGCGGGCAAACAATACATTTGTGTGCTACTTTGCGTATGCCATTATGGGACTTCTGTTTTTTCAAAGCTTTATAAATATTGGTATGGCTATGGGCTTTATGCCGGTAATTGGAATTCCTTTACCTTTCATAAGTAAAGGAGGGTCAGCATTGGTGAGTTTTTCAATCATGTTAGGCGTTATAACAAAACTGGATATGCAAAGAAGAAGAGTATGAGTGAGTTTAGAATAAAACACAAAGACAAAAGTTCTAGTGCAAGAACTGGAGAACTTAAAACCGATCATGGTACTATCCAGACCCCGATATTCATGCCCGTGGGCACACAAGCTACGGTCAAGGGTGTGCATCAAGCTGAATTGGAAGACCAGGTAAAGGCAGAGATAATCCTTGCAAATACCTATCATCTCTATTTAAGGCCGGGTGATGATATTATCAAAAAAGCAGGAGGGCTGCATAAATTTATGTCTTGGGATAAACCTATACTTACAGATTCTGGAGGATATCAGGTTTACTCACTAAGTGGAAACAGAAAGATTAAAGAAGAAGGGGCCTATTTTCAATCTCATATAGATGGAAGCAGGCACATGTTTTCTCCAGAAAACGTTATGGATGTTCAACGCAGATTAGGCGCCGATATCATAATGGCTTTTGACGAGTGTACGCCATACCCTTGTGATGAAAACTATGCAAGACGATCATTAGACTTAACACATAGATGGTTAGAAAGGTGCTATACTCATTTTGATAAAGTAGGGCCTATACATGATTATAATCAAACATTAGTACCGATTGCACAAGGGAGCACCTATCCCGAATTACGAAAAAAATCTTGTGAGTATATTTCAAAAAGGGAAAATGCCATTTATGCTATTGGCGGTCTATCGGTTGGAGAACCCCATCATGAAATGTACTCAATGACGGATTTATGTTGTAGCCATCTACCTACGGAAAGAGCGAGGTATTTAATGGGGGTAGGACTTCCGGAAAATGTTCTTGAGACTATAGCTTTAGGGATCGATATGTTTGATTGTGTTTTACCTTCTAGAAATGCAAGGCATGGTTTGTTATATACTATGGAAGGGGTTATTCATATAAAAAATGCAAAATGGAAAGAGGAGTTTAGTCCTTTAGACCCTAATAGCACTTCGCCTAGCTCTAGAAGACTCAGTAAATCTTATGTTCGTCATTTATTTCAAGTAAAAGAATTATTGGCTTCTCAAGTGGCTACCTTACACAACTTGTGTTTTTATTTGGAACTTGTAAGACAGGCAAGAGAACAAATAGAACAAGATAATTTTGGCCCTTGGAAAGATGCGCTAATACCTAAACTTAGACAAAAACTGTAGTTCTGAAAAAGATCGACATATACATACTTAAAAAGTTTTTGGGTACTTTTTTTTATTCGGTTTTATTGATTTCAATGATTGCGATTGTAATTGATTTCAGTGACCGTATTGATAAGTTATTAGGCGAACCAAGTTTAAAAGAGATTGTTTTCGATTACTATTTAAACTTCATTCCTTGGATAAATGGCCTTATGTGGCCATTGTTTGCTTTGATTTCAGTTATATTTTTTACTAGCCGTTTGGCTAAAAACTCGGAAGTCATTGCTATTCTAAGTTCTGGTGTAAGTTATTCTCGATTTCTAAGACCCTATTTTGTAGGTGCCCTTTTCCTAGCCACGCTGCTATGGATTGGAAATAATTATATAATTCCTCGAAGCTCAAAAATCAAAAACGATTTTGAAACAAAATATATATGGAAATCAAACGATAAGACTTTAGGCACGAACATTCACTGCTTTGTAGCACCTAATGAAAAAGTATACATACGATATTATCGAAAAAAAGACTCTAGTGCTCAAACGTTTCGTTTTGAACGGTTCGAGGATGGAAGGATAAGTTATCTTATTAAAGCCAAAAAGATAAAAATCAAAGAGGCTCCTAATACATGGACATTACATAACTATGAAAAACGAAGCTTTAATGGCATAAAAGAAGCCTTAATAGTTGCTGAGAGTGGTGAAACTATGGACACGACATTAAGCTTGACACCAGATGACTTTATTCGCAATATTAATCTTAAAGAAAACATGACAACCCCTGAGCTGCGGGCCTTTATTCAAACAGAAAGAGATAGGGGTCTCGGAATGGCAAAAAAGTTTATCATAGAATTACATCGAAGAACAGCTGATCCCTTTACAATTATAATTCTATCCATACTAGGGGCAGCGGTAGCTTCAAGAAAGGTGAGAGGGGGTCTCGGGATTCATTTGGCTATTGGTGTTGTCTTAGGAGCCAGTTTTGTCATTATTTCTAGGTTTAGTGAAACCATTGCACATAATCTAAATGTTTCTGCGGCTTTAGGTATCTGGATACCGAACATTTTGTTTAGCCTTATCACCTTTGTTTTAGTATTTCGCGCGCAAAAATAGCTAAGCTTTCATTTTTATTTGAAACGAATAATTTTGTTTAATTTTTTAAACTGCTGTAAAACAGTTAGTTACGAAAATATATTCATCTAAATTTAATTTTGTTTAACTGAAAATTGCATTTTGTTTAACTTTCAATTATATTTGAAAGCAAACAAGGCTATTATGTCAACATTCGAGTTTGTAGATCAGTTTAATTTACTAAAGCCCTCTTTAAATTCTTTTGCTATAAATCTTACAAAGAATTTAAATGATGCAGAGGATCTGTATCAGGAAACGGCCTTTAGAGCATATACTAATAGAGATAAGTTTAACCCAGGCACAAACTTTAAAGCTTGGTTATTTACCATAATGAAGAACATATTCATCAATAACTATAGAAGAAAGGTTAAGATGAATACTATCATGGATGATACTGATAATGATTTCTACATCAATTCGGGAAGTCAGAAAGTGAGAAACGATGGAGAAGGAAGTATCATGATGCAAGAGCTAGAAAATATGATTGATTCATTGGAGGTGGAAATACGACAGCCGTTTGTAATGCATTATATAGGCTTTAAGTATCAAGAAATAGCAGATAAGTTAAACCTACCTTTAGGAACTGTGAAAAGTCGAATCTTTTTCGCAAGAAAAGCACTAAAGGAAAAAATCAGACAACATTATGGTTC
Organism: Saprospiraceae bacterium; assembly: GCA_020629315.1. Lineage (GTDB taxonomy): Bacteria > Bacteroidota > Bacteroidia > Chitinophagales > Saprospiraceae > JAHDDO01. The sequence goes on along the minus strand of JAHDDO010000006.1, from coordinate 52,895 downwards.
TGAGGAAATAATTAAGAGAGGACTCGCTGTTTAATTTTTGAATATAAATATGGAAAAGCTGTGCATTTTTGTACAGCTTTTTTTATGTCCATAAAACAAATAAGAAATAATCTTTCAGAGTGGCATCGAACCATTGATCGAAAGCTACCTTGGAAAGAAGATAGAAACCCGTACAAGATTTGGGTTTCTGAAATCATACTGCAACAAACTCGAGTAGCTCAAGGCATACCTTATTACCTAGCATTCCTTTTAAAATTTCCAACGTTAAAACATCTAGCGGAAGCTAACTTAGAAGAAGTCATTACCCAATGGGAAGGGCTTGGCTATTACAGTCGTGCAAGAAACCTCCATAAGGGAGCAAATTATATAATGGAAACTCACAATGGAGTATTTCCAAAAGAATATGAGGAGATTCTATTAATTCCAGGCATTGGACCATATACTGCTGCTGCCATATCTAGCTTTGCTTTTGATGGTATGCACGCTGTTGTAGACGGTAATGTGAACCGAGTTCTATCTCGAATGTTTAATATCGACGAGGACCTAAGCAAACATATAGGGAAGAAAAAGATTAAAAAGCTTTCTCAAGATCTACTTGAAATTGCTGGAAATCCAGCTTCGTTTAATCAAGCAATTATGGACTTTGGTGCTACAGTGTGTACACCAAAACCTAAATGTGAGATTTGTCCTATGACGAAGCAGTGTGTTGCTAAAAAGCTAGAAAGAACATTGGAACTACCTCAAAAAAAAACAAAACCCAAATTACGAAAGCGGTGGTTTCACTATCTAGTATATAACCAAAACGGTAAAAGCTATATAGTCAAACGGGTAAATAAAGATATATGGAAGGATCTTTTCGAATTTCCTATGCAAGAGTGTTCAGAAATCGAATGGAAAAAATTGGAAGGAGTTAAGTTAAGTCAGAAACTGAGTCATCAACATATTCATGCTTGTTTTACAGAGGTAAAAAAAATGCCAATAAAATATAAGACCGGGCAAAAAGTTGATTGGAAAAACATAAGTAGCTATTCATTTCCTAGACTAATCCGAGATTATATCGGCCAACGTTAAACTACAACCAACAATAAAAAAGCCCTACCTTTATAATGCTAAATCTGAAGTATGGTAAATAAAGTCATCCTTATTGGAAACCTTGGGAGAGATCCGGAAGTAAGAAAATTAGATAATGGATCGACAGTGGGTCGTTTTTCAGTGGCTACGAATGAAAGCTATATGGACAAAAACAATGAGTGGCAAACGATCACAGAGTGGCATAATATAGTTGTGTGGCGGAACTTAGCCGAACGGGCAGAACGGCAATTAAAGAAGGGCAGCATGGTTTTTGTAGAAGGAAAGTTAACTACACGAAAGTGGCAGGATCAAAATGGAGCAGACAAATACACCACAGAAGTGGTTGCAAATACATTTAGAATCTTGGAAAGAAAAGATAATAATAATTCAATAGGTGGTCCTCCTCTACCTGGAGCCCAGGACGAGAACAGAGTGTCTACACCTTCACCTGTGTCCAATGCTCCCACGCAACAACCGGCTGCTGAGGAAGATGACCTTCCTTTCTAGCTTATAAATAACGAATATGTTGGAACCTGAGCCCGACAGTTTATACCTGAGCATCATATTACTAAATTCATTGGTCCATTTAATCGGCCCACTTTTTATCATCTTGTTATTATTGATGTGTTCGGCCTTAATATCTGGCTCGGAGATTGCATTTTTTAGTTTATCACCGCAAGACATAGATGGTCTTCAGAAAGATGGGGATGAAAAAAGCAAACGGATTTTAAAACTGAGAGAAAATCCTCCTAAGCTATTAGCAACAATTCTTATTAGCAACAACCTTGTTAACATTGGGATCATTCTTATTTCCGACTTGCTTATTAAAAGCATTTTACCAGAAGAAACATTCACGAAATGGGGATATGCACTGCAAAGCATATTTCCGTTTGACCCATTATTTTTAGGTAAAGCACTTAGTTTTTTAATTACCATTGTTGTGATTAGTTTTTTGTTAGTATTATTTGGAGAAGTGCTTCCCAAAATTTATGCTAGCATAAATAACATGCGGTTTGTTCATTTTATGGAACGACCCATGGGTCTTTTGTCTAGAATCTTTTCACCTTTCTCAAAGCGACTGATTAGATCTACTAGTATATTCGAAACCAGATTTGCTTCAAACCAACAAGGCTTTGACCCAACAAGAAAAGAAGAACTAGAAGATGCGATTGATTTTTCAGTTAGCCAATCAATATATGAAGATGAACAGGCCGACATCCTTAAAGGCATTTTAAAATTCGGCGATGTTACCGTAAAGCAAATCATGCGATCAAGAATGGACATCTTTGCTATAGAAGACACAAGACCATTTAAGGAGATGTTTGAAGAAGTCTTATCAAGTGGCTTTTCCAGAATACCAATCTATCAGGAAGATTTAGATAAAATAGTGGGATTATTATATGTAAAGGATCTATTAGGTTTCTCTCCCGAAAAGCCTTGGATGGGTGAGGTTAGGAATAACGTACTATTCGTTCCAGAAACGAAAAAGATATCGGATTTACTAAAAGAGTTTCAGCAAAAAAGATTGCATCTAGCCATTGTTGTTGATGAATTTGGAGGCACATCAGGCTTAGTAACATTAGAAGACATAATGGAAGAGGTAATAGGAGAGATTACGGATGAATTTGATGATGACCATGATCAAGATTACATCAAAATAGATGAGCGTAATTTTATTTTTGAAGGCAAGACATTACTTAATGATGTGTGCAGAGTCATCGGCGAGGATATAGACATCTTTGATGAGGTAAAACGTTCTTCAGACTCTTTGGCAGGCTTAATTTTAGAGCTACACGGCCAAATCCCTCCAAAAGGTTTTGAACTCAGTTATGAACAATTTCAGTTTAGGATCATTGAAGTAAATAAGAGGAGGATAGAGAAAATAAAGTTACATATAGAAGACAAACCAACGGAAGAGCCATCATAAGCTCTAGAGTGAAAATGCAAACCCAGCTATCTCAAGCCCACAAATGGTTTAAAAAAAATAAATGGAAAGCCTTCCCTTTTCAGGAGAAGACTTGGGAACATTATCTAGATGGGTATAGTGGTCTTGTTAATGCACCAACAGGAAGCGGTAAAACCTATTCTTTAGTAATACCAACACTTTTAGAAGGCCTAGCATCAAAGGAAACTAAAGGCCTGCAGATGATTTGGATTGCACCAATCCGAGCATTGACCAAGGAAATCTATGGTGCCTGTACTAGAGCAGTAGAAGGGCTAGGTTTACAGTGGACTGTGGGTATTCGAAGTGGAGATACGTCTACTAGTGAACGGAGTAAGCAATGGAAAACGCCACCTCAAATATTGATCACTACCCCTGAAAGTCTTCATGTGATCATGACAAAGAACAACTATTCTTCTTTTTTTTCGAGTCTTAAAACGGTGGTTGTTGACGAGTGGCACGAGCTTATTGGCTCTAAGCGGGGGGTACAAACGGAGTTGTTTATTTCCAGATGTAAAGGAATAAATCCCAATGTAAAGATATGGGGTATTTCGGCCACAATAGGAAATATGGATGAAGCGTTCGATGTCCTTCTTGGAATGGAAAAACCAGTAAAAACTGTTTTCATAAAAGCGGAAATTGAAAAGAACATCGAAGTAAAAACCTTGATGCCGCAGAAGATAGAAAGTTTTCCTTGGGCGGGACACTTAGGTATCAGAATGCTAAAGGAGGTTGTGCCGGTTATTAGAAATAGCAGAACCACATTGATTTTTACGAACACAAGAGCTCAATGTGAGATTTGGTACCAAAACTTGCTTGAAGCAGAACCGGACTTAGCGGGACAAATAGCCATGCACCATGGATCTATAAGTCGGGAGTTGCGAGACTGGGTGGAAGATGCTTTATATGAAGCCAGAATCAAAGCCGTAGTATGTACCTCTAGCTTAGACTTAGGCGTGGACTTTCGACCTGTTGAAAGTATTGTTCAAATAGGTAGTCCCAAAGGAGTTTCTCGCTTTGTTCAACGAGCAGGACGTTCAGGACATCAGCCAGGGGCAACCTCTAAAATTTATTTTGTCCCCACCCATTCTTTAGAGTTAGTAGAGGCTGCTGCCCTCAAGGAGGCCATTGAACTAAAAACTCACGAAAGTAGAATCCCGTATATACGATCATTCGATGTGCTAGCTCAATATATTATGACACTAGCCGTATCAGAAGGATTAGACCCAGAAAAAATTTATGCGGAGGTTATAAAAACATTTTGCTTCTCAAGCATCACAAAACAAGAGTGGTATCAACTTATTCATTATTTGGAACATGGATCGCAATCATTACAAGCGTATGATGAATATCAGAAGATAGGAAACGACAATGGTATTTATAGAGCCTCCAATAGACGCGTAGCACAAAAACACAAGTTATCTATCGGAACCATAATGAGTGATGCAATGATACAAATCAAATTTGTGAGAGGAAAACGAATAGGTGCTGTAGAAGAGTATTTTGTTTCTCAATTAGCTCCTGGAGATGCTTTTTGGTTTGGAGGTCAGGCCTTAGAGCTGGTAAGGGTAAAAGGTAACGAAGCTCAAGTAAAGCCTGCTAGAGGAGATAAAAAAGGAAAGATCCCTTCGTATATGGGCGGACGAATGTCATTTAGCTCAGAAATGAGTGAGGTCTTACGATCAAAATTATATGACTATTACAGAGGAGAAATAAGGGATGAAGAAATGGAAAAACTGGTCCCCTTATTTGATACCCAAAAAAAGCGCTCTGTATTACCTTCTCAAGACGACTTTCTTATCGAGTCATTTATTGACGAGGATGGACATCATATATTCTTGTATCCCTTCGAAGGGAGAGCCGTGCACGAAGGGATTGCTGCTTTAATTAGTAGCAGAATAGGAAGGGAAATGCCGATTAGCTTTTCTATTGCCATGAATGATTATGGACTAGAGCTTTTATCGGATAGAGCAATAAATGTAGAGAAGTGGATAAATCATGACATATTTTCAACGACTAATTTGGCGCAGGATATTCAAACATCTTTAAATGCTGTAGAGCTTGCCCGTAGACAATTTAGAGATATAGCTAAAATTTCGGGCTTGGTATTCCAAGGGTATCCAGGAAAAGAAAAAAGGGATCGCTATCTCCAAGCGTCTACAAGCATGATATTTAATGTCTTTAGGGAGTATGAACCGGAGAACTTACTACATCAACAAGCTTATGAAGAGCTTATGCTATTTCAACTTGAAGAAGGGAGAATGCGTACAGCATTAAAACGTATACAAAATCAGAGGCTCATATATTTGAGGCCAGAAAAAATTTCGCCTTTTGCCTTTCCAATCATGGTTGACCGATTACGCCAAAAGATGTCAACGGAACGCCTAAAAGATAGGATTGAAAGAATGAAGATGGAGATTCTTAAATAAAGTAAGGAGTCTTATCTTCATAGCATGAGTATTTTTTCCGGCAAGTTACCAGGGGTTGGCAGTAGCATTTTTACCATCATGAGTCGACTAGCTCACAAAGAAAATGCAATAAATTTAGCTCAAGGGTTTCCAGATTTTTCTTGTGATCCAATGTTATTGGATTTGGTAGAAGTCCATCTAAAAGGGGGAAAGAACCAATATGCACCTATGGCAGGCGTGCCAGCATTACGAGAAATATTAGCGGACAAAATATCATCCAGCTATCAACAAAAAGTAGAACCCAATAATATTACGATTACATCTGGAGCCACACAGGCACTTTTTACAGCCGTGAGTGCATTTATAAAGCCAGGAGATGAGGTTATAGTTATTGAACCAGCGTATGATTCTTATGTGCCTGCTATAAAGGTAAATGGGGGTGTGCCCGTTTTTATTTCTTTATCTGCACCAGAATATAATATTCCATGGGAACGAGTCAGAGCTGCAGTAAATGATAAAACGAAAATGCTGATTATCAATTCTCCGCATAACCCAACTGGAAGAATAATTAAACAGCAAGATATCCTCGCTTTAGAGAAGCTAGTACAAGAGAAGGAAATACTCATTCTTAGTGACGAAGTTTACGAGCACTTGGTTTTTGACGGAGAGAAACATGAAAGTGTTTTGCAGAGTGATGTTTTAAAACCTTATGCTATGGCCTGTTTTTCGTTTGGTAAAGTGTTACATGCAACCGGATGGAAACTTGGATATATAGTGGCTAACGAAGAACTAACAGAGTCATTTAGGAACGTGCACCAGTTTACTGTGTTTTCCTGCAACACACCCATACAATATGCGATCGCAGATTATTATAAGGAGAAGGTTTATTTATCGATCCCTGATTTTTTCGAATCAAAACGAAAGCTGTTGAGAGAGATTTTGGACCAAAGTCGATTTTCATATTTGCCTGCTGAGGGGACGTACTTTCAAACAGTTGACTATTCATCAATTAGTGCTGAGTCTGATTTTGAATTCGCTTGTCGAATTACAAAAGAACACAAAGTAGCAAGCATTCCTATTTCCTCCTTTTACCATAACAAGAAAGATGAAAAAACAATCAGACTGTGTTTTGCAAAAAAAGAGAGCACCCTCGAGCGTGCTGGAGAAATACTATCAAAATTATAAGTAAGCTATGGCGGATAATCTTCGGTGTTGTATTATACAACATGACATAGAATGGCATAGTATAGAACAAAATTTTGCCAAAGTTGAAAGCCTACTGATTTCGGTAAAAGATGTTGACCTTATCGTTTTACCTGAAATGTTTAATACAGGTTTCAGCATGACGCCCAGTAAGCTAGAGATATCAAATGAAAAAACGATACACTGGTTCCAGATGGCTGCCGCTTGGAAAGAGGCCTTTATTCTGGGATCTGTAATTTGGAAAACGGATGCAGGATTTACGAATAGGTTGATTAGTATGAGTCCAGACGGGATTGCTACAACATACGATAAAAAACACTTATTCAGCTTGGCTGGAGAACATGAAGCGTATGAGTCAGGACAAAAAAAAGTAGAAGTGGACATTCATGGATGGAGATTGAGATTGAATGTATGTTATGATTTGCGATTTCCAGTATGGTCTCGAAATGATTCGAATTATGATGCTTTGGTTTATGTGGCCAATTGGCCAAAACCTAGGATAAAAGCCTGGGACAGCTTATTGAAGGCAAGGGCAATAGAAAATCAATCTTATGTGATCTTCTGTAATAGAGTCGGGAACGATCCAAACAATAATACATATCCAGGTCACTCAGGTGTGATAGATTATGCGGGAAACGAAATAACAAAAACCACAGAAGAGGAATGTGTTATTGAAGTTAACTTGGAGAAAGGTAAAATGATGCAGTTCAGAGAAAAACTACCCTTCTTGCTAGATCGCGATCATTTTGAAATTAAGTGATTAAGCTCTAAAAGGTTTTCGTCATTACAAAGCTTGGCTAAATGATGAATTTGAGCGGCATGAATTTTTTGATATAACACATTAGACAATCGTTTTTTAGCTAAACCATATGCGATAAAATGCTTGTATTGATACGCATGTAAGTTTTTTATAAAACTTTCCAAAAACTGTTCAGCATGTGGAGTATAACTCTTATCAAAAGTCGAAAGTTCTATTATAGAAATCAGGAAAAATAAATAACCATTCAAAACAAACGAAGGCGGATTACTAGGATACTCTTCCACCCATTTTGAAGAAATGGGACCAGTTATAAGTAATTTATTTTCAGCATGTAGAACAAAGTCGATAGCTGATTTTGCCTTATTTAAATAGCTAGGTTCTTGGGTTAATTGATAGGCCCTTAGAAAAGCACTACAAGCCAAGCCTTGGCAAATTCCAGAAGTCCAAGGTGCTTTCAAGCCATAAAGGGGATCATCAAAAGTATAAAGAAACTTGAGACCCGTTTCTTCAAATATGCCGAGCGTTTCTAGTTTATATATGTGTGTTAAGCACTGTTTCTTTCTAGCCTCTGCAGGAGAACGTAAAAACAAATTGTAGCTGAGTAAGCCGAGTATAGCTGGGTATATTGGGTTTTTTGGATTCCTATCAAAGGCTAATTTTTCTTTGTGATATAGAGATAATTCGTCGTTGTAAGAAAAAGAGATAAAAGAATTGCAAAAACAAAAAGAGGTTTTCAGAGCAAGATGATGATGTAAGATTCGATCATTTTTTGACTGAAACGTGCTTCTATCCTTCGCAGCTTTAGGACTATTATAAGACCATCTAAACAAGAATGTTTGCCATCGTAAATAGACGCTTTTCAGTATGTACGAAATTCCTTTCATAATAGCTTTTTAGAATTACGATAGGCAAAAACTATAAGAGTCAACGCGAAAAACCCATAGGCGAAACTTTCAAACAAAAACTTGTTGTTCAAAATGTCTGTCGAGTCCTTGATGTTTTTCGAGGAGAAATAAAGAAAAGTAAACAAGGAGATATGTAAAATAAAGTCTAAAACAGTTATGCGTTTTTGATTTCTGAAAACAACAGGTATAATTCGTAAAAAGCCCACCAACGCGAATGGAACAAGCCAATAACTAACACGAATTAAAAGGGGAATTTCTTCATGCCAACTTCTTGGGAAAACTAACGGAAATACCATTGGACCTAAAAGAAAAATAAACAACCAGATAGCAATAAGTAGACTTCCAAAAAGCGCTAATGCTCGTGTTTGAGCCTGTGTAAAAAGCGTTTCTTTTTTATGTATGCTAGATGATGCAAGAGGAAAAAAAACATCTGTTGCAGCACCACCAAAAACGGATGCAGGAAGACGAAGAATTCGATCGATGACAGTATAACTGGCTAACAAAGTGCTTCCACCCATGGCCCCGAATAAATAAATTACTGCATTATCATACAATGAAAGCAAGAGACTATTAGAGGTGGTATACAAGGCTAAATCGCCCTGAGAAACAATCGTCGATCGCAATGAGGATAAAGACAATAAGCGAATTCGTTTTAGTCTAATATGATAAATAAGAAAACAGAGCTGAAGTAAACTAGAAACACAAACACTAATCAGAACACCTGTAACATCCATAGATACGAATGAAAACAAGGCAATAAGAAAAGTCAAAGCCTTGATGACACGAGAAAGAGATAATATGCTAAATTTTCTTTCCGATTGGACAAGAGCACTGTAAATAAGGATCCCTAATTGTAAACCATAGACTAAAAAAAAGAGAAGAAAAACAATGGGATCAAAAAAAGCAACGGTAGAAAAAAAGAACGGATCTACACCTAGCAAAAAGAAACACAGTGAGGTAAAAAGGAGGAGAACGAAAACGTATAGCCCTAACGAAAAGGAAGCGGAAACGAATGCTAGACGATCATCTTGTTTTTGTTCTCGTACTATGGCCAAGTGTAATTTAAGCGTCGACAACAGGGAACAAAAGAAAGTGACGGCAACAAAAGCTCCATAGACAGCAATCGCCTCCTTTGAGTAATAAAACATCATCACCCATAGAGCCAACACATTGGCCCCAAGAACTAACACATTAGCTGAGGAGAGGGTAAGGAAAGCTTGGTTGATGGATGTAAATGCTTTAGTATTCAAGCTAGAATTTTATGCCACTGAGATAAAATTACCGATTTCCCTAATGCACGTTCCAACGCAAGCTTATTTTTAGCCTTTATCTCTTCAGAGAAACCTTCGCTAAGTTTTACCTCAGTCATTTCATGTATAAAATAAAAGTGTATGCCCCATTGACGCAGTAAGCGAGATAGGGGGTTCTTTTCGTGTAAAAACAAGGTTCTTCCAGAATAAAGTAATGGTAGTAAAGTCCCTAAACCTTGCTGTCTAAAATGTGGAAAAAGTACATGAGACACGGATTGTAATCGGGTAAAGAAGTCTTCTTTATCTACAAAATCATCTAGGACTTGAATGGAAAGATTTGATTGATGTATATACTTTTTTAATGCCTGGGTATATTTTGATGATACCCCCGAAATAGGAAGCAAGGCAGGAGTGGAGAGCGAGTAATTTTTTATGCGGTCCAATGCCATTAAATGGTTGTTATAAATATCATCAGAATTTCCTATTAATAAGGCATTGCCAGCTATCGGTATCTCCTCATAATAGTGGTGTATAGGAAATAAGGCATGTAATGGAAGGTGTTGCACCGATACGGAGGGGAATGCCTTTTTTACCTCTTCGAAATCTTCAATATTGCTGGCTATAGCCGTAAGGTTTTTAATAAATGGGATCACTCGGGACGTCGCTATATAATCTCTGATTAGGGTTTTAGATCGGTATAATTTAGAGTCAGTGTGTAGATACGTTTTTCGTATGCCTGGTAGATCATAAAAGTCACCACCCCAAAGTATCCATACCCTTCTTTTGATGTTTAAAGGAGCGCTGAGGAGTACCATTTGTGGAGCCAAATAATGATAATACGCGTTTTTAATAGAAAAAGTGGAAAGCCATTTTCTAGTAGCAAAGAACCCTAAGTGCTTTTGTTTACCCTCATGTATAATTTCTATCGAATGGTAAGACGTGATGATCACAAAAACACTAGGCTCTTCTTGAATATCATTTACCCAATCAATGATCATTGATGTGTAAATGGGTGATCTTAAAATAAAATGTATATTCAACGCTTAAGCAATAAGTAGCTAAAGTGGAGATTTTTCCTGAAAAATTAGATTGGGACAGTAGCTTTTTCGGATTTAATGTAGGTAAAGTATTTATACGCTCTCAACAAGAATGGTCTTGCGTGTCGCTAAACGAGATTGATTTTAGTTTAATCTATGTTTGGACAGATCAACAGATTCCTTCCTTAGATCTATTTTATGCCGAACGATTGACTTATGAGCGAAAGGTATTATCCATAGAGGGTCAAACGAATAAAAATATTAGGAAAGGAAAACGATCAGACTTTTTATTACCCTTAGTCTATCAAGCTGGACACAAGTCTCGATTTCATAGAGACCCCAAAATGCCAGATCGAACGATGGAGAGGATGTATTCTATATGGTATGATGCCTGCCTATCTAGTCAAGATCATGAATTGTGGTGTTATGAAGAAGAAGAGGGGATAAAAGGAATGATAGGTTTGCAATGGAAGGATGATCACTGTTACCTAGTTCTGATGGCTACAGACCAAAGGCACAGAGCAGAGGGAATAGGCACAGCTCTAATGAACTTCATTTTCTACTCTTGTAATGAAAAGGGTATTGACAAGGTCTCTTTGGTAACCCAAGGCGCAAATACAATAGCTAGATCTTTTTACACAAAAAAAGGGTTTACTCTGGTGAGCAAACCCTTAGTTTATCATTATTGGAAAGACTAGCGAAGTATCACCATTTTACCAAATCCTTTTTTAAAGAAGGAATCAATACCTTCTATATGGCGCTGATCAAAAGAGTTATTTTGATCAGATAGGAACACTTTGTATATATAGACCCCATTAGCTAATTTGTTGCCAAATTCGTCTGTGCCATCCCATCTATAGTTCGAGCGATTGACACCGGCATGAAGGGGACCAAACTCATCCATCGTAATTTGCTTAACTACTTTTCCGGAAACCGTCATTATCCGAATAACAAAATCATCAGGCACCTCTTTTCCAGTCAGCGTAAAGATAAATTGTGTGCTGGTTGAGAAAGGATTAGGATAGTTTAGCATATTAGAAATGCTGCTTTCCGTTATCACTTCAAATTCGACTTCATAAGGATAACTACCTGAGAAATTACCGTTTTGATCTTTAGCATTTGCCTTAAGCGTGTATATACCATCAGTCAACGTAGGCCTGTATTCTAAACGAGCTCTATTTTTTCCATTACCATCAGCAGGTATGAATGTAACATTTGGGCCATCTACGTCTACATCTTCAATAGTTCCATCTGGGTGCTCAAGAGCCACAATGAAATCGTATTTATCAGTAAGCAAGGCAAAGGTATTATCGTCAGTTAAATTCACGCTTATTACAGGCTCAGGAGAAACGATATCTCTATTCATAATCTTGACACCATCAAAGGTGACATTGAGTAAAGGGTTTAGGTCATCAGACTTAATCAAGAATTTTCTAAACGCTAGGTTATTGAATGAATATTGCTCCCGTTGATCGTTGTCTGGATTAATTTCCATTCGCAATTCGTGAACACCATTGTTTAAATCGCTCGTAGGATATTGAAAGTCGATGGTCACAAAGTCCTCGCCTAAAAGAGGAGCAACTCTAGTAGATTCAAATGTATTGTTATTGGCTGGATCTACTACGGTAAAGTGAACTAACAAACTATCCATATCAGTCTGTGTAATATTTTCTGCTCGTATAGAAAGCTGAAGGTTGTTACCTCTAAAGATTGTGTCTGCCACAAAATTGAAATCAATATTTGGATTTAGAACGGCCTCAGGCAATTCATCATACAAGACTCTCCAGTAATCAAGATCAGGTGTAGTAAATGAAGTAGTATCCAAACTGTTTAGCTGCAATTTAATGTAAGGATATTGTTGTGGATCCAATGATGTCAAATCAAACTCAGCATCAACAATGTCATTAAAAAGTGTATCAAGATTACCATTAGGTCTCACACCTACAATGTCATAATCAAACTGATCTTCACTGTTATTAAAACCACTAAAATCCCACTTAACTGTTTCCCATTTTTGAGCAGGACCTATTAACGGACTACAAATACTTCCTGAACCAGAAATCCCAGTGGTGTACACTAAAACACTTAACTCTTCAAATGGATCCAAAGACAAGGATTCATTAAGAACAGTCGGATCTGGGCCTTTGACATATGCAAAGACATAAGGTAGGGGCCCCTGAGAGACAACATCATTCATCATGGCCGCCCCTTCTTGGGCCAGCACATTGTTTAGTGGGATGGCGTCATCTGGCCATTTGTGAGGTGCGTATGTATGTTCATCACTTTGTATGGTCATTAAGATCACGAAATGCCCATCAGGAACTACGTTAGTTAGAAAGTTGGTTATTTCAGCTCTAGCCTCTTCATTATGAGAACTGAAGCTAAAATAATTTCTGTCCACATCCCATATTCCTATATCAGATCCATATAAAGGGCCTGTGGTGCTTATAGTGTTCTTCCAAGCTTTTGTGCTAATAGGGTCTACAACTATGGCATATACACCCGCCGAGATATCCTTACCCGTTCCGTTATTTCTTTCATCATTTGCGCCGTAAAATTGATTGTTATAAAAGAACTGAGGCTTAACTTCAGAACTCAACCTTGCAGTGTTAATGATTCTGTATTCACCCAAGGTCTGACCCATCTGCAGTTCGCGAGATGTGCTATCTATGGTTAATGTATTGAAATCATCCTTTAGATATTGATAATAATGGCTTTGGTTCCAGCCGGTTGATTCATTTGGCAAATAAATGAACGAACTGTTTATCCAAGGCTCTTCTTCTGAAGAAGCGTTCTTGATTCTCCAATAATAGACAGTGTTATTGCTATAGTTGAAGTCAACATCAAATGAAATATGCCCGCCGAAGGCATTTGTGTTAGCGCTTACTTTTAAAGGACTATTAAATAACTCAGTAGTGTCCAACTCCATGATGTAATCCTGCGCTTCTAAGAAAGCATTACCAGCTGAAGCTAAATATGTGAAATCACTTTTGTTCACAATCGAAAACTCTTGCGGATATATAGGAGTAGGTGTGTTATCATAGATAAAGAAACAATACCCTTCATTATTATAAGCCTCACTTACAGCGTTGTTATTTTCTGCGGTTGGCATTGGAAACTCATCAATGTTATTATCTGGGTCAACACGAATGTCGATTAGATTTTTGCCTAGTGATTTTAGCCCCTTGTTTGCTATCTTTTCTACAATTGTTTTTCTGTTTTCAGGTGTAATGGTACTTCCAATAATGGTGTCCATCTCGCCACCGAAGCTATGCACGATCTCATAAAACAACCCTCGATTTTCTCCTAAACCTAAATTGACTATGTCAAATGATATCTCGAAACTATCTAGCGTTGAGCTTACTGTTTCAGGAATAGTTTTGATACTCGTGAGGTCCACAGTATAATCTGGGCCTTCATAATTTAGAAGAACAATTGCCGGATCGCCATGTAGGGTTAGTTGCTGGACTAGAGTCAAAGCATTCACGTTAAATCCAATCGTGGGTTCTTTCTGAGCTATATACGCTCGGATCATTTCCCCAAGAGATTGCCCATAGAAATCTTCTCCCGCTTTCTCATATAAATCTAAGCCAAAGAACTTTTGGTCCACAATAGTGGCCACACCAGAAGCAGCTAAAAACCCAATAGCTCCACGCTGATCTGCTAAAACGAATTTTTCACTTACACCCACAGAAGGGGTATGAATATTACCCGCTAAACAACCCATTGAAAGCATGAATGGGTACTTTGCCACATTATCATATTTTTCAGGTTCTTCGATACTGAAATCAAAAGTTCCAACAGCCGAATGTCCAAAGAAAGTTAGTATTGAAACACCATCATTAATCTTATCAATAATTTGTTGTGATACGGTATTTTCTAAATCATTAGATGCCGTCTTTCTATAGGTCGTTACCTTACCACCATATTTATTATTCTCAATGATCTCCCGCATTTCTTCAAGGCCAGAAAAGATGGATTCTTGGTCAGTTAGTTTTCCGCCAGCAAGATGTATCATCTGTTTTTTCCAGGCAACCCCATCAATTGACTGAGGGAAGATGTCCGGATTTTCATGTTGCTTGATTTTATCTAAATAGGCTCTAATTTCATTAGGCTCTTGAATAGCAATTCGACCAGCCGCTGCTACAGGATACAAATGCTCTCGTTCGGCAAGAAGTAAGTGATCAGACCCAGGAATACCGAAAGCAGGTACATAGGACCGTATTTCATTTCCTTGTCTCACCAGGTTATACTCTAAACCTTTACCAATTATAAATATATATTGAATGTCTGGCCAAGTTTGATTGACGTAGTTCGCAAAATTATTAATGGCTTGTGCATGACCTTCCACACCATAGGAAAATTCATTATAAAGTTTATCAGCTTCAAACACCTTTACATTGAAGCTACCCCCTAATTCAGATCTTCTATAATTAGCATACTCTGCAATTTGGTTTGTACCAGAAGCATTGGAATTTAACTCACTATGCGTAAGAATTA
The DNA here is from genome assembly GCA_020629315.1 of Saprospiraceae bacterium. GTDB lineage: Bacteria > Bacteroidota > Bacteroidia > Chitinophagales > Saprospiraceae > JAHDDO01. The sequence continues at coordinate 37,819 of JAHDDO010000006.1, read as the reverse complement.
TATAATTCACACCATTCTGAGTAAACTCATTTGATGGCTCCCAAAGCTCAATGGATGCTGGATTAAGTGATGCAGAATAAATGCGCACGGTACTTGCCTGGAAATTAGCAGGGATAGCAAAATTAGTTACTCCATTCGACTGGTTTACTTTCATTCGTATACCATTCCTGGTATCAAAAAGGAACACATTATTTGCTTCATTAACTCCAGATAACTCAAAATATCTATTAGAAGAAGAACCCTCTATGTTAAACGAGGTATTATCCACATTACCAAAAACAAACTTTCTTGGATAAACTAATTTCGCAAAGGCCATAGAACTTCTATCAGAATTACTTTGCACCCCTTTAACCTCAAGCTCTACTTCGCCTTGTACGATAGCGTTCGTTAAGGTAAGAGTATATGTTTTGGCACTGAAGTTTGAAACATTATCCTGTAATATCATATTTCCATTCACAAATAATTGCGTGGTATGCCCACCCAGATATGTACCTAACCTCGTTTCTATGTATGGTGCAAATCCCGCGTTGTGAACGTCATTAGGTTGAAAAACAACTCGATGTTCATTTTCTAAATCACTTCCAAAACCCTCACCCGTAAAATAGTGTGATAGCCTGATGTTTTCCGGATAGCTAGGACTCTGATGGTCCTCTGAATAAACGAAAAGCTCTTCATGGGCATAGAAGGCTTCGGCTTGAGGTAAATTACCCCCTAAGTCATTGGTAATAGTTTCAATACGAAGGTGGTCGTCTGTATCGTCGAACCAAGCAAGGTAGTAACTGTTCTCATCGGAATAATTGCTGTAATAAGGATTAAGCATGTCATTTTCCCAATCTTCAAATAGTACTTTATCTAGACGCCCATCATTTCGCTGACCTTCAAACTCTATATAATCATTGGGCGCAAAATTACCTGAAGTGCTAACAAATAAAGGAACCTCTTTACCATAATGATAAAGTACCAACTCCCTTCCTTTAGCGGCATTGATAGGAAACCCTATAGACTCCAATTGGGCAGGCGTAATTCTGTAGATTCCGTCCTGGTCCACATTGATTTTGGCATATGACTTCGAATAGTTTATCCATTCGTTACCAAAAAGCGTTTCTCCTTCGAAATCCATTTGGGCAGATAAACTACCGAAAAGGGCGGTGAATAGGAGTAAAAGAAAGCATTTTTTCATGGCTTCGTATTGAGTGTTAAAAATACACATTAAACTTTAATTTAATTTGTATTTCCTTCTATTTAAGAGATTTGTGTCTCACTACTTACAAACCTCTTCAGCAATAAAATATTGCCTAAGTATAGTTTAGTTTTGTTCGATTTTAGGAATCCATGAATAAATTCAATGGATAAAGCAGGAATAATCAGACCTTTACAGATATATGACACTGGCAGCCATAGTAACCACTATCATAAATTTGTCGTATTGGATACTTTTAACCATTGCCTTATGTATTCGGAAAAATAAGGAGAAAGACGGATTTTATAGGCCTACATCTGTGCTCATTTGCGCTAAAAATGAAATACAAAACCTAACTAAAAATTGGGAAAGCTGGAAAGGCGCCTTACAAGATGGAGATTGTATGGTAATTGTGGATGACTTTTCTACCGACGGAAGTGCAGAGTGGCTGCGTAAAAGATCGAAGGAAGACAATAGCGTTTCGATAGTTCAGCCAAGCGAAGATTCACTAGGAAAGAAACGCGCGCTATGGGAAGGCTTACAGCAGATTGATACACCTTTTGTGGCTTTATGTGATGCAGACTGTTCCCCAGTCAGTGATAATTGCATAGTCATGATGGCAAGTCATATAAAAGGTCATGATGCAGTGGTGGGTTATGCGCCGTTTTATAAAGAGCCCAGTTTTTTAAATGCTTGGCAGCGTTTTGAGTGTTTTTATACTGCCCTACAGTATTTGGGTTTTGCAATCCTCGGACGAGCGTACATGGGCGTTGGACGAAATATGTTAGTAAGAAAAAGCAGCATCGAGGGCCTATCTTTTTTGGACTTGAAACCTGGAATTCTAAGTGGAGACGATGACTTTTTGATACAATATATCCAAAAGAAAGGCTCGATTAGCACGTGTATACATCCAGAGAGTTTTATGTATTCAGCGGCACAAACCAATTGGAAAAGATATGAACAACAGAAAAGGCGACATCATTCGAGTGCGTTTGCCTATCCCTTTTTGACCCAAGTCTTGTTAGCTATATTTTCAGTAAGTCACATCATTTCCTTGGTATGTATATGCGTTTTGTTTTGGTCCAATGTAACGCTTGGTTTTAGTCTCCTTTGTGTTCGATACTTTATACTTTATTTTTTAGCCTATTTCAGTATGAGGAAATTGGCCGTGAGCGATCTTTGGAAATGGTTTCCTTTCTTTGATGTGGGCTTACTAGTCTTTTTCGTTTACTTTGCAATTCCGCTGAATAAGCAGAAATCATGGTAACTAGTATTGATACTATAAAAGAATATTTCCCTTCACTAGCAGGAGCACAAGTAAGTCAAATGGAAGCTCTTTGGGACTTATATCAGGAATGGAATGCAAAGATCAATGTCATTTCCAGAAAGGACATTGATCAGCTTTATCTAAAACATGTGTTGCATAGCCTAAGCATTGCAAAATATATTCGCTTTGTGGCAGGGAGTGAGATTTTGGACTTAGGGACCGGAGGCGGTTTTCCTGGCATTCCAATGGCGATTTTTTTTCCAGACGTAAAATTTCATTTGATTGATGGCACGGCTAAGAAGATTAGAGTGGTAAATGAGGTGGTCGAGTCCTTAGGCTTACACAATGTGAAAGCTGAGCAAATTAGAGCGGAATCATTGAAAAAGAAATATGATTTCATTATAACCAGAGCTGTTGCCCAGATGGAACAATTGCGATTATGGACTCAAAATAAAGTAAAAACCAAGCATAGTAATCCTATTCCTAATGGATTAATAGCTTTGAAAGGAGGAAACTTAAAAGAAGAGTTAAAAGCCTTGCCTAGAGGGGAGTTTGTTGAGAAAGTTCCCATTTCGGACTTTTTTAAGGAAGACTACTTTGAAGAAAAATATTTGATTTACCTACAGCTTTAATAAGGGTCGCTACATTTTTTATTGTCTAAATTGGTGTATATTTGCCCACCGATTAATGGTCGCGTGGCCGAGCGGTTAGGCAGAGGTCTGCAAAACCTTGTACAGCGGTTCGAATCCGCTCGCGACCTCCAGAAACAAAACCTCATATCAGAAATGGTGTGGGGTTTTGTTGTTTACGGCCAAAAGGGAGCCGTTCGCAAATTGTAGTGCTAATGTGAATATATTTTTCATAGCTTTTTCTGTAATTTCAATATATCGAGTTTTATAGTGGAAACTCAATATGCAATGTTACAATCCTAGGGTGGTCAGATGACTATGGCTAAAGGTTACCTTTTACCTAAGTCTGCTCACTTTAATGGGATATCAGAAGAAAAAACCTTACGTAAACCAAAACTGAGAAACATTGATCAGAAAGATTCTTATCGGAGTACTTGCGCTATTATTTTTACTGAATATCATTTTGGTAGTTCGTTATGTAAAGAACCGAAACACCACTGCTCCACCTAGCTCCGAAATTAAATTCGATTTAGAAACACCAGAAGGGGTGTACGCAAACGAACCAAACATCTTTAAAATGGATTGGCAAGGAGAAGCAGCCATCCGTAAATTAAAAGTGGATTGGTATGTAAATGGTAAAAAGCAAAACACTAAAGAAAAAGAGGAGCTAATAAAGCAATTTGAAAACACCGAAAAAGCAAGTGTAAAGCTATGTGTCTATGATAAATGTAAAGAAGTTGAAGTTTTTCCCTTGCTTAGGGATACTGATGAAGACGGCATTCCAGATATAGAAGACGAATGTATCCAACAAGCAGGTCCAGAAGAGTTTAAGGGTTGTCCCGACACAGATGGCGATGGCATAAGAGACATTGATGATGCTTGTCCTCGTGAAGAAGGAAGTCAAGAGTCGAAAGGCTGTCCCGATGATGATGGTGATGGGATACCAAATATTGATGATAGTTGTCCAGAAGTGTATGCTAAAACAAGTAATGGTTGTCCAAAAGCCGAAGAAAAGGATAGTGATGAAGATGGTATTATAGATTCAGAAGACGACTGCCCTCAGATCAAGGGATCAGAAAAACACAATGGTTGTCCAGATACGGATGGGGATGGAGTACCTGACAAAGATGATGTATGTTCGAATGTAGCCGGCTTGGAAAAGTTTAATGGTTGTCCAGATACAGATGGGGATGGTATTGAAGATCGATACGACAACTGTAAAACAGAGAAAGGGACTAAAGAGAATAATGGCTGCCCACCAAAAGCTGTCGTAAAACCACCTATTGCCAAACCAGGACCTGACCCAACACCAAAACCTAAAAAAGACCGAGATGGTGATAAAGTACTAGACAGAGATGATCAATGCCCAGATCAAGTTGGTTTAGCTAGTTTAAACGGCTGTCCGGATACGGATGGGGACGGAATAGCTGATAAAGATGATGCGTGCCCTAAAGTAAAGGGTGAATCAAAACACAAAGGCTGTCCAGATACGGATGGCGATGGTGTAATAGACAGCAAAGACGCATGTCGTACTGAGAAAGGCGAGGCTCGATATAATGGTTGTCCCGATAGTGATAACGATGGCATTCCTAATAATAAAGATAAATGTCCTTCTGAAAAAGGGACGAGCCCCGATGGTTGCCCTGAAAAAGTATCTGATCGAGATAACGATGGTGTAGCAGATGATAAAGATATCTGTCCCGATAATAAAGGAGAAGCTCGATATAATGGTTGTCCCGATAGTGATGGTGATAGAGTCCCTGATAACAAGGATAAATGTCCTAAAGAAAAAGGTACTGGAGCGGATGGTTGCCCTAAAGCTGTCGACAGTGATGGTGATGGTATCGTTGATACAGAAGATGAATGCCCTAAGATAAAAGGAGATCCAGCCTTGAAAGGTTGCTCTTTTGATGACTATCGATTTAGAAATTACGCCTACTTCAATCAAATAAGTGATGTTGAAGCATGCATGAATACAGCAACAAATTACCAGAATGGACCTTTCAACATCAAAATAAAGCCGTCTACACCCGTACAGCTTCGAAACTGTAAACTAATATCTCAGAATAATTGGGAAGCGACGATTTACTTATACGAAGGAAATAAACGGATTGGTGAAATGAGGAACGAAAAAGTAATTGAAGGAAAATCGGAGATTAACTTATCTGACTTATCGAATTACTTGAAGCCAGGTGTAGAATACCGATTAGAGATTAGTGGATCAGGTAAACTAGCAGCGATCAACTCTTGTAGCCCTCAAAAAGGATCAAGTAATGTGGCTAGTTTGAGTCAGGGAGAACATGTATATAATTTGGAAATAAAACATTAGTAGGGAATATGAAGGTCTTGAGCAAAGTATGTTTGGTGTTTTTAGGTTTAGCAACAATTGCAGGATCTGCCCTTGGCCAATGTGACACCTGCACACCATTAGGAACAGCAGAAGCTGGATCAATAGGAGAAGACTTTAGTATGTGTATAGGGGGGCAAGAGGTAGTTACAATTACTGGAAATGAAGCTTCTTTTACATCTGTACTTGTGCTTACACAGGACATTCTTGGTACAGAAACAGTTATTTTAGTTACAGAAGTAAATGAAAATGGAGAATACATTTTCGAAGCAGAGTGTATTTTAAACTGCGGAGAATACAAACTGTATGGATATAACTATTGCCCTTCAGATAACACCTTAGGCATCAGTATTGGAGATAATGTGGAGACTTTAATTTTAGCTTGTGATCAATCTTCTTGTTGTGATTTTAGCTCTTCAATTACGGTCGATATTATAGATGATCAATCGCCCACCTTGCCTAGCGATATTACAATTTCAAATCAAACAATTACCTGTCCATCAGATTTGGAAGAACCCATCGAAATAGATTGGGAGGATAATTGTTTGTGTGAACCAACAAGCTCTGTAATTCCTAGCGGAAGTATAAACCCTTGCGAAAACTCAGAGGTGAAATACGTTTACAGAGCTGTTGATGCATGTGGCAATGTAACGGAAATAGAGCAAGTTATCAATTACATAGCTCCTACTATTTTGAGTAATATCGAATCATCCGATTGTGATGATGGAAATGATTGTACACTTGATTTTAAGGAGGGCTTTAATTGTAATGGACAAAATTATTTTTGCTCTGAATGTATGAACGAAAACCCTGATCTTCCAGCTCCCGTAACGATGGGCGAAACTGACATTAGTGCTTGTGTAGGAGATCCAAGTTTTGATTTATTAGCTTCGTGCCCGACATCAAATTCGGATTGCGATCTTCAATGGTACCTTGTTAATAATGATGATACAAAAACAGCATTACCAGGACCACCTAGCATCTCAACCAATACGGCAGCAGAACTTGAGTATTGTGTTAGCTATGAAGAAGCAGGTTGCCAAAGTGATCCTCTAGTCTTTTCTATATTGATTATTGATAATCCATCAACAGAAATAATAGCCAATGAAACAGCACCATTTTGTGTGGGAGATATTGTTTCGTTAAGCATATCAGGAAATTTTGATGATGTTTTATGGTCCAATGTCAATGATGGTTCTGTCATGCTTGATGATATGGACAACAATGACAACACCTATAGTTTTGGCGCTTCTGAAGGATTAGATGGTACGTCAATTTTTGCAATAGTAACGATTGGAGATTGTCAGGGAATAGATGAATTTCCAATTACAATAAACCCAATTCCTGATGTAAGCTTAAGTGTAGAAAGTGAGACTCCCTTATGTAATGGAAACGAGATTGAAATAGAAGCAGAATGGGGACCTACAGATAACCTAACAGTACTTGAATGGATTGTAGAAGGAGATACTACAATCACAAACAACCCAACATTTATTTTTCAAGCAGTTAACCCAGGAAACTCAAATGCAATAATTAGTGCAACAGTAGTTCTAGAGGACATGGCAATGTGCATTTCGAACCATACTATCCAATTAAGCATACTACCATCACCAGACTCAGGTATAAATAATAATGGAGATAGCTTTTGCTCAGGAGAAGAAATAATATTGAGTGCTTCGGCATGTGACGGCTGCACGTATCGTTGGACATGGCCAAATGGTAATGTAACAGATACGCAAGAAATCATTACCAATGCGAGTCAAGATACAGACGGAGAGTTTGAACTCTTGGTAACTGGGACTAATGGTTGTGAGGCCTTATTTACACACAATGTTTCTGTGTTAATAACAGAAAACCCAATAGTAACAGGAGAGACAGATATTTGTCCTGGTCAAGAAACAATCAGCCTTACTAGCGATCAAACAGAAACCATATGGCTGAATAATAATGGAGACACCATTCAGATGGGTGATCAAGTCATGATAAGTGAAGCTGGAATTTATTCGGCAATCTATGAGGATGATAATGGTTGTATTGGTGTTTCAGCCATAGAAGTCACAGCTAATAGTTTGCCTGAGGTTACTATTGTCGGCACACCAAATTTTTGTCCAGGACAAAACTCCACCGACATTGGAGTTTCTACAGAGTTTTCAAGCTATTTGTGGAGTACTGGGGAAATAACACAAAATGTTAGTTTAGATTCTGCAGGGGTATATAATGTAATAGTTGCCAATGAAGCAGGATGTATAGGAGAGCAGTCCATAGAGATACTTGCGAATGAGCTTCCTAGTCCAACAATAAATAGTAATTCAGATTTTGACTTATGCCCTAATCAAGAATCATTAGAGCTTACAAGTGATGACTTTTCATCTTATTTATGGAATGACAATAGTACAAATGCCAAACTTGAAGTATCGACTATGGGCAATTACAGTTTAGTTGTTACGGACAGTTTAGGCTGTACAGGAAGTTCTGCCGTCTTTGTCCTGGAAAACGACTTGCCTGAAATAGAGCTAAGTGCCGTAAACGTTTGTCAAGGTGAGACAGCCACTTTAATGGGTAATTTTACTCCTGTTGGCTCAAGTGTTAATTTATCATCCGCACAATGGATAAATGCACAAAATGAACCATTTTCTAATCAGCTAATCACAGAAATTCTTGTTTCGGATACAACAGATTCAGGAACATATAGATTATCTGTTATTGATAATAAAGGATGTACATCAGAAAAGAGCATTGACTTAAAAATATATCCTACACCTATTTTAGAAGTTGCAGATTTCGAAATTGAACTATGTGAAGAAGATCCCATTTTTCTGGAAGCTGATTTCATTTCTAATGGATGTAGTACCAATGCAAATTATACATGGATATTTGGGCAAGCGTCTATAGGGAATGAAAGCAACTACACTAAGGAAATTTCCGAGATTGGTGATGGAGGCTCTTACATAATTGAAATTTCCGATAACAATAATTGTAACAATCAAGAAACGATAGATGTAATTGTAAACCCTAAACCTGTAGTGGAGATTCAAGCTGTAGAAAACATTTGTAACAAAGACACGGTAGTTCTGGAAGCAAATGTAAGTTCTGGTTCAGGAGGGTTTTCATATTATTGGGACGATGGCTCCGAACTTGGAACCAATATGTTTGAAGAACAAGTTTGCAAAACAGAAATATCGACAACATATATTAATTCAGTCGAGGTAGTGGATCAAAAAGGATGTTCAGACAAAGAGGTGACCTCAATCAACATTTGGGAACTACCTACAGCAAACTACATGCTTAACAACTTTCAAATTGGAGGAGATGTTTTGGAAGTTGGATTGAACTTTATACTTGAAAACATCTCTACAGCAGGAGATAACCAAACACTTACAAGCTGTTGGAGCTTTTCGGATGAAGTAGAAATTGAAGGAATTGAATATGATAATTATTCTCAAGCAGGCACTCAAGATTTGACCGCATCAGCCACATCTGCAGATAATCAAAATATAGATATTTCTCTTTTAATTAAAGATGAAAATGGATGCTCAAACTTTACGACTAACTCATTTCCTGTCAGAAATGAAGGCGACTGTTTTGTTGACTTTGAAGAAAGAAGTAATGTGTATTGTGCAAATTTGCAGGAATTGGAATTGACATTTGATTTCGAAGCAGCAGAAGAAGGGGCAGACTTGCTCAGAATTGATTATGAGGTAGTTTCTCCAGCATCTGGATGGGTAATTCTGTTCGATGGTACCCAAGACCTTAATCCAGTGCTTCAATTAACAGATCCTAGCTTAATGGATGTAACAAACCCGTATTCAATCACAATACGCTGGACTTTTTCTGAAGAAAATAACCCTGAGTGCTTTAATATAACGGGAACAGGGTTAATAAATATAGCACCATTACCTCGAGTAGATTTAAATGATGTGTATTTGGAAAACGAGGATGAAGTAATTGAAGATCTTTTTAGTGAAACGATAATACTCTGCGACACACTCCAACACACCTTGATTTTCGAAAACCTTTATCCAGAAAATAATGCATCCATAGTCTTACGAGTAAACAGCGCCAATGAGGAAATCGCAATTAACAATGGTGTGGCAACTTATATCATAGAAGAAGAAACACCTGGTCAATATGATATTGAGATAGTACAAGTAAAATATGACGATTTAGACTTAGTGAATTGTATTACCACTATTCAGAACAGTCTTAGTATTCTGGTCGAAGAGTGTGGTGCTGGAGATGTTTTAGAGGGACTCGAAACAGGCAGCTTTTCCAGTTCCGGAAGAGTTTGTGAAGGACAATGTGTTGATATAGCAGTTTCAGACTACAATATTGAAGATGACGCTGAACTGTTTTTTATTGTTTCTTCTAATGCCACCATACAAGGTGGAGAGTATGATAATATCACACAATTAATCAGCGCAAGTGAAACAGAAGCTTTCTTTCCAATAGATAGCCCGATGGGAAACCCATATATTTTCGAATTTTGTCCAGATCTTTTTGCTTTTATACAAGTAGAAAACAACTATTACATTTATGCAGTCGTCCGAAGAAACGGGAACACTTTTGTGAAGGTTTCAGAAACCAGTTTTCCTGTATCCATACACTCTACCCCAGACATTTTTGTAGAATTACCAGAAGGAAACGAATACTGCTTAGGAAATAATAATATTCTAATAATCGCGTCTGATCAATCTGGAAACCAGAATAACGACATTTCAGAAACTAATGCGATGTGGACATTTAATGGCCTAAGTGATGAATTGTTTCGAGAATACTCAGGGGACAAAGACCTTAATGCTTTTTATCAACTTGGGTACCTAGATGAAGAAATTTTTTCTGAAGGTCAAGACATTTCTTTAGAAGTTTCTTTATCAAACCTTGTGGATGGCACTGCTAATTTCACATGTGTTGATGACACACTTATAAGTCTAGACATAGTAGGACAAACCTTACCACCCAAAGATGCTTTCATTAAATGGTGGCCTGGGAACATTCTAGCATGCTCTTTCCATCCAGGCGATAGTTTAGGCAATACCTACAGATATACATGGGGTAAAAATGAAACAACCTTAGAAGCAGCCACCACCCAGTGGTGGATTCAAGCAAATAATCTTTCATTTAATCAAGAAGATGAACCTATTGAAAATGGAGAGGTGGTAAACTATTGGGTTGAGGTATGGGAAGATGGTGTAAATGAAGGGTGCCCGTTGCTACTTTATTTTAATGGAGATGGTTATCAGCCTAGAAGCGAGACAAACGATACTGAACAAAGAATACGAGTAATACCGAATCCAAACGATGGACATATGCAAGTTCTTCTTTTGGAAGACCCAGTACTCTTAGAAGGGCTAGAAATCTTTAATGCACAAGGTTCAATTATTAATCGGATTGACAAAGCGGAACTTTCCCCATCAATGGAATTGGAAATGGAGTCTCCGCCTGGTGTGTACTTTTTAGTTATACGAACGGTGTCAGGTACTAATATTGTTGAATCAATAATAATCGAATAGCATGAGAAAGTATATACTATTTATTACGCTATTGGCTTTTCAGACGGTTCTATTTTCTCAAGAACTAGAGACAGGATTGGCAACGATTGATGACCAGATAGAAAAAGAAACCCAAGTAGAGATACTTAAACAACTTAAAACACTTTTTGCCAGCTATGCAGCGACAGGGAAAATGGAGTCTATAGATGCCATTGATAAGTTTTATTATTTATTCGATGCAGAGGCAATGGTATTTAATGACTTCATTACAAAGCCTTATGAGACGACACGACCTTTTAGTGATTATATAGATCATGCCTCAATAAAGTTTAAAGAGGGAATGCAATATGAGCTAAGCAACGCTAAACTGATAAGGCTAAATGTTAACCAAGACTTTAATTATGAAGCGTTAATTTCTTTTTCAAAACGAGTACATACGGTCTTAAACGAAGAAGGGGAAAACATCTACTTGGAATCGGGACTTAATTCAGAACAAAGAATGACGGTTCTCATAGACCCTTATAATACAAGCCGCATATTGATTACAGATATAGAGGGAATTAGTGAGGATATTAAAGTGGCAAAGGTTAAAGAAGATAAATTTAGAGCTGTTGAACACATGATTACAACCTGTTTGACAGGAGGTTTTGGGTCAGTAAATGTTTCAAACGAAATAGAAGGCAATCCATTTCAAGAGCTATCAGGTTCATACCAAACTCTTCCAGGTATTCAATTGTCTTATGGTCGAAGCTTAGACCGTTCCAAGCGATTATTTGCAAAACTGGGTTTAGATTTTTCTTTTGCTTCAGTATCCACAAATATTTCTTCTTTTTCACATATGCCGTCATTAAGTGACCCATTGAAAGATGGTTTTATAATCTCTGATAAAGTAAGTTCTGCACAGTCAGGGGGAGGAGGAACAGGGGTTCAAACCGGAGATGACCTTGAAGAAGATGCAGTTGGATACATAATTCCTTCGTTGCGAAATGGAGAAGGTATAAATGGCGGAATTGAAGAAATTAGCTTGTTTAATTTTCAAGCCATGTTAGGCATAGGCTATAAAGTTATTGATGGTGATAGAGGGGGTTTAATGGCCAATGTTATGTTTGGTCCACAATATATTTTTGGAAGAAATCAAAACAATATTAGGTACACAGGATCCTTTGAAGGAGTTAAGCTACCGACTAATTCTCTTTTTCCTATTGAAGATTTACAAGCATTAGAATTCGAACCGATAAGAGACGGCACGACACCAGGCTCACCGGTATTAGAAGACTACCGCTTTGATGGAGACCTTTCTGATTTTGTTGAAGATGGAGACTCGGATGATAACCTCTCTTGGGGGCTGGGTGTTGGACTGGATTATATTTATAAAATAGGGTATAGCTTTGGGGTAAAAGCAGGGGTGGATTACTACCAATCCATTAGCCCTTACTTTGCTCATACAGAATCTTCAACATCTACTGGCTTTCTTCAAGGTAATAGTAATACAAACCGAACACAAAGTGTACTAGAAGAATACTATGAGGGCTCACGCTTATCTAGGACTCAATTTAGCTTGGGTCTATTCTTTTTGATAGAACCTTAAAAACTAATATAAAGCAATGCTACTTTCCCGAAATAAAATATTAGCAATAACATGCTCTCTTTTTTGCTTAGCAAACATTGCTACATCTCAAGATATTTTGTCTGTACCAGAAGAATACTTAAGACCTATCGTTCAAGAATCAGAGGCCGCTCGATTCAATTATGAGAATGAAGTGTTAAAACCACCTAAAAGGAGCAGTGGAGACAGGGAATCATGGTTTGTTGTCTCAGATAGAAACCAGAATAGAACCTATGACAAACCAAATGAAGCCTCAGCCAAGGTTAAGGATTTATCATTTGGAGATATTGCTTGGGTTGTAGAGGATCGAATGGGATGGCTGCGTCTAAAAGGGCCTTATAAATTGGAAGATTATGGCTGGATTCCCAAGGAAAATGTTTTACAATGGAGAAGAGGCCTATTAAGTAAAAATGGGATTAACTTAAAAGGGTTCTTGCTAAATAAAGCAAACACGTTTACCAAGAGTCAATTGGAAAAAGCCTTTTTATATGCAGGCCCAAGATCTAAGGACGTAATCGGAGAACTGCCTTTACATGAGTTCTATTTTGTATATAAGGTCACAGAAGAAAGATATCTCCTTGCTGATAACAGCAGACTGAATACAACCTCTGAAAACAAATCTAAGCGATTGAAAGGTTGGGTGGATAAAGCAAAAATAGAAGCTTGGAATACTCGGATGGCATTAGAACCAAACTTTACTGAAGTAGGTTTTTCGGAACGAAACGGAAACGAGGCCTTGCATGTGAAAGCTTATGGAAATGCTGCCATGGCACAAAAAATTACAGAAAGCTCAGGAATAAGATCATCAGATAATCGTGTGTATTGGGATAGTGACCCAGTAAAGTGCGATAAAGCATTATTAGCAAGTACAAATACCCGACGTTTTAAAGGAGAATCAATACGATTTCCAATTCTTACCTCAGGGGATACTTATTTTAAGTCAGGGATTATTGCTCAGTTACCTTCTGATATGGCGGCACAAGAAAATGGTGAAATAGGACGAGCAGCACCCATAGCCATGGACCCAATACGAGAGAAATATAAAAAGAAAGCAGAGAATTTGAACCTTGTGTTTCTGATCGAAGGGAGCGAGGGAAATATGAAAGAGTATTCTCAAAAAATTAAAGAGTTAAGCACAGAATTATCGAAAGATGGGCGATTCGTTAACATTCGATTTTCAGCTGGGGTCTATAAAGATATCCTTGAGACCAATAAAACAGATTATATTAAATTACTAGCACCTACAACTGACATTTCTAAATTGAATGCCTTCATAGATAAAGTGTATTGGGGGCAAAATGGTGATAATGAAGAATATACTTGCTTGGATTATGGTCTTTACAAAACCTTACAAAACGCCAACTTTAAGGAAGAAGCAACAAATATCCTTGTTCACCTCGGAAGTAATACGGATTTATCAGCCCACGGACTGAGAAAGAAGACGGCGGAAAGTACATACCTTATAGAAAAGAATAGAATTCGAGACTATTTTTCAAAGTATGAGATACATTGGATATGTGCAAAGGTGAACGATAATGGCTCTAATGCTTCTGAAGGATTTGCGGACCACATCCGTGAATATTTAGTAGACTTAACAAAGGAGATTTACTTTGATCTTCAAAAACAAGTTGTGGATGCAGAAGCTTTAAATGTAAAATCTTTGCCAGAGCCTTTTGTGCCTTCTTTAGGAACAGGGGCATTGATAAGTACGGAAAAATTTATTACAAAGAATTATTTTTTACGGCCGGATGCAGGAAAGGAACTTTTACTTAGCTCTCAAGTAGGAAGCTTTATTAGTGGAAGCATTCAAAAAATTGTCGACTTTAACCAGAAGGTTTACCAAAAAACAAAAGATCCACAAAGCATTGATTTTTCAGGTTCTGGACGGTGGACAGATGAAATATTGCCTATCATTAGAACGGGTCTTAATCAAGAAGCAGGAAGAGGTTTGCAAGTGGAGGAAATGGAGCAAGAGATTGAGAATATTCAAGATGTATTTTTTTACAAAGAGGTATATTTTCCAAAAAAGCAAAACACACAGATAAATAATCCATTTTCGTATGTGCTATTTATGCCAGAAGAAGACTTGTACGACTATACGGCAGAGATCAATCGGTTGATAGATGCATATAATGGACCAAAAGACAAACGAAGAGAAAGTCTTCAAGGAGTGCTTGAACAATTAGCAAGAAAATTTGCGGCGCAAGATGTCGGTTTGGGTCAAGCACTGAATATGGAAATTGAAGAAATATTTCAACTAATGCTCGGCATTCAAGAGGAGGGCTTTGATATAGAAAGCAAACTGGGCTTAGGCAACTATAAAATAAAGGACATTGATAATCCTAAAAAATTCCCAGAAGCAGCATTAGAAACGTTTGCACGGTCAATGATTAGATCTACAGAAGATTTAACTAATATTAGAAAGTCCAAGCCACCTTATGAGTTTCAATATACAACTGACGGGAACACATATTATTGGATCCCAGTTGAACTGATGTACTAGGAATGTCATTCGAAATTAAGGAACTGTACTGCCAATACCCAAACAGTGAAACACCCGTGCTTCATTGTGAAGAGTTATCTATTTCAAGCGGAAAAATATATTTCGTTTTAGGAAAGTCGGGCATTGGAAAATCGACCCTTTTGGAGGCTTTAGGCCTCATGTCCAATACTATAACAGAGACATCAATAACATGTCAGTTTGTTGATCCAAGTGGAAACCAAGTTGATTTGAAAGAATTGTGGAAGTCTGAAAAAATATCGGCTTTTAGACAAGAGAAGTATTCCTTTATATTTCAGTCTAACAACCTTATGGAAAACTTTACAGCGGGAGAAAACATGGCTTTTGGTATGTTAATGAGTGGTAAAGCCATGGGCGATATTGAAAAAGAATTACGTCCAATCATGGAGGACATTGATCTACCAGAAGACTGTTTTAAAAAAGACATCCAATATCTGTCAGGAGGACAAAGACAGCGAGTAGCATTCGTAAGGGCATTTACAGCACCTTTCCAAGTATTGTTTGGGGATGAACCTACCGGAAACTTGGATGAAGTGGTAGCCAACAAACTCATGGCGGTACTTAAGCGAAAAATAAGTCGAGATAATAAAACAGCTATCATAGTCTCTCATAATATAGATCTGGCCTTACAGTTTGCTGATGAGATATTAATCCTTTCAGAGTCAGAGGAAAAGCAAGGTTATTTAGGGCCAAACAACCGAATGACGAAAGCAAAAAATGGAAGATGGCTAATCGAAGGAAATGACATTGAAGATCCAAGAAATTACCTAAATAGACGGATTTCTTAATTATGGCTTTATTGGACTTTGATACAATATTTAAGAAAAAAGAAAGCCAAGTACTTTTTGGAAAAAACAATATCTCTCTGATTTTTCTATCAGCAATTCTATTTATAACCTTTCTTGCTTTAGGTCATGTTTTTGGAGGCAGGGAAGAGTTGAGGGAAAGAATGAATGATCCATTTACAAATTGGATTAATATTCCTGTTAATAGCAGTGAAGAGAAAGTTGTAAATCGAATGATTGATGATTTTGAGGAAAAGGGGATAGCAGACTCTTTCAATATTGAATCCATAGACCCATACCAGATTTATTGGTTCAAATCTTTCGATAGTGAATTAAAGCGCACTCGGAACTATAGAGTAAGATCTATTAATGTTAGCGACCCAATACTGAAGAACTTATTGGATGAAGAAAATACCGTTGTAAAAAGTAAGACGCCCTTTTCAGAATGTGCTATTATAGTTACTGAGGCCGTAATGAATAATTTAGGTCATCCATTTGGCGAGGAGGATCAAATACAATTACCCATATTAGATAATGAATACGCTGACGAAAAGGCCATTATGATTTTTTCTGTAAGTGCGGTGGTAAAAGAGTTGCCAGACAATGTGGATATTGCTATCACAGATGAATTAATGTCTCTACTCAATGCTGATGTGCAAAAGACAGGTTTTATAGACCAAAGAGATAAAAATGAATGTAGCTTCTTTTCAAAAGAGCAGAAAGAAGAAGCCTGGATCGCGGAAGAGCTACTGCCAGATTCCGTTTTAATGGGTACACTAAATCATATTCCGGTACAGATAAACGGGGAAGATTATGTCGCACATTCATTTAAAATAAGTACAAGCTACCCCTTCTATAGTTGGCTTAGACTCCAAAGCAATTGGTATGAAAAAGGATGCTATACACAATTACCATTTAATTGTAACTCGCAAGTGAATAACAGACTAATAGCCTTTTACTATGCCTTTAATTTTTCTGGACTTTCAAAGGTAAAACCATTCAGAGACTACATAAAAGAAAAATACAATATTGAAGTTTCATTAGATCAAGTAGAAAGTCGGAATAACTTTTATCTGATGAGTCGATTAGCAAATTTGTTTATTTATCTACTCGTTTTCTTTTCGTGTGGGTCGATACTTTTATTTCTACAAAATATTGTGAAAAATCACCTTGAAAAAATAAAAGCGAACTTAGGGACATTAAAGGCATTTGGTCTTTCGGATAAACGAATACGAAAATTATACATTCAAATTATTCTTCGCTTTTTTTGTTATGCTAGTTTGGTTGCCTTCGTTTGTTTACTCTTGTACAATGGCATCATACAAACGGCAGGATGGAAGGTGTATTTTGATTTGTTGAATGTGAGGATGTTGCTTATATGGGCGATGCTTTTGCTTATACTTTTATTCTTTTTCAGATATTTAATCGCAAAGACCTTATTTAGAGCTCCTGGCGATTTAATTTATAACAGATAATATTATGAAGATCATTTGGTATATTTTTTCTGTGACCATTTTTTTGGCGGCTTGTACAAGCGCTTCTGAATCATCTACAAACCAAAATAACACCCACCATGAAAAGGAGGAAACGGACAATATTATAGAAGAAGAAAGCTCTGTTGGAAACGAAGAGACGCACGTTATAAAAGAAGAAACAAGGAGTGTAAAAGAACAGGAAGAAGAAGCTGAAGAAACGGAAGCAAAGCAGATTGAGTCATCGGACAATAAAAACTTGAGTTGCCTTGAAGTGCTTAAAAAACTGGAAAAAGCAAAAGAAATTTTTGACCAGAACCCTGAGGCCAATGAATGGCGAAACATCTATGAGAGTTGTCATAACGACCCAATAGTAAAAAAGTGCAAAGACGAAGATTCTTTTAAAAAAAGGTATAATGAACTTGATCAAATCTTCGGTGAGAACTATTAATTCCCAAAAGTTAACTATATTTATATAGCTTCCTAATTAGTAAAAGACAATAGTAATCCCTTGGTATGTATGCATGCTAAGGGATTTTTTATCCCAATGTTTCAAAGACTGTTGATTTTTTAATTTATTTTAAATCATCCAAGAAACCACAGAAATATGAAACGAGTAGTACTGTTCATCCTTCTATCCTTTCCTTTTTTACTGTCCTCACAATGTTTTGAAGACAGGCATAACACCAGTGATCATGCCGTTTGGCGATCTTGTGTCATGTCCCCTAGTCCCCATTCAGATAGGGGAGACTCCCATTTTATCATGTATGATTTAGGCCAAGCATATATGCTAGGTACCACCAAGATTTGGAACATCAACGTTCCAGGGAAAACAGGAGAGGGAGCAAAAGATATACTGATAGATGTTTCTTTAAATGGAACAGACTGGTCAGAAGTGGGACAATTCGAAATAAGCCAAGGGCCTGGCTCCGCTTTTTACGAAGGAGACTTTGGACCGGATATCGATGGAGTTGAGGCTCGATACGTATTAATAACCATTCTGAATAGCTGGGATAACACGGAGTGTGTAGGTATTGGCGAAATCAAATTTAATATTGACAAACCTATTTTCTTAGATCTTCTTAGTAGCAATACAAGCTGCCATGACAGTGCCGATGGTACGGCATCAGTAGATGTTTCCGGTGGAGAAGGGCCATATGATATAATGTGGTCAACAGGTAGTGATGAAGATGAAATAGAAAACCTAGAACCAGGCAGTTATTATGTTACGATAACAGACCAACTTAATAATACAAAGACCGATACAATAATAGTAGGTTCACCAGATCCAATCACCACAGAATGGATTTCAAGCACGAACATAAATTGTGAACAGACCCAAGGAAGTTTAGAAATAGAGGCTAATGGAGGTACAGGGATGTATACGTATGAATGGTCAAATGGCATGACAGGCAGTGAGGTTTCGGGCCTAAATGCAGGTCTTATTTTTGTTACCGTGACGGATGGCAACAATTGCACAACAACAGCTAGCTTTGAAATAACAGCAGATAGTGAAGTACCAGTAGCAGTGGCTACAGCGGACAAATTGCATTGCAACCAAACCACAATTGACATTGATGCTTCGGGGTCTTCACAAGGAGACGCTTACGAATATGAGTGGAGCACAATGGATGGTAACATAGTGTCAGGAGCTAACAGCCTTTTACCTACAGTCGATGCTGCCGGCGTATACACCTTGAAAATCATCAATACAGAAAACCAATGTGAAGCGTATACCGATGTAGAAGTCGAAATCATTCCTGAAATAAGCGTCGAATTGACGACAAGCGAAAATGCCAGTTGTTTTGGTTTTTCAGATGGTTCTGCTTCATTGGAACATGTTGGAGGAGAAGGCCCTTTTGAATACATATGGTCCAATGGCCATATTGGCGATAGTACAGATAACCTAGAAGCAGGCGAATATGAAGTAACTGTTTTCGATGTGAATGGATGTAGTGGTACAGTTAGTGTTAACATTCAGGAGCCAGAGGCATTAACGACCATTAATCGTGCACAGATTGATATCGATTGTCAGACGACCTTTGGAACTGCAGAAATAGTCGTAGAAGGAGGAACGGGTACTATAGAATATAATTGGTCAAACGGAGCAACAGGGGAAGTAGTAACCGAGCTCCAAGCTGGACCACTGAGCGTTATAGCAAGGGATGAAAATGGATGTGAGATAGAAGAGAGCTTTATCATTGAGGAGGACATTGAAAAACCAAATGTTCAAGCGAATGCTGAAGAACTATATTGCAATAAAGAAACAGTATTACTAAATGGAGCCGGAAGCTCAGAAGGTGAAGCCTTTACTTACGAATGGACAACAGAGAACGGAAACATTATTTCTGGCAATGATGAAATCTCTGCTATGGCAGATGCAGCAGGGATATACACACTCAAAGTAATAAATACGGACAACCATTGCGAAGAAGCAGCTGACACAGAAGTTATACGAATCGAAGATGTGGAACTTGCCGTTATTAGTGTAGATAACGTTTCTTGTAATGGTATTGCAGATGGATCTGCGACTTCTGAAGCTAGCTTTGGAATTGCACCATACACATATGAGTGGAGTAATGGCCAAACGGGTGAAGAACTTTCTGATGTAGGTCCTGGTATCTATCAGGTTTCGGTAACTGATGTATTAGGTTGTACAGCAAATTCAAGCATAGAGATTACAGAGCCTACCGCTATTAACCTTCTGGTAGAATCTGTTAATCCTTCGACTTCCGGAGCTGAGGAAGGGAGCATAAGTATTTCAGTTGAAGGAGGTACACCACCGTATGACTTTATTTGGGAGGATGCTGAAGGAAATGTAGTTTCATTTGATGAAGACGCCACTGGATTAAACCCAGGTACCTATACATGTTCAGTAAGTGACCAAAATAATTGTGTGCTTATATCCGAAGAAGTTATAGTAGAAACCATTTCCTCAATTGAGGACTTGAATGGCATCGTAATTAATGTGTTTCCGAATCCAGTTGATGATAAAGTCTTTGTTGACATAAAATCAAAGGAAACAGTAACAACACTGCAGTTCGCATTAGAGAATGTCGAAGGAAAGAATGTAGATACGGGCTATTTTTTAAATACAGGCACACATGAAATTGGAATGCAAGATATGCCTGCAGGAGCGTATGTATTGCGCATATGGAATGACCAAGGCTTTACTACAGTTACGCTTATCAAAGAATAATATATTATAGGAAGCTCGGTTGTTTAGTTTTTTCAATAGTACTTACATAAAAGTTCTCATACTTAGTAAGTATCTCTTGGATGGAAAAGTTAGACAACTGAGCTTTTGCATTTTTAGACATCTCATCATATAAGGCTCTATCCTGCAATAAGCTAATGCAATGCGACGCAAGCATATGCGTGTCTCCAATAGTATGAACAAACCCTGTTTTACCATGAATATTTACCTCAGGCAAACCACCGGCATTGGAGGAAACAACGGGTAAGCCACAAGCCATGGCTTCTAAAGCGGCAAGGCCAAAGCTTTCATTCGCACTCGGCAGTAAAAACACATCTGAAATAGCTAGTAATTGATTTACTGCATCCTGCTTACCTAGAAAATGAACATCAGTACACAAGCCTTCTTTTCTACACGTCTCTTCTAAGGACTTTCGTTCAGGACCATCTCCAACCATGATCAATTTACAATCGATAGTACTGTTGATTTTTGGAAATGCGTTAAGTATATCTTGGACGCGCTTTACTTTTCTGAAGTTCGATACATGCACAAGTATTTTCTGATGATCTTCCGCAAATGACCGCCGCAAAGACAGGTTGCCGTGTTCATTAAACTTTTCAGTATCTACAAAATTGTAAATTACATTTATATCTGTAGTGACATTGAAACGTTCTTCAGTGGCTTGTTTTAAGAATGAACTTACAGCTGTTACACCATCAGAGTGATTAATACTAAACTCAACCACGGGTGCATAAGAAGGATCGGTACCCACTAGTGTTATATCTGTACCATGAAGAGTGGTTACTACAGGAATAATCTTGCCTTTACTAGCGGCAATTTGCTTTGCCATAAAAGCAACAGAGGCATGTGGAATAGCATAGTGTACATGTAAAATATCAAGATCTTCATTTAGAATAACGTCAACTAGTTTACTCGCCAAGGCTGTTTCATATGGACTATGCTCAAACAATGGATATTCCATAGATGTGACCTCATGGAAAACAATTCCTTGATAATACTTGTTAAGCCTAGCAGGTTTCTTGTAGGAAATAAAATGGATCTTATGCCCTTTATTGGCTAATGCTATACCTAATTCTGTAGCTACAACGCCGCTTCCGCCATATGTAGGATAGCATACTATTCCGATTTTCATGCAAATAAACTTTAAAAATAGTTTTAGATTAAACGTATAAAGAAAACAAGAGAATATATCATATGGTTGTCTATTCCATAAAAGATATAGAAAAATTGACCGGGGTCAAGGCGCATACGTTGCGGATTTGGGAAAAAAGATATAGTATCCTGAAGCCTAAACGTACTAAGACGAATATTCGATACTATCTCGAAGAAGACCTCAAGGATATCATGAACATTACCTATTTAAATAAGAATGGGTATAAGATATCCAAGATCGCTTGTTTAACACAAGAAGATAGAAAGAGAATTGCGGCGGAAATTTCGAAAGTAGACGCTCAATTCGAAAACCAGATAGACGCCATAACCTTTGCCATTTTGGAATTAGATGGCAAAAATCTCAGTCATATTTTCGACCACCATATCAAGCAAATTGGTTTCGAACGGACCATAAGAGAGATAATAAATCCGCTTTTAGAAAAACTGTGGGTCATGTGGATTGCCGGCTCTATCTCGGGTGTTCATGAACGCTTTGTCAGCCAGATTTTATTGCGAAAATCAATAGTGGCTATTAATGATCTAAAATTAGTAGAGGCCGATATCAAAGGGAAATTTATTATCTATCTTCCTGAAAACGAAAACCACGAATTGAGTTTATATATTCTTCACTATCTCCTCAAGAAAAACGGATATGAAGTGGTTAACCTGGGTAAGGACATAAATTTGACAGATATTTTAAATGCCCACAGGATTATAAAGCCAGAGTATATTTTTACTTTAATAAACGACGGCTTCGAAAGCCAGCCATTACAGCCTTACATTGATGCCATTTTAAAAGGAATTGATTGTAAACTCATTATATCTGGCTACCAACCCGTAAGGCAAGAACTACAAGCCACAGAGAAGTGTGTCATACTGAACAGCTTCATGGATATCGAAAAATACCTTAATCTGTCCCACTAATATTCTTTTATCTTTGAACTATTGTTCATAAAATTCAATCATTTTATTCATGAAAGGTATATTAAAATACATACCCGTTTTATCATTTTTAGTGCTATTTGCAGCGTGTAAAAATGATAGTAAACCTGCAGCGGCTGATACTACGAAAGTAGAAGAAAGCACAAACGCAGCAACTGGTGCGACTAGTGTTTACCAGGTTTCTTCAGAAAAAAGTAGAGTTAACTGGGAAGGATCAAAACCAACAGGAGCTCATAGTGGAACCATTAATATTAAGAATGGTAAATTAAATATTGATAATGGCGAGATTGTATCAGGTGACATAGTTATCGATATGAATTCAATTACCGTTACTGACTTAGAAGGCGACTCTAAAGCCGGATTAGAAGCTCACTTAAAAGGCATGCGTGATGAAGGCGAAGAGGATCACTTTTTTAATGTAGCGAAATTTCCAACAGCAGCGTTTAAAATCACCAAAGTTGCTAAACTAGCAAATGATGAAAATGCTTCACATCTTGTATATGGTGACCTTACAATCAAAGGTATCACAGAGCAAGTAGGGTTTAAAGCAAGTATAGATAGCAATAATGGTGTTGTATCTGTAAATACACCAGAATTCAAAATAGATAGAACCAAATGGGGTGTTAACTATGGTTCAGCTAAAATATTTGATGGCTTAAAGGATAAAGTAATCAATGATAATATTTCATTGAGCTTATCAGTGGTTGCAACACAGTAATTATTGAAACGACATACGATTTATAAGAGGGTGGTCCAATGGCCATCCTTTTTTATTGAGCCGGTTTGTATTCGATTTCAATAAGTTCGCTCGTATCTAAATCAGAGCTTAAGCTTATTTCTTTTTGTTCTCCATTTACAGTATACTTCATAGCCATAGTGTTAGGCGGACGTCTACCTTCATTAACCGCATGAAGCAATAAGTAATTCTTTCCTTCTTCATTCAAAAATAACTTCAGCTCAGTAGGCTTAGATTCAATAGAATGCTTTTCAAGTATCCAGTCCCCATTAAAGTTTATAGAGACAATATCCCCATCTTGAACTTTATGGTCATATAGCTTTATGGTAAACTCTTGCGTATCGCTGATTATAGTGTAACTGCTTTCTTTGATCTTTCTATTCTTTAGCTTCTTTGGGATTATATCGATTCGAGGATCACTAGCTACAATATGATCAACAGTGTCTAATACTTCTGGATAAACTACTTTTAGGTATCTAGGCATCTCCATGAGATATAATCCGTTGATGTCATACTTAGTAATAAAGTCATTCATCTTCTGGACAAAACCATTGTTGTACCTGTTAAAATGAGATAGCATTTCATCATTATAATAATAATAGAATTTACCATGAAGCTTTCTCCGTTTGGGAACATCTGCCGTTTCATAGAATGCCTTAGCATCATCAATAGAGTTTTCGATTTTCGAATAAATGAACGGATGCCGAGCTACAGCACCATACATGGCACCATCGCCGGCTATATATTCTTTAAGATTGATGTATTCTTTACCCAGCTTTACTATTAGTGCCTCAAAACCAAAGTCTGTCTTTGCTCGAATAGCGTCCAAGATGGCTTTATTTGCCATTTGCACCTTTGAGAAACGAACATAGAGTTTTTCATGCTGACCAATCGGGATGGATTTGTCATTATAGACCTTTCTAATTTCTTCGTAATGGTTTTGAATAGTTTGGTAGTACTCCTCAAACAATGTGACACACTCTTCTAATAATTCGTAAGCGCCATAAACATTTGACCGATCTCTTAAATCATGGCTTTCAAGATACTTTTCGATAACAAAACGCATACGATTTATCTCGTTTAATTGATTCATTCCCACCTTTAAATACTTCAGAGTATTTGCCGGTGTCATCGGATCTTTAATCAGTTCTTCATATCGAGTGATAGGTGTGACTTTATATTCAGGATAACTCGTTAAGTCGGAAAAAATGTTAGCAGCATCAATGACTTGATTACTTAAGCCAGCATACGTCGAGTCCACATCTAGGTCGACATACTTATTTAAATTCTGATTATAATTCTCAAATACAATATGTGCGAGAATCAATCCATGAATACCATCATTAATGAATAATATTTGGTTATTCAGATTGTCTAATAGCTGATCTGTATTTTGACTGTAAGCCTGAAAGCAAAACAGCAACGACAGTATGGAAAGCATGATTTTTCGGCTCATAATTATAGTAACGAATGTGAGCTAAGAAGGACTCAAAAATTACCTGAATTAATAAAACTTTAGGAAGTTGAAGGTAGTGATTTATCTTACGAATAACGAAAAGTTGTAATATGACTTTATATATCACTGATTTTTCTTAGCAAACCTGCTATTTTTGCATGTCAATTGAATACGTGATATATGATTAAGATTACTTTTCCCGATGGCGCAGTAAGAGAGTATGAAGCAGGAAGCACTGCAATGGATATCGCTTTATCAATAAGCGAAGGCCTGGCTCGAAATGTATTATCTGCGAATGTAAATGGTGAGGTTTGGGACGCTGACCGTCCTATAAACCACGATGCAGAACTCAGCTTATACACCTGGCGAGATAAGGAAGGGAAAGCCACCTATTGGCACTCTTCGGCACACCTAATGGCAGAAGCTATAGAAGCATTATATCCTGGAACCAAATTTGGCATTGGACCATCTATAGAAAATGGCTTCTATTATGATATAGATACCGGAGACAAATCGTTTACACCGGCTGATTTAGAAAAGATTGAAAATAAGATGCTGGAGCTGGCTAGAGAGAAAAATAGCTTTAGCAGAAAAGAGGTGTCTAAGGATGAAGCGATACAGTATTTTACCGAGAAAGATGATGAATATAAATTAGAGCTTCTTCAAGATTTGGAAGACGGCTCAATTACGTTTTACACACAAGGAGGGTTCACGGATCTATGTAGGGGACCACATATACCTAATACCTCGACGATCAAAGCAGTAAAGCTTTTAAATATAGCAGGAGCGTATTGGAGAGGAGATGAGAGCCGTAAACAAATGACTCGGATTTATGGGATTACCTTTCCAAAGCAAAAAGAACTTAAAGAATATCTAGCTTTATTAGAAGAAGCAAAGAAGCGAGACCATAGAAAGCTAGGTGCAGAAATGGAGTTGTTTATGTTTTCTGAAAAAGTGGGATCCGGGCTACCTATCTGGTTGCCAAAAGGCACCCAGGTGAGAGAACGATTACAACAGTTCCTAAGAAGAGAACAAGAGAAGCGAGGATACCAAATGGTGATTACGCCTCACATCGGACACAAACATTTATATGAGACCTCAGGACATTATGCGAAGTATGGTGAGGATTCATTTCAACCCATAAAGACGCCTAGAGACGGAGAAGAGTTTTTATTGAAACCAATGAATTGTCCTCATCATTGTGAAATTTACGGAAACAAACCACACTCATACAAAGAGCTCCCTTTACGGATCGGCGAATTTGGAACAGTATATCGATATGAGCAAAGTGGTGAGCTTCATGGCTTATCCAGAGTGCGAGGGTTTACTCAAGATGATGCGCATATCTTTTGTACCCCAGAACAGGTAAAAGGCGAGTTTTTGGATGCCCTGGACCTTACTACCAAAGTGTTAGATAAACTAGGTTTTGAAGAGTTCACAGCACAGATTTCACTAAGAGATCCCAATGATCCAGATAAGTATATCGGTTCTGACTCAAACTGGGAGTCAGCAGAAAACGCCATTATCGAAGCAGTGGAATCTGCAGGACTGAATGCAGAAAAGGTAGAGGGTGAAGCCGCTTTTTATGGTCCTAAACTTGACTTTATGATCAAAGACGCACTGGGTCGTTCGTGGCAGTTAGGAACCATCCAAGTGGACTATAATTTACCTGAACGATTTGGTCTAGAGTACATTGGTGCTGATAATGAAAAGCATAGACCGGTTATGATTCACCGGGCGCCATTCGGTTCGATGGAGCGATTTATGAGTATTCTCATCGAACATACGGCGGGCAAGTTTCCGCTATGGTTGCTTCCTGAGCAGTACGTATTAATACCGGTGGATAATAAGTTTCTACCTTATGCAGAAGAGGTGAAAAAAGCCTTGGACCTTGAGGATGTTAGAGGTTTTGTGGACGATCGAAATGAAACCATTGGCAAGAAAATTCGAGATAATGAGGTTAAAAAAATTCCATTCCTTTTAATTGTAGGAGAGCAGGAAATTGCCAATAATTCTGTGGCCGTTAGGCGACAAGGAGAGGGGGATTTAGGTTCAATGTCCATCCCGGATTTTGTCGTGCATTTTAGGAAGGAAGCGGAGTAGATCCTTTTTCCTTTTTCACTTGCGTTTGTTGGTATTGTATAATACCATCAATGATTAGGAACTGCCCTAGACCATACAGCATCATTATTATAGGGTCGAATAAAGAGTGATCCTTATAAAAGGTATCTATTGCAATACAAAAATCAGAGATTAAAAACAGGATACTTCCTTGTAATACACGTCCATACCCTCTAACGATTCGTCGACGCATCAGGGCAAAGAGCACCATCATGGCAAGTATACCACTGTAGGCTATCATGGGTATTTTAAATTCACCTGGCACCGTAGGGCCGACCACGTACCAAAAGGCAGCTAATAAAACACCTAATAATCCCATACCAATAAAATGATCGCGATAGAGCTTGTCTTTTTGAAAAGAAAAGTAAACACTGTAGAGTAGATGTGTAATAAAAAAACTAGCCATGCCTAACAAAAAACCTTGATCGAATAACAAGAAGATATCTCCAAACAAAGAGAAGATCAAAGCGGTAAGTATTATGGAGCTCGCCTTGGGTGAGAAAACGATGTAATAAATCATGAGTAATGTCATGATAGTTGGCTTAGACACCATACGGAAAGGGAAGTCGCCTACAATATTCACAATATCAAAGGCAAGGAAAATGAAAAACAGGCTTGTAAGTGCTTTCTTCACAATAGACAATATGCTGCGATATTACTAATTAATAAATGGATTTTACCCCTATATTTATAAAAAGCCTACACTATGCAACCCTATCATTATTCCCAAGTTGAGGATGATGAATTTTATACTGAGGAGCGCTGTCACATTCTTGAATTATTAAACAATCCTGATGATCGTAGTCAGTCTATCGCAAGAGCTAGAGTAGAACCGGGGGTTACTACCGCGTGGCATAGACTCAAGGATACAGTAGAAGTATATCTTATTTTGGAAGGAGAGGGGTTTTTGGAATTAAACGAAGAGTCTGGATACGAACTATCAAAAGGGGATTTATTTAGAATTCCCAAGGATGTGCCACAACGTATTACTAACAGAGGGGATGGCGATTTACTATTCCTTTGCTTTTGCACCCCTGCATTTAGTGATCAATGCTATGAACTATTAGAATGAGGATTTTAGCTCTTTTATGCATTCTGTCTTGCTGTATGTCTTGTGAATCGTCAAGAAGGCCATTGGAAAAAACAGCGCAGATAATAAACCATGTGCTTGACTCAAAGTATATAGCTAAACGAAATGTGGATATTTGGCTACCGCCAGATTATAACCAAAAGGAATCATATCCAGTGCTGTACATGCACGATGGTCAGATGCTTTTTGACAGCACCACCACGTGGAATAAACAAGAATGGTCCGTAGATGAAGTATTACTCATGCTTTCTGATAGTATTCATATGCCAATCGTTGTAGGCGTATGGAATGCAGACCCTGACAGACATGCAGAGTATTTTCCGGAGAAGGTGTATTTATCTTTATCAGCGGAGGAACGAATTACATTGGACCAAATAGATAGAGAGCCAGGGAAACGACTTTTTAGTCGCATGCCCTATTCTGACGATTATCTAAGGTTTCTAGTTGAGGAGCTAAAACCATTTGTTGATAGCACATATAATACGCTACAAGACCGAGAAAACACGGTGGTTGCGGGTTCTAGCATGGGCGGCCTTATTTCTATGTATGCTGCTTACGAATATCCAAATGTTTTTGGGCGGGCTATCTGTATGTCTACGCATTGGCCAGGCACCTTTAGTTTGGAAAAGAACCCGATCCCTGCTGCTTTTTTACAATACTTGGACAGCAAGGTAGACCTAACAAAGGACCTAAAGTTATATTATGATCGAGGTGACCAAACCTTAGATGCACTGTATGCAAGCCCGCAAAATAAAGTTGACTCTCTATACCAAGCGCATGGCTATTTAGCAAATCAAATACAGTCAATGATTTTTCCAGGCGACGCCCATGATGAGCGATCATGGGCGTCAAGATTGCATATTCCTTTCTACATGATGTTTAAAAAGTGACCCAACCATTATTTATTGATTGTCGTCTTGTACTAAAATCAATAGACTATGAGAACATTCATTAGTATTTTCCTTTTTGCACTTTTATTTATTTCCTGTGATCGTAACTCCTGCGAAAAGACGATGGAGTGCGATGGCGCATGCTTGTTTGATAAAGTTGAACTGGCGGCTAATATGACCTACATGTCTTGTTTTGACACCTGGGGCGTATCTTATGTAAATGAAGAAGACATTTTAGTAGTTGGCTTGGTACCTGATCTCAAATCATCTTTTGAAGAAGAAAATTTGCCCGTTATGTTTAGCGCTAGTTTTTATGCTAACGACATTCCTTTGCAATTTCCAGATCCTGGGTTTTTTGGAGAAGTGTATCGAGCGGATGTTTGCTCTTTGGAGAAACTTGATTAGATATGTTTGGCATGCAGTGCAGTTACTTTGCGCTGTATGTCGTCTAATTTTTCCTGTAAAGCATTCTCTACACTGGTTTTAGCGTCAGAAAAACTCAAATGTGCGTAGTATTCCCACACCTCATTTACATCTTCGTAATCAATAGTGTAGGGTAAAAACACTTCATTATCTGAGTTTAGCAGAAGTTGGTTGCTTTTATCGTCTCGCTTTACACGCTTGTATACGAGACCGTCTCTTTTCGAGACAATGATATAGGTTCTGTCGTCTTTAATGTGTTCTATCCGCTCAACAAAGGAGCAAATGATAATACTTCCTGGCTCCATGGGCAGCATTGAGTCCCCTTGGATTTCGAACCCTCTATATGTGCCAGAGGGAATCCCAGGGAATCGAATTTTGGGTAACTCTCTTATGTACTCTGGATCTTGAAAACTATCGAGATAGCCAGCTTCGGCTTTAGTGTCTACTAGCTCGATATTTCCTCGGTTATTACTATCTACAGTGATGGCTAATATTTTCAAGGCCTCATTCTTAGCTACACGTAGGTCATCCAGATATATCTTTTCTGCAACAAGCGTATCAATGCTTATGTCAAAGTAGCCAGCCATTTTTAGTAGGAGTGCAATATTAGGCTCTGTTTTTCCTCGCTCATAGTCGCCCAAAGTCGATCGAGGTATTTCCATTGCATCAGCAAGTTCCTGTTGGGAAATTTGATGCTGCTTACGAAGATGTTTTAAGTTTAGGTCTAACATTGTAACACAATAAAAATACAAATTTTACAAGGAATGTCGAAAAAACCAACGTGATAATGTTGATTTAACCAATACAATATCGTAACTATGCCGAATAATCCAACTAAGATTAAACGAATAAATCAACATTTGGCTTTTTATATAAAAATGGATCGTGTCGATGTTTGATAGAGCTATACTACATATGGACCTGGACTCCTTTTTTGTCTCAGTAGAATGTTTAAAGAACGATGCCTTTAAAGGAAAGCCTTTAATCATTGGAGGTACGAGCCGACGAGGCGTAGTGGCATCATGTAGTTATGAGGCGAGACGATTTGGTGTTCATTCGGCGATGCCCATGAAAATGGCATTAAACCTATGTCCAGACGCACTAGTCCTGAGAGGAGATATGGATAGTTATTCCAAGTACTCTAGATTGGTTACGGATATAATAGCGGAAGATGCGCCGTTATATGAGAAAGCATCCATTGACGAATTTTATCTGGATCTCTCCGGCATGGACCAATATTTTGGCTGCTATAAATGGTCGAAAGAGTTACGCCAAAAGGTAATTAGAGAGTCGGGTCTACCCATATCTTTTGGTTTATCGGCAAACAAGTTAGTATCGAAAATAGGTACGGGCGAAGCAAAACCGAACGGTACCAAGGAAGTAGCTAGTGGAAAAGAGAAGGCCTTTTTATTTCCCCTGCCCGTCAAGAAAATTCCTGGGATAGGAAAAGAGACCTATAAGAAACTGAGTTTTATGGGTGTTCGAAAAATACAAACGCTTAGTGGCATACCTGTTCGTCTATTAGAAAATGAGTTTGGGAAACACGGAAGATCTTTGTGGGAGAAAGCAAATGGCATTGACCGTTCACCTGTTGTACCGTATTATGAGCAGAAATCAATGTCAAAGGAACGAACCTTTACAGAGGATACGCTTAACCTAAACTTCATCAAAAATATGATGTTAAAGTTATCAGATGCCTTAGCCTTTGATTTGCGAGATATGAACAAGTTGGCTTCCTGCGTAACCGTAAAAATTCGCTATGCAGACTTCAATACATATACAAAGCAACGGAGAATACCCTATACGGCAAATGATAAATTACTAGCAAGACACGTACAAGAATTGTTCAATATACTGTATGAACGAAGGCAGCTAATCCGTCTTATCGGAATAAAGTTTAGTGGTTTAGTAAACGGAAATTACCAAATAGACCTATTCGATGATACATCTAAGGAGATAAGCTTACTCAAAGAAAAAGACTGGATACGGAAGCGTTTCGGAAAAGATAAAATCATGCGAGCGGCATGCTTAGGATAACGTGAATATTGAGAGGATACAAAAAAGGCGTCGTAAGCATAATTACGACGCCTTGTATCTTTATAGTTAAATACTTAGTCTACCACTTGCAGACGCATAGCCTGCTGAGCGGTCTCTGTATTGATTTGTACGAGATATTGACCGGCAGCCAGACCTCCAAGTTCCATAGCGATGCTATGTGTTCCTTCAGACATAAATCCTTGAGCCAAGGAAAATACTTCATGACCTAGGATATCAAAAAGACGAACACGTACCTGAGAAGCCTCAGAAAGTTCGAAAGAAAGACTAGTCTGCACTTGTGCTGGGTTAGGGAATAAAGTCATACCTGAATCGATAGATAAATCAGCATTGCTTGACACAGGTATTTCAGCACCTGTGTTTGCAATCCACTGATCTAAAATATCAATAGTAGATTGGTCAGGAGCACCGCCCCAAGCATCAAATTGAACAGAACGATCAGGGGCAATTACAATTAAAGTAGGGTAGCC
This sequence comes from Saprospiraceae bacterium, assembly GCA_020629315.1. GTDB lineage: Bacteria > Bacteroidota > Bacteroidia > Chitinophagales > Saprospiraceae > JAHDDO01. Next base: position 5,971 of record JAHDDO010000006.1, on the reverse strand, counting down.
AAAAAACTGGCCCCAGGTACCTGCCGTATAAGGTTGCTGCGCTTCTGGTCCACCGCCTTCGTTACTAGCTGTTGGCCAAGTCACACCATGTGTTTCTTCGAAAGCAGTAACATAAGCATCGTTATCCACACCATTAGGATCACCAGTAAGGCTTATAAATTCAACATCATGGTTACCGGCACCCCATTTTTCATAGTCGGCAACTAAAAATGGCATTAAGGCAACACAAGGAGGACAGTCTACAAAAAACAGATCTAGAACAACGGTTTTTCCTTGATCTAAATAATCGGCATAGAGACTGTGCTCAACACCATGTACATCTGTAATTGTGAAATCAGGAGCCTCTTGGGCAATGACAACACCACTACTGAAAAGAAATAAGAATAAAAAAGTGTAAAGTGACTTCATAGTTTTTAGTATATATTTCTAAGAATATTAATCAAAGTGACAAAGGTGTTGCACAAGAAAGATTGAAAAGGTAAAATAGAAAAAGGATACGGCGCCTAGCCGACATATTGCCGGAAAAAGGCTCTAATAAATGGCCACTTAGGAAGGCTGAAGATGTAAAGGAGATCTTCAAACAAGCTGGATTGCTCATCTAAAAAATTAAATATCCGCTTGGGCGGATTGTTTTTATATGTGGCTGCAAAAATGCGCTCACCTTGGCCATTTTCATTTTCAAGTACATCTAATAACAAGCGATCATAAAACGCATATTTTCGGCGGAATAGATTTTTAGAAACAGCCCGACTAGATTTGATATTTTGGATGATAATATCGGCTTTATCTTGGGCAATTTTGAACATATAACCGGAGGAGGCTTTTACCCAGCCGCCCGCAGTGCCGACCTTAGTTATTCCAGCCGAACTATAATTTTTAAACGGAAAAGTACTCATAGGAATGATACCGTATTCTACATGTTCTATGTCGTAGCTTTCAATATGTAGTTTATCGGAGATATACTTTTTAAGTAAGGCATCATAATCATCTTGTGCCACCAAGGACTCTGTGAAATAAGTTAATTCCACCAAAGCTTGTGTTTCACTAAAGGGTAGTACATACAAAAAGCAGGTGGTACCCTCTAAAGAGCTTCGATAATCCATAATAGTAAATACACCTGGGTCAAATGTGGGATTATCCGTTCTGATGGTCCAGCCCTTAAAATGTTGTTGGATATGAATCTCCTTTGGAGCATCATAAAAATCCTTCGGAATTCGACTATCAAAAATATGCTTGGCCTTGAAGGCCTTAGTTTTGGTTTTTATTTCGACATGGTCGCCTTTTTCAGCTACTTCTGTCACCTCATTGGTTACATTAGTGACCTGGGCTTTTTCATGTATGGACTTGGCAAAATGTGAATAAAAAGAATCAGATCGAATGGTTTTATACTCATACTTTCCAAGATTGAATTTTACTTCCTTGCCATCACCAAAAAACAAAGCGTTGTTCCAAGCTCCTTCTAGGATACTATCAAAAGGGCCGCCTTTTTCTTCCCAAAAACTCCATGTACGCTCATATTTGGTTTTCTTTTCTTTGTCCAAGATCAAGATGCGTTTGTCATCAAAGGCTGAGTCATTCAACATCTTTAAGATTAGATGCATGGCTGCGCAACCACAACCTATAAAGGCATAGTCAAATGTGGTATCCAATCTTTCTAACATGGTTGAAGATTTAAAAATCGTATTATCTTCCTAAATAAATCAAAATAATATGAACGAAACAAGAAAGTTACCTATTTGGTTTTGGATTGTGGCTGTGGTGGCCATTCTTTGGAACCTTATGGGTGTAGCCGCATTTGGGTATGATCTAACAGTTCCTGGCAATGCAGAAACTATGGCTAGCCTAACAGAGGCACAGCAGGATTTGTACAGGAACCAACCTTTTTATGAAAAAATCGTATACGCCTTGGCTACGATTTGTGGATTATTAGCCAGTATTGGATTGGTCCTACGAAAGCGATGGAGCATACTCTTATTTATGGTAAGCCTTATGGCCGTTATACTACAAAATGTATTTGGATATTTTAATAACGCATATGAAATAATGGGCACAGGTTATGTTCTGCCTGCTTTAGTGGTGCTCATAGCTGCTTTCCTTCTTTGGTTTTCTAGGAGTACAGCGGCTAGAGGGTATTTGACATAAAGTATTAGTAAAAAAATATAGCTATACCCTTACTTTAAAATGAAGTCAATATTCGCAACAATATCTGTTTTACTTTTTATTTGTGTAAACCCAAACCTTTCAAAAGCACAAGAAAGCTGGTTTAAAGAGTTTGAAGATAACTTTGGGAACACAACAGTAGCCACCAATTTATTTATTAATGAAACACATTACTTTTTAATCAGCAGGGTAGCTTGCGGAAACAACTACTGTGTATCAATTTTAAAAACTGATTATAACGGTAATATAGTTGATGAGCGTTTTCTAACGGACTTACGCAGTTTTGAAAACGCTAGTTTCAAAAAAGACAATTTCATAGTACTAATTGGTATAGACTCTACTAACAACTTGTCTAAGATTGAAGTAGATGAGAATCTTCAAATTGTTAGCCAAAGAGAGCTGCAAAACGCCAGGTTCCAATTTATTTCGAAAGCCTTTCTGAAAAGTTCGACATACTTTGTTTCTGGAACAACAGAAGATAATCAGGGAAAATTATTGTTAATTGATTTAGATTTTGTTGCTATAAATGAATTTTATATAGGCGAGGAAATTAGCAATGTTTTTTTTGAAGGAGATTCAACATTTATTTTAAGTAAGTCAAGCTCAAATGTTCTTGTACAAGCTGACACGATAAAGCTCTGTTATGTTGATGGTCAGGGCAATTGCGAATTAGTGTTTGATCAAATAGTTTCTAGAAGAAGGAATGAAACGAATCAAGGGTTTTCTCAAGGAAGTCTGATTTATTCTCCTGGGTTAAATTATTTTGACAATTCTGATTATGATAATGAGTATTTATTGAGTATAAATAATCAAGGGTTGAAATTATGGGAGTTAAACAATAAAGACTTTCCTAGATTTCTAGAATCTTTTGAAATACGAAAGCTTGTAAGAAAAAATGGGAAATCACACATAGTACTTGGTAGCGCTACATATGAAGACGATGTTATTGGAGATCCTAACATAGTACCTGTAGGAATACAAGTTAATTCAGATTCTGGTGATATCGAATGGTTCAAAGTCTTCTTAGATTATTCCAATGGAGAAGTAAACACAAAATGGTGGGGATTTAATGATGTGAACATAGATAGTTCAGGCAGCATTGTTTTTTGTGGTACGGTATTAAAATTTGATACTGGTAGGAGGTTTCCTCATATTTTAAAATTAGACAGTCTTGGTTGTTTTAATAATTATTGTGATGGGACAATAGAAACGATTAGTGGTTATCCAAAGCCAAATTTTTTACTTAGTGACAGAAATAAGTGGCATTATTGGGATGCAGCAAATAATAAAAATATTTATTATAAACTTGAAGAAACTTGGAATGGAAAGTTTCAAGTTTATGAGTCAATGGATGGCGACAATTTTTCGCCATCACTAAGTACGATTTTTGGGGATGTTGGATATATTTCACACGAAAATGATACGCCTCTAAACCCAGAATTTATTTACAACTTCAATTTGGAGATAGATGACAGTTTCAAAACAACTAATCTTTCAGATCCAGAAATTGGAGCTCCTCATTATTTAATTGTAAAAGAAAAAGACTCAATTAATCTTCTTGATGGATCTAAAGTTGCGAGATTAAGCTTACAATGTGAGTTTGAAAAAGAAAATATTAGCCCAACTGAATTTACATGGATTGAGATTATAGGATCTACAAACGGATTGTTTCAAGGACAATCCTTTTGCAAGGAGTCACAAAACTTAGACCTTGTTTGCTTTCATTCAGCAGGTGAGTTGATGTATGTAAAAGAGAACTATAATGGATGCTTGGTTAGCACGACACAAGCTTTGCCAAAGGAAGCATTTATTTATCCAAACCCCGTAAAAGCAAGTCAATATATACAGTTTGGCGGGTTTGAATTTTACCCATTAAAAGTCAAGATTTATGACACTTCAGGAAGAATCATAAATAGTCAAGTTGTTTTAGACAACCATGCAAGGATTAAGTGTGATTTAAATGAAGGACTTTATTTTCTTTCAGTGATGGGTAAACAAGAGAGCAGCTTTCTCTACACTAAGTTTTTAGTTGTAAACTAAAGCTGTGGCCAAATCGCATTATGCTAAAACGTTGTAGTTTTAGAAGAAGGGGTACAATATTAACAACAAAATTTGTCAAAAATTAATTTTATAAAATCAACATATAATAAGCAACTTGTGTTATTAGGTCTAGTTGTATTTATGGTTGTTGCATTTGTAGCTTTATCAAAAGCACAAAATAAAGAGGACTATCAATGGGTTTTTGGTTATGAAAATGGAGCTACAGCTATTGAAAACCAATCATCTTATATTTTCGATTATGAAAATGAACAATATAATTTTATTGACTTAGATAGTTTACCCATTGAGTTTCATGGTGCAAATGCATCTATTTGCGATACGAATGGAAAGCTGCTTTTTTACACAAATGGCTGCCAAGTGGCAAATAAAGAACATAGAGTAATGCCAAATGGCAGAGACCTTAATGATGGATACCTAATTGATGTTATACATGGTGGAGATTGTGATGGATATAGATCGGTAAACAGTCTATTAATTTTGGAAGACCCAAAAGATCATTTAGGATTTTACATTATTCATAAGTTTGTAGATATAGACTCTATTAGTGGAGACATTTTTAGTAATTCAACACTATATTCTTATGTTGACATGACATTAGATAGTGGATTAGGTGATGTAACAACCAAAAATATACCATTTGTAGAAGACACCCCATTGCTTAATGGGTTTATTACAGCGGTTAAGCATTCTAACAAAAAAGATTGGTGGATTATCCAACCTCTCGAAGAAGAGAAAGGGTTTCTAACTATTCTTTTGAATGAAGATGGATTTAGTTATTTCAACAAGGATACAATCGACCCTTTCTTTCCCAGAATGTCTAGTTCAGCCGGAAATGCTAAATTCTCTCCAGATGGAAAAAAGTTTGCTGTTTATAGCCCAGAAGTAGATCTAAACATATACAATTTCAACAGATCCTCTGGATCCTTTTCTAATAGAAAAAAGATTTTAGTAGACCATTCTGATGGAATAAGCGGTAGGGGATACATTGAGTTTTCTCCTGACAGCAGATTTTTATATGTAAATAGAGTTGATTCTTTATTTCAAGTTGATTTAGCTGCAGAAAATGAGGATGAACAAATTCACCTTGTAGGTGTATGGGACGGCACGAACGATCCTGTGCCGACAGCATTTTTTGGAATGGCACTTGCACCAGATTGCAAAATTTATTTAAAATCAGGCAGCGGAAGTAGACGGTATCATATAATTCACAAACCAAATGAAAAGGGCGAGAATTGCGATTTTGAGCAAGGAGTTTTATTACCACAAATTTCACCTCTCAGAACCATACCAAACTTCCCTAGATATCGAGTTGATATGGAAAACAACCCATGCGGAAAATCATACTTTACATCTACTAAAGATGAAAAAATAATTGAAGAAATTGTGGTCTTTCCAAATCCTAGTGATGGAAATCTTAAGATTGAGTTTAAAGCTCAGTGGGAAGGAATAATTCGACTTTATAGTTTTGATGGGGAACTAGTTTTTCAACAAGAAACCAATGAAACCTTTTTAGAATTAGAAAAATTACCCTTTTCTGGAATCTTTTTGCTTGAGTTTACTAACGTGAATGGAAACAGAAGTAATCAAAAGGTTCTTTTTCATTGATTGGCATTTAAAAGAATCAATTTGAAATTAATAATAGACAAACCGAAACGTGCTGTTTCGGGAGGGCAGGAGGTACCATAAAGGATGAGCACTAAGCACAAAAAAACCCACTTCGTTAGAAGCGGGTTTTTTCTTAAAAAGTGGT
>JAHDDO010000034.1 GCA_020629315.1 Saprospiraceae bacterium | reverse complement strand
CACCTTACTAACTAAAAGGATTGGTTCTTTTCATCTTAGGAAAAGAACAAGCCCATTTTCATAATCTCAAACAATCAAAATTTACTTACCTGTAAACAAATGGTCTAAAAAAAAAACCACTTTTTAAGCAAACCAATTAAGAATATTAGTGTTACTTACATTGTAATTAGCAAAACATGCCGCCTTTTTGCAAGGTATGTTCTCGTTTGGTTTTGATTGTTCTACCCTATTTCTAACAAAAAATAATTGTACAAATGGAAAACAATCTACCGAAGAACCCAAGCCAAAACCCTTCCCTGTCCAAACTTGAAAAGCCTACGTTTATAGACTCTATCAAGAACATCTTCACTGCAAAACCAGCACAAAAAAAATCGAAGTATAGAAGGACAGAGCCAATCTGGATGTATCGAAATGAATAGTAGAAGACGCTAGATTTCAGCCATTAGATTTTAGATGATAAATTTCTGATGCTAGCTATATAAAAACATAGACTTTAGGTCCAATTTTAATTACTAGGCCTAAGGTCTATGTTGCTTTTTATACAAGAAATGTCTCTTAAACACCTTGATGAGTAAGTCTCCAACCCATTTGACTAACTTTATAGTATAATTTGACGTTAGAAAGGTAAAGGCTTAGATGAAAGCATTGGTCATATCAGGAGGCGGAAGCAAAGGAGCCTGGGCAGGCGGTTTCGCTGAATACTTGATTGCCGAAGAAAATCGGGAGTATGATATTTTCGTGGCCTGCTCTACAGGAAGTCTTTTAATTCCATTTTTAGCCTCTAAGCAAATCGATATAATAAAAGACATTTATACGAATGTCCAACAACACGACATCTTTGATGTAAGTCCCTTTAAGGTCAAAATTGAAGAAGACGGCACTATTAAAGCCAATATTGACCACCTCAATTCATTCATTCGATTTCTTACCCTGAAGAAAACGTTTGGCGAGCATAATAATTTACGTAAAACGATTCAACGTATTTTGACGCCAGAACGATTTGATCACATCCGCACCTTAGGAAAACAAATCATAGTTACTGTTGCTAATATTTCTACAAACAAAACAGTATACAAACATTTACATGATTGTGAGTACGAAGATTTCATTGATTGGATGTGGGCCTCGACTAGCTTTGTTCCTTTCATGAGCCTTGTCCAAAAGAATGGCTACGAATATGCGGATGGGGGGTTTGGTAATTATCTACCTATTGAAGAAGCCATTAATCATGGGGCCACTGAGATTGATGTAATTGTTTTAAATCCTCGTCATAATAGAGGAGGTATTCCGGCAGCTTCCAATATTTTCGATCTCCTATTGAAGACGATGAGTTTTATGCATAGTCAATTGTGCTACCAGGATATTCTGATCGGACATCTGGAGTCCATTTATAATGAAGATGTAAAAGTGAACTTTCATTTCACACCAGACAAGCTAACTAACTATTCTTTTGTTTTCCATCCCAGTCAAATGAAACGATGGTGGCAAGAAGGTTTTGATGCAGCCAAAGAAAAATTTTCAAAAAAAAGTTAGATCTTATTGTAACCTCTACCCCACGAAAGGTATCAAAGAGGCAAATACAATAATTATGAGTTTATCATTAGAACCCGGTGCAGTACTCGCACTTATGACCGTAGTCGGTGGCGTAAGCATTTATACAGCTTTAAAAGGCAGGCACATCGAACGTATGAAACAGATAGAATTGGGCCAAGCCTTACCCATAGGGCCACGCAATTACTCAGGGATTAAGCTAGGCTTATTATCTATGGGCATAGGTACCGGTATTCTGATTTCCTTTATGCTAAATCGTGCCGTTTTTCCTGACACACCCGAACTATATCCTGGATTTATCTTTTTATGTGGGGGTCTTGGCTTGTTCCTATCTTATTTTATGATTTCCAATCTAAAGAAAGCTAGCCAGCCTTAATGGACGATCTGTACATAAAGAAGATCAAGAAAGGCGATTATCAAGCCTATAACTACTTTATACGACAGTATCAAAGCGTAGCTATGCGTACCGCTTTAGCTATAGTAAAGAATGAAGCCGATGCAAAAGATATAGTTCAAATCAGCTTTATTAAGGCCTATGAAGCATTAGATAGCTTTGAAAATAGATCCAACTTTTCATCTTGGCTTTGTCGGATAGTCATTAATAATTGCTTTAGCTATCTAAAGAAACAAAAAACTAGATACCATCATGAATCAAGCTCCGGAGCTACTTTTATGGGATCTACCAATAATGAAGCAGAAAACCACTTAGAAAAACAAGATCAAAATCGCTCCTTAAAAGAAGCCATGGCTGTTATACCTCCTAATGAAGCCCTCTGCTTACAATTACACTATTTAGAAGAGTATACCATAAAAGAGATCATAGCTTTAACTGGATTCTCAGAAGCGAACATTAAAGTTTTGCTCCATAGAGGAAGAAAACATCTACACGCACTACTCAAACCCAAGCAAGAAAGTAAAGCATCATGAATGAAGACAAACAAATAAAGCAACTATTCCAAGAAAATAAGCTGGACTTCTACTCAAAAGAGCTTGAAGTTCAAGTCATGGAGCAAATCCAAAAAATAGAAGTGTACAAGCTGCGTAAAAGAAAATATACGCGCATTTTCAAATTCACATTTATGATTTTACTTCTATTGGTCCTTTTGTATTGCCTCAGTTTTATACAAGCATCATCTGCATCAAGCTACAATATGCTTTACATGCTGATCGGGAGCCCGATAATTCTTTACTTTCTGTACCTAACGCTTGAAGTTCGGAGGCCCTAAACCATTCAACCATACGAGAGGCGCATAGTTGTACTAAAAGCCAATGATGATTTTGTATTTTCAGGCAAAAATTTACAACATGAGAATTTCACTAGCCCTACTGATTTCAATTTGCTGTTTTTTTTCATGTACTAAAAAAGTGGCAACGCCTGCCATTCCAGATGCTCCTGAAGTACCCGAAATCCCTGCAACAACTATGAATATACAATATCCTGACACAAAAAAATGTGATACTGTCGATACCTACTTCGGAATGGATATCGCAGATCCATATCGTTGGTTAGAAGATGATATGAGTGATGAAACGGCTGATTGGGTAAGCCGACAAAATGATGTCACCTTTGCTTATTTAGATAAAATACCATTCAAGACATCATTAAAAGATCGCTTAACCAAGCTTTGGAACTATGAAAAACTAGGTTCACCATTTAAAGAAGGTGAACACACTTATTATTTCAAAAATGATGGTTTACAAAATCAATACGTCATCTACAGAAAAACCGCAGATGGCGAAGAAGTTTTTCTAGATCCCAATACCTTTTCTGAAGATGGTACGACATCATTAGGAGGCATTAGTTTTTCCAAAGATGGTTCTATCCTCGCCTACTCTATTTCTGAAGGTGGATCAGACTGGCGTAAGGTCATCATTATGGATGTTACTAATAAGAAGATCCTGGAGGATACCATAGTAGACGTTAAATTCTCAGGTTTGTCTTGGTATGGCAATGAAGGTTTTTACTATTCTAGTTATGATAAGCCAGATGGATCTGAATTAAGTGCCAAAACAGATCAACATAAATTATACTACCACAAACTAGGCACACCTCAATCTGAGGATGCTATCATTTTTGGTGGTGATGAAAATAATAAGCGAAGATATGTAGGTGGTGAAGTCACAGAAGATGACCGATACTTGATCATATCAGCTAGCAATTCTACTTCAGGTAACGAATTGTACTTAAGAGACCTAAAAAATCCTGCAGGAGAGTTAGTGACCTTGGTTGACAATTTTGACAGCGATACGTATCTTTTAGACAACGAGGGTCCAAAATTATACTTGGTGACCAACTTAGATGCACCTAACAAGCGTATAGTGACTACCACTGCACAAAATCCTACGGTTGATAATTGGTCTGATCTCATTCCTGAAACGGGCGAAGTCTTGAGCCCATCAACAGGAGGTGGATACATCTTTGCTGAATACATGCAAGATGCTATCTCTAAGATCAAGCAATATGATTATAGCGGAAGCTTAATCAGAGATGTAGCCTTACCAGGGGTTGGTTCAGCAGGTGGCTTCAGAGGCAAAAAAGATCAAAAGACCTTGTACTACTCCTTTACTAATTACCATACGCCTGGAAACATTTATAGTTTCAATGCCGATGACGGAACATCAGATGAATACTGGTCACCAGATATTGACTTTGATGGCAGCATGTATGAAAGTAAACAAGTCTTCTATACATCAAAAGACGGCACTCAAATTCCAATGATTATTACACATAAGAAGGGCTTGGCTTTGGATGGAAACAACCCTACCATTCTATATGGCTATGGTGGGTTCAACATTAGTCTGACACCTTCATTCAGTATCGTCCGTGCAGTATGGATGGAAAGCGGCGGTGTATTTGCTGTTGCTAATTTAAGAGGTGGCGGAGAATATGGTAAAGACTGGCACAATCAAGGCACACAAATGCAAAAGCAAAATGTATTTGATGACTTTATCTCAGCGGCTGAATACCTCATTGCAAACAACTATACACAATCGTCAAAATTGGGTATCCAAGGAGGCTCTAATGGTGGTTTATTGGTGGGTGCTTGTATGACACAACGCCCAGATCTATTCCAAGTAGCATTACCTGCGGTAGGTGTCTTGGATATGTTACGGTATCACACTTTTACCGCTGGAGCTGGTTGGGCCTATGATTATGGAACTTCCGAACAATCTGAAGAAATGTTCCAATACTTAAAAGGATATTCACCGGTTCACAATGTTAAGGCAGGCGTTTCTTATCCAGCTACATTGGTTACAACAGGTGATCATGATGACCGAGTGGTGCCGGCTCATTCCTTTAAATTTGCAGCGGAACTTCAAGATAAACACGAGGGAGACAATCCGGTATTGATCCGAATCGAAACAAATGCTGGTCATGGAGCAGGGACTCCTGTTTCAAAAATTATTGAACAGTATGCAGATATATGGGCTTTTGCGCTCTATAATATGGGGGTCAAAAATCTGTAAAATAAATAACGAGGCGACCCAAGGGTCGCCTTTTTTTTATGCGCTTATCTACTCTATGTATACTATGGTTATTCCTTGCTTCTTGCAACAACACCCCATTGCCTGCGCCTTCAGCACCTAAGCTGGTGAGTGATTGCATAAGCGCTACAGGAGGCATTGAACAGTGGAACAAGTTATCCGCTTTGAAATACAGCAAGGTCTATACTTTATTCTTAGAAGATGGTACTATTGAAAAGAAGCTGATAGAATATCACGATTTCAACAAAAAAAATAATACCTACGAAATAAAACAAATCGCAGGCCATGACACTATAGTTACCCTATTCAAAAATGGTAACGTAAACCGTTGGAAAAATCAGCTTCTCTTAGAGTCTAGTCCTTCTTTCTTACGAAGTATCAACGCCTCCAGGTACATAATAAGCTTGCCTTTTGTCTTAGCTAATGAGCCAGAAATAGTATCAAGTCTAGGCAAGACCAAACTCCCTGACTCTTTATCATATGATCTGATCCAAGCCACATACCTAAAAGGAACTTCGGGCCAAACGACAGCAGAACCTTGGCAATTTTTCATAGATAGAAACACAGGACTAATCAAGGCAAATAAAATACATTCCGTTGATCACTCCAGTCTAGTGATAAATGAAAATTTCACTAATGTAGGACCTTTTCATTTCTATAATGAAAGGACTAGTTATCGTATAGATAGCATTGGACAAATACAATATCTAAGAGCCAAATATAAATATGCTGATTATGAATTGATTTGGTAGCACGTCGGTCCAGATACGATTCCTATATAAAATGTAACTCCTTTATTTATATGCTCTGAGTATGCGCTTACGTTGATTGTTCCACAACACTAGGCCAATAGCACCTGTTACTATTCCTGCAATCAAAACCAATCCTGAGACCCAACGCAAATCTTCAAGGGCATTCAATGACCAAATGGTAAGCGACATTAGGACAAGATATAAAGCAGTCCGCAACATAGCCAGTAGGGTTCTTTGATTAGCTAATCGTGTGCGGTCTATAGCCAATTGATCTCGAAGGGTGAGTTCTTTATTCTGCATTGCGTTCGTTTAAAGGTTCAAATCTACACATTTTAAAGAGCTGCGTAGCAAGCGTTTTTTTTACGAACTAGCGTTGGAGAGAAGTATGAGTATTACTTGTCTACTTTTTTTCTTTCCGCAATATTCTTTCCATCTGCCGTCCTCTAGCCAATTCATCAATCAGTTTTTCCATTTGCCTACACTCTTTGTACAATGTAAACGTTTCTTCTATCTCTTCAATTCTATACCCACAAACCACCCCTTTAATCATGTGGGCATTTTCATGAATCTTTGCTTTTGCAAAAAAGGATCTAAAGGTGATCTCATTTGCGATGTGCTTCTCTAGGGTCTTCTGATCATACCCCGTAAACCATCTTATAACTTGATCAAGCTCTTCTTTGGTTCTTCCATTTTTTTCTAGCCTATTTAAATAGAGCGGATAAATAGTACCGAAAATCATGTTAGCTACTTTTTCCTCTTTCTCAATCGTAACTTTCATTTACCATGTTTTTTTGTATGTTATTCAAATGTAAACTATTGTTCTGACTCCCATAATTGGGAAAAAACCATATTCCAAAAAAGCTAAGAAGTAAGCTTGATATGATGTATGTACGCTTCAAGTATTATGATTTCGTTCCAATGATTGGATTACTTCGCATATGGAAAATCATGGCTTTTTAAGGATACATGCAGATGATCTGCAGTGCCACCATGTCGTAAGGTATTAAAACCCATCAATGCGAAATAAGCCTGAATGGTCCGATTAATCCATTCTGGTCGACCCTTCGTTCTAATATCTACAGCATGTGTGAAGTTAGTGCTGGGTTGTTTATAATGAAGAGAGTTTTTGGTAGAAGGTAGTCCCATCTTTTTGTAATCCTCAGGCTGACGAGCTGCATCTGTAATGATCATATCTTTATCTAAGTGGACCAATGTCGATACAGATAATTTCAAGATGGGATGAAGGCTCCTCATCTCCTGTTTTAGAGCCTTGGATTTCAGGTTTTCCGACGAAAAAAACAATATCCCGTGCATTGCATATATGACGACCATGAGAAAAGCTATAAGGGCTCTTCTCTTCATTGCATCAAAATTACCGAAGCGCCCTGTCAGTCTACCATAAAAAACTGAAAAGTAAATGAACATGACTAGAGACGTTGCTACGGCCGCTCCTGCCAAACAGAATACCGCTGGCCATTCTTGATGAACATGTAAATAGGTAGCCCCTCGAATTAAAAATGCAAAAGGCAAAACCAATAGCAATATGAATTTTAAGAGGTTATACAATATCCCCATGACACTAATCTACAAAAGCAGCGAATGACTGATGTATTTTTTGTATCTTATAAGTAATTATTTTATAACCTTCATTATAACATTATGATTAAAGAACTATTAATCTGGTTAGGCATTATCGAAGAAGACGGTAATTGGTAGCCTAAAAAAGCTAACAAACTATAAAGCCGGATACGCTAATTATCTGGCTTTAGCTTTTTTACCCTTTCCATGAATACTGTATATCGCATTCAAGAGGCAATTCCGCCCTATCATGAAAGGCTAACAAATAGACTACACCATTTATGATTACACAGCGATTAGTTTCGAACTTTGACCATATTTTAAGATCAAAAATCTATTTCTTTTTTAAACGGTCTATTTGGAAATATTTGATTTTGGCTTTACTAATAGCATACCTAAAGCCAATGAATCAAATGCATCCTATCCTGTCTGCCATTGTGTATTTTTTATTGATCAATGTAATCCTTTGGCCGCTTCAATATATAAGTGCTAAGGCTTATGCTAGAAGTATAAACTTTGACGCAGACGTTACTTTTGGCGAGGATGAAATAATAATCAAGCATAACAATAAGGAAGCCATTGAAACCAAAGATTGGAACTGGATACAAAAGATAGAAATACGTAAAGAAAGAATATGGCTGACCCTTACACAAGCCAGGCCTTTTGGCATTTCTATTCCTCTTTCAAAATTGAGCAAAAGCGATATTGATTTGTTTAGGCGTAAGATGAAATAAAGGACTACCAATCCTACACTATTCTTTTCTGATAAGTTGCTACATCTATCGAATTGAAAAACTTCAGGTATTAAACTATTCCTTCATCTACTATCTTTATTCATCCATTGCGATAAGGATAGTAGCGGATCGAAGATGTCCGAAGGACCTAGTCGCGAATAGCCTGCCCGCCGACCGAAGTGTCGGTGGATCGCCCAAATAATAATGGCGATACAATATTGTACCGCCATTATATTACAAAACCTAGATCTTGATTACTGGCAGTATCTCTACCCGCTCAGCTTTTTCATTTTCAACAATAATCCAATATTGCCCGGCTGCCAATTCAGCTAATCGTACGCTAGGGTCACCGAATGAGCCCTTAGCTATAGTCTTACCTAAGGCATCCGTAAGCCGCCATGTTTCATCAGCTTGCAAGCCCAATATCTGCGTTTCCGTTATCGCTGGATTTGGTGCCAATACATAAGGCTTTTCTTGCCAATCCTCATTCGAAACTATCTTATCGATTGTAATCTGGTAATCTTCCACTTCTCCATAATTGAAGCTACCACAGGATTCTGGCAAATCAGAATCATTACCGGTATCTGTATATTTCATGATAACACGCATGGTGGTCAAACCTGACGATTCTACGTTGGGCATGGTAAAGGAGCCAGACTGTGGATTTGCACTAGGACTATCAGACTCGAAAACTAATTCATTAGCATCTTCAAAGTCACCATCTCTATTGAGGTCAATCCATATGCGCCAATATTCCGGGTACTCCGTCGCTGTAAAACCAGGGCTAAGGTTTACTGAATAGTCGATGGTTTCTTCAAAAATGATATTCGAAAATTCGTTGAAATATTGGTAGCCAAAATTGTTTCCTGAGCTATTTGATAGGTTACCAATGTCAATCCGTTCGATCCATTCATCTTGGGTATTCTCACCAAAGGCGGCGCAATCAGGTTCCCCGCTACACCCTATCGTTTTGAAAATATTGGAGGTACTAAATCCACTTTCTCCATCACTGCAGATCGCGTTCACTTGAACTTCATAATCGGTACACGCATCCAAACCAGTGTACGTAGCGCCATTGGACGAGATATCAAATACGGACCACTCGCTATCCTGCACCCTCTTCGCTCTTAATTGATAGCTCAGGTGCGTATCGCTTTGCTGCCAAACAATAGAGGCTTTATCATTGGTTATAGCCACCACTTGTAGGCCTTCTATGGGTTCACAATTAATACATTCTGTCTCAAAATTCACAATTACAGAAGGCTCGCTAGGTCCATTATTACAAGCTGCTGTAATCTGCACTTCATAAAATAGGCAAGGCGTCAACCCTTCTAATTGGAAGCTTGTCGTTTCGGCCTCCTCTATAAACCAATTATTACTCTCTTGCGGCTTATAGTAAATTTCATACTTAGTGGCGCCCGCTACTGAGGACCAATTAATCTCTGCAGAGGTGCTTTGTATATTCTCAATATCAATACTGCTAACCGATGGGCAATCCATATTACATCCTTCAGTGGTGAAGGAAAATGTGGTACTATAATTACTCGACCCACTCGAACATACAGCTTGTACTCTAAACTCATATTCAGTACATGGTGACAAATCACTATAGGTAGCAGACGTACTTTGGATCCCAATCCCTTCAGCCCATTCCGTATCACCGATCGCTCGAGCTTGAATATTATAGGCCACGGCGTCTGACACTGATTGCCACTGTAGTAGCGCATCATTTGCACTAACATTACTCACCGATAAGGAAGTCGGTATATCACAGCCCCCTGAAATACAATCTATGGTTGCAATCCCATTATCCACTTGCAAATGTGCCCCTCCGCAGTCATTAGCATCAGCTATGATAATAACGATATCGCTTACGACACTTCCTGGAATCTGAAACTCCAATGAGCAATCATTAGCGCTGGTAATCACATCTCCTGTTTCTCCATCAGTAACCAAAGCTACCGTGATCAACACCTCCCAAACATTAGGGTCATAGCCATCACACATGCTAAAGGAGAATAGTTGGCCCGGTTCGCAATCGTAAATAATATATGCCTCATTTCCCCATACTTCAAAAGGGGTACTTAGAGGATTATTGGCGCAGTCACCCCCATCTCCTAGATTAGAATAGAGCTCTGCAAATTCGGTGCACTCTTCCGCCGTATTGGTACTACAGTCTGTTTCAAATCGGAAGGCATTAGAAAAGTCGGAAAAGCCTCCATCACATAAACTTTGTACTCTAAAATCATATTCCTTGCAAGCTTCCAATCCGTTTACATTTACCCAATTTGTGGCGAACGGATTTTCTTCAAAAGAGAACCATGAATTACTAGTAGCTTGCTTAATTTCAACGGTGTATCCTTCGGCCCCACTTACATTATCCCATTCTAATCGCACAGAATTTTCGCTGATATCTACAACATCCAAGGATTGAGGAACATCACAACTGGCCACATCACCTGAGACACATTCAATGGCTTTACGTACATTGATACGTCCGACACCCAGTAGGCCTATGTGGTCCGGATTATCTCCGCTTATATTATCACAACTGGAGTATAAACAACTAATGATTTGTTGTTTATTTAAATCTGGATTCTGCGATTTCATTAAGGCAATCAAACTAGATACGTTAGGCGTAGCCATGGACGTGCCATTTAGGGGTACATACTTTTCATCGCCAGTCGTGCAACTGACCACTTGTGTTCCGGGTGCCGCGATATCTACCCAAGGTCCAAAATTGGAGTACGTGGCTTTTTCATCAGGTTCTGAAGTCAAACTATTTCCTGTAGCCGCTACAGCAATGACTGATTCATGGATGGCGGGAAGGAACAAATCTTTATTTTGATTCCCCGCTGCAAACACACTGATCAATCCCTTAGATTGGGCCTCTGCTAATAAGTCTAATTCAAATTGGGCAAAATCGGCAGGCGGCGTACCATCGGCTTGAAAACCACGTCCCCAAGAGTTATTAATAATAGGTGCATTATTGGCTACTGCATAGGCATATGCATCCCAAATGCCTGTAAATATGGCATCGGAATCTCGGCCACCTTTACAAGCCATTATCCGAGCCGTGTTAAAGGAAATGGCTGCAACCCCTCTATTATTATTGGTTTCTGCACCCACTGTGCCAGCTACATGCGTACCATGATTGAAATATTCCTCATCTGCGTTTCCTGGAGGCGCTGGGTTATTATCCCAGTTGGCACCATCCCATCCAATTATATCGTCAACATATCCATTGCCATCATCATCTACCCCAGGTGTCCCATCCACCTCAGCACTATTTACCCAAAAGTTATTTTCCAAATCTTCATGTTCCCATAAAACCGCATCATCCACGACGGCTACCGTTACGGTTTCTTTAGGATCTATAATATCCCAAGCCTCCTCGGTTTCGATATAAGGTAAAAACCATTGGGCGTCATATACGGGATCATTAGGTGTAAAACATGGATAATTTATCGGTGCCTTTTCGGCATGTATAATTAAAGGATCTGTTTCCAAAGACGTAATTATATTATCTAAGTCTGCTCGACCTTCATCAAAGTATATTCGATAGGTATTCTGTAAGGCAGCGGATGACATACCAGGAAAGGCAATTCTCACATTTTTCACTGGGTAATTCGCCAAGCATGCGGAAAGGCTGGGCAGTTGATTATATACTGCATGATGCTCCTGACCCGTATACTCAGGCAATTGTACCTCAGCTATCGGGTCTAATTGAAAATAAATAACATCATCATGATATTGTACATGATGGATTTGACTATGGCTCTGCCATGCTATCATCCCACACAGGATGACCAGTAATACATTTTTCATAGTTGTTCTATATTCTAATTTTGTAATGGAATTCGTTCTGCGCTAGCTATAAATGACTTGGCTAGTAAGGCTTTAATCAGCGCATCCGTATTGTTTTCTTCAGTAAACATGATCTTATACAAGGCTAGATCCAAGCCCGGTGATACTTTCCGTATTTGTTGAATGTGATATTGCTCGATCTCAGATGCTAAGGGATGTGGCCCAATGGAAGGTCCTTCATTTGGGAAAAGAATACGTTCTTTTGCTTCATCAGCCATTTTTATGATTACTTCTCCTGAGACAAATAGTGATTCATTCACTTCAGCATCTTTTTTATCTGACACCTCAGTAAGAGGTTTTAATTCCACTGTATTTTGGCTTGCTTCCATGGATTTATTTCCCTGATTCTTTGCCGTATTGCAACTGGATAATAAGACCCATATCCACACGCAGATCAAGTAGCTTAATGTTCTCATATTGTTTGTTATTCTAAAACGTAATCAATAGTTTCTCTTAATTCTGTATCCGCTTGTATGACCACTTCCATCCGATAATTACCCGGGGTCTGTGGTGACGAAGGACTAATCGCCCAAGTCCAGCCAACAAGCTGATCATTAGATCGAGGTTCATCGCCATTTAAGGCGTCAGAATACGTTACAACATCAGAATCTCCTATAGCAATATATTCTCCATCTATCTCTACATAAATGGTGAATTGGAAGGTATAGCTACTTTCCATATCGTCAGCTATTACAGCAGCTGTTACATTACTAGACTCCGCTGGGATGACTCCTTGGTGCTCCTCACAATCAGCGAATGGCGTTCCACAAACTCGTAATTCCTCTATACTAGGATTAGGTTCGACTGTGCAAGCGTGAATACTAAACAAGGTGAATAGCAGTATACATAGCTTTTGGTACATTGAAATAGTCTTTTTCATGGTTTACGTTTTTTCTTACTTAATTAAAACATACATTCCATGAGTCGCAAACTAAAACTAAAACGTCAACCCGATTTTGGATTTTTTTTAAAAAAGTGTAGCAAAAGCAAAAAACTCAAAAGGCATAATCCATAAGCTAGATATCGCTTCCCATTAGGTCGAGTGCTCCATTTGATATTAGGATTACCATGATAGGCAAATGCTGCCCAATAGGCTGGATGAGATTCCATGGTTGATGCATTGTTCAGATATGTCAATTTTGCGTCTCGTAACGCGGCGGGTGGTGTTTTCTTATCTGACAAACCTTGGAATACGTCTCTCATCAGCTGACTCGCGGCTTTGTCATCCACTAACCATTGGGTCATCAAAACATTTTGGCAACCGGCCTTTTGAAAAGCTTTGGACAATCCCAGTAATCCTTGGCCTTCTCGTACAGCTCCCGCATTGGTTTTACAGGCACTTAATACCACAAACTCATTATTCAAATTCATTTGTGAGATTTCATGCGCATATAGTTTTTCATCTGATTCAAGGCTATCCACAGAAAATTTGAGATACGAGTCCAAATTAATTTCATCATCAAAGTGGGCATGGGCAGCCAAGTGTAACCAAGAGGCTTCATCAGCATGTTTTATGAAATTCACTTTGCTCGCCTTTTCATCAACAAAGTGTTGGCCATCCAATAAGGCACTTACCTCTAACACTTCCTTAGAATTAAATCGCAAAGGCTCGTTTGTAAAGCTCCTAAAAGCATCTACCTCGTCCGTCAGTCCATACGCCGGCGCAAACCCTACGTATTGATGCTCAAAGCTAGATGGACGGATATTTTCTTGAAATTGATTGGCACTGCTAGCATAAGAAATAGTAGCTTTCTTAATTAAGTAGGGCAGTTCATGGAAATCAGCCGTAGTTTTGGCCTCTTCATAGAATAATATATCAAAAGGCAAGGTGGCTAATTCTTTGTCCACTTCAAAGAGGATTTGGGCGGGCAAGTCCGGTGTTTGCTTGGGCAACAACAAGGGTGATATCTGGTTGATAATAAAAATTAAGACACCTTTGTTTTCTTCGTAGTATTCTTCATCCGTTACCTCTGCCCAGTCATGAAGGTGCATCTTCAAATCTTTAAGCATGGCGTCTAATTGCCTTCTGGAAACTGTAGTGACCTTACTTTTTCCATTTGCACAATGAAATATAATGACCTGTTCTTCACCGAGGTAATAACTTACCAACTGCAAATGCTTGCTATTTTTTAACACGGAAGCATACGCACCGTCAGCGGGCCTAAATCTATTTTTAAAGTAATCAGGATATTGGGACTCCAGTGTATCTAAAAACCATTCCTTCTTAGATTGCCAGTCAAATAAGGCTTGTTTATGAACATAGATTATAGAATCGCTTTCCTCAGTTAATCGGGCGGCGTTCAGTACCTCATAGGCACGTTGATAGTTGATAATAATTTCCCGCTCCCGCTCAATCAGTCGTACATCTATTGAAGAAGAACCAAAGGTGTTCGGATCTTGATTTAAAATATTGAGTGATTTATTTAGCGTCATCAATTCATAGATCCTTTCCATCCTATACTCATGATCCATCTCTTGATCACTGGTATAATAGTCTAAGCTGGTTTCAAAAAAAGCAGTACACTTCTTTCTAAAATCTATCTCAGATGTTTCCAAAAAATAATACGGACGTATCGCTTGTATCAGCGCCTGCCCTAAGCCGATCCATTCATCCACTTCGGAAGCTGTGTTTTCTATCGCTATTGGAATAAAGTGATTTACGATTTGGAATACTGGCCACAGTTGATGTTCGGCTACTTTTTCTATGGTCCAATGTCCTTGACTGTTTTCCACCATGCCTTTGGATCGCAAGGCATTGTGAAGGTACTCTTCTACCCTTGCATACGGTCTTGCTTGTTTCAAAGCATCCATACGGATGGTATATCGTTCATTAGGATCATCATAGCCAAAACCAAATTCTTCGTGAAGTATCGGTTCACATAAATCCAAATATCGTAAGGCCTCATCAAACTGCTTCTCCGCTACTGCTAGTTTAGCTTTTATCATGTAATAGCTCCCAAAGTAATAATGATCAGGTTCCACACCATGGGTCAACACGTTTTCCATATTAGCAAGTCGTTCAGCGGCTTCTTCCTCTCTATTCATAAGGAGGTATAGTTTGGCTAAGGCAGCTTCCATTACAGCCATTTCCTTACTTCTGGATTCACCTGTTGCTTTATATTCTATAGCTTTCTTAAAGTGATACTCTGCTTTTACATAATCACCCATCGCTTTATAGGTCTCGCCTTTATTCAGGTTATTGATAGCAATATTACTAGGGGTAAAGTCGGGTTCTTCAAGCCAGACTTTTTCTGCTTTATCCAGATATAATAAGGCTTGTTCGTACGCCCCCCAGTTCTGATAAATCAGACTGATATTGTTATAGACGCTGGATATAGCACTGGTTTGGATGTAATTATTTCCTTCGCAAATTTTCATCGCATCAGTAAGCAGAGAAAGACGTTTGTTGTTACTTTTTTCTACATTACTCGTTCGTAATCGCCAGTATACTTCACCTTCTTGCATAGGCTCTTCGTATTGATCCAGTATCATCCGAATGGTATCAAGATACCTTTTGCTCTGTATAGGTTTATGGAGGTCAAAATATAGTCCTGCCAAACCGAAATAGGAGACTAAAAAAGACCGATCTGTCCAATCATCGAGTCGTTGTTTTTTATAGTGGATAGCGGCTTTACCATATTCAATAGCTTGCTCAGGCATTTCTAGTAAGCCACAAATAACCCCTAGGTTGCCCAGTAAAGTCGTAAAGTATGCATGATCAGGCGGGAGTGCTTGTTGCGCTAAGTTATACGCCGTATCCAAGAAGGTTTTTGCTTCAATATACTTCTGCTGATAAAAATGGGGTAAGAAAAGATTTATATAGGAGGCAATAATCAAGGCACTATCTGGATTTTCCGATTGCATACGAAGACGTTTAGCTCTATTCATCAAATTGTATGCGTCTTGATATCGTTTTAATTTCAGATATTCTCCACCGAGATTATCATAAACCCAGGTAACATCAGCATGCGTTGAATCTAAATACTTTGTTCGTATGGCAAGCGCCTCTTTCCAGATCGGTTCGGAGATCGCAGGGTCTTTTTCTATACTTGCTTTAGTGTGTAAAACGTAAGAGTAAGGCAATATGTCTTGCCTTTGCTTGGCAATGACTTCTGCTTCTAGGATTTGTATTAATGAATCAGCTTTCGCAGGCTGTTTTAATTTTCTTAGACAATACAGCCTGCGGCCGCTTGCAGACAGCCAATTAGCAAATAATGCCTCACTCTCGTCTCTCAGAGGATGAAGAGTCTCAGCAATTTCATTAAATAATGCTAAGGCTCTGGTAAATGAATCTTGGGAATACCAATCTTCTGCTTCTTGATACTGTCCATCCACCTGGTAAGAATCATTAACAAGGTCATCCGTGTAGTATTGTGCAGCTAGTAGGCTAGGTATAAAAAGTATGATATGAAAAAGGAAGTGTCTACCCATACTCATTATTCTAGAATGCTATCTCGCTTATAATGATTTTCCATGCTTCGAACAATAGTCTGAATCTTTTCTAGTATGTCCTTATTATCCGTACTCTTTGCATTATTATATCGGTACCAAAGCGCTTGATCGTAATAAGGGTTATGCTGAGGAATCTTCGAAAGGCTGCCTTCAGCTTCTTCATATCTATCTAATCGCCAAAGACAAACGCCTTTTAATAACAAAAATTTACCAGCATCTCTATGTTCAAAACTGGGTACAGCCTCTTGATTCTCTATGTACTTGAGTGCATTCGCATAATCTCCCAATTTGAATGATTTTACTGCACGATTCCAAGCAGTATTTGGTTTAGGTCCAATGTCATCTCTGACTGTAGTAAATGTTGGGTCAGATACCGGATTTAAAATCTCACTACGCTCTTCTTGGAATAGGAAAAAAGCCGCCCCTAATAAAAGTCCAATGGCTGCAACTCTAAGCCAAGGCCGTCTATTAATTTTTAGCGTTTTTTGGGGTCGAGAAACTATGGTTTGGTATTCTTCTACGAGGCTCTCTTTTAATTTGATTTCCCCTGCTTCGCGAATGGATCGCCTGACCTCAATTTCTTCCATTAAGAGCTCCTTTGCATCGGGGTATAGGTCTAGATATTCCTTAATCTGATGTTTCAATTCATCAGAAGCTTCACTATCCAAGTAGGTTTGAATACGTTCAATAAACGCTATGCGTGTTTTATCATCCATCATTTCGCTTAGCTTGCCAAAGGGCTTTATACTTTTTCAAACATTTATATTTCATTGTTCGAGCTGATTCTTCATTCTTTAGAGCATGTCTGACAGCAATTTCTTTCATTGAATAGCCATAATACCCCCAATCTAAAAGAATGCTTCGACAGTTTTCTCCAATTAAATGAAGTCTGCTTTCTAGCATTCGGAATTCATCCTTCTTTTCGATGAGATCCATGAGGTGGACTTCTTGAATAGAAAAACTTTCTTTATCCAAGGCCACTGTTATACTATGAGTCGATTTTTTTCTAAAAGCGTCAACTGCTGTATTGTAAAAAATAGAATAAAAGTAGGTTGACAAGCTACTAGTAGCTTTAAAATGGCCTAATTTAATTTGCCTGATCAACTTAATGATGGCATCAGTATAGGCATCGTCTACCATACTATCATCATCAGATAACTTTGCTTTCACTTTGGGTATAAAGCCTTTGTATTGATGTAATAGGTGGCTGGCTATCTTTTCTAAAGATGCACCTCCAGATTGAATTCCGTCTATTATTTCTTTATCTGAAATCATTTCCTCTTGTACATTAAAATACTCTTTGTAATCTAAGATGCGCCAACTAAAACTATTAAAATTGGAATTTGGCTATTAGATGTCAAGTAATTTGAGTGAAAATGTATCTTTAGAAATATGAAAAGATGTAGCTGGGCTGAAAGTAATGATGCCGATAAAAAGTATCATGATGAAGAATGGGGTGTGCCTGTTCATGATGATCGTCTTCTATTTGAAATGATATGCTTAGAAGGTGCGCAAGCAGGACTTAGCTGGACCACCATCCTAAATAAACGAGAGCACTACAAAAAAGTATTCGATAATTTCAATGCTAAAAAAATAGCAAAGTACGATGACAAAAAGGTAGAGGCTTTATTGCAAGATCCTGGTATTGTACGTAACCGATTAAAGGTGAATGCTTTCATAAAAAATGCCAAGGCCTTTTTAGAAATACAAAAAGAACATGGCAGTTTCGACACCTATATTTGGTCATTCGTAAATCACAAACCCATTATAAACGCGTGGAAGAACCGAGAAGATGTTCCGGCGAAAACTGAGGTATCCGATTTGCTTAGTAAATCCTTGAAGAAAAAGGGCTTTTCTTTTGTCGGCAGCACTATCTGCTATGCTTTTATGCAAGCCGTAGGCATGGTCAATGATCATTCCACAGATTGTTTTCGATATAAAGAGGTATAAAATGAAACACGCTCCATCAAGAATAGAAGGTTTTAGTGATTCAGTTTTTGCCTTTGCAGCTACCCTACTTGTAGTGTCATTAGAGGTCCCCTCCGATATGGCGCAACTCTTGGAAATTAGAATTGGATTTATAAGTTTTGGATTGAGCTTTTTAGCCTTGGCTTTATTATGGAAGATTCACTATAATTATTTTAGGCGGGTAAAAGATATTGACAACGTGATTATTGCCCTAAATATGATCATGCTATTTGTTGTGCTCTTCTATGTGTTTCCACTTAAGTTTCTCACCAATATGTTTATTGGCAAAAGCGGTACTGGTGGCATTCAAGATCTCGCTATGATATTTGAATTATATGGACTTGGCTTTTCATGCATTTTCATTTGTGTTTCATTAATGTACTGGCGAGCAGCAACGATTACAAAAGAGGTGAACCATAAACGTGAACTTAGTTTCTTTTCTAGGCACTTTGCCATTTTTGTTCTTGTTGGTGGCTTGTCTATCATCGCAGCTTTTAGCGGCATCGGTCTAAGGTATGGTCTACCTGGCTGGGTATACCCTCTCTTGGGACCATTATGCTTTTGGCATGGCAATAGTAAAAAATACGGATTCAAAGGGGCCTCTAGTATTTAAATCAGTTCATCCACCAAAGCTGGACATCATTGTTATCAGCCCCCATTTTAGCTACTTGGGCTTCATAATTATCTGTGTTATGTATAGACTCTGATGGAGGATATTTAAACCTATAAAACTCATTCGTTTCTTTTTCTCTCGGAATCAATTGAGTCTGTCTGATAAGAGAGAAAGCTTCCCATGGTTGTCGAAACGCATCAATCCATCGTTGGGTATAAATAAGGGCTAGACGTTCATCGATACTTTCGGCATTGTTCCAATTATAGGGTTCCGCTTCTGTAACAGTAAATAAATCACCACTGCTCACGATATCTGCTTTGTTAAGCCATATCTCTGAATTAATCATGAGGTCTTGCCAAAAGAGCAAAGACTCCCACATGCCTAGTTGATAATTAAATCCGGCATTGAATGGATCTTCTGGAACACCAATACCTTTAGTGAACACTTCGGCTAACAAAAACTTTACTTCAGCTGCAGTCATTAAAATTTCAGGAATATCTTTTTCATCCCTGATTAAGTAATAATTGAATGAACTGTAAATATTTCCCGACCCTTTATTCTCATATGTATTATCGCGCGAGTCAGAGTATGGGAAACCGCCAGATTGTGGTGTGTCAGCCGTTTGAATTTGAGGAAAGCTAATCCATTCATCGTCATTATTCGTTTCAAAAAAGATACGTGCTCTTGGATCTAAAATAGTGCCGTCATCACTCATGACGGACCACATATTTGAGCCCATCCTTAGTTTATTGTGTTCTCTAAATGACCAATTAACGCCTTGGTTCAACCAGGCCTGATCTCTTGGACTCATTACTACATCATCTCCAGTAGTCAAGAATGAAGCGCCACTCATCAATAAAGCGCCAATCTTAGATGAAACCAAGTCTGCTTCCACATCAAATATGCGTACATAGTATTTTAGCAAGAGTGAGTTTGCAAACTGTAACCATTTGAAATTATTATCTCCAAATAGCGTCTCGGATCCGCCTAATGCAATCATAGGATTTCCTTGGCTCGTCATCTCTCCTGATTGCAGTACGTTGATAGCTGATTCTAGATCGTCAAGTACGGATAAATAGATCGCCTTATGATCATCATATGCAGGTCTCAGAATTGGCTCTTCATCATACGCTCTCCCCGCTTCAGTATACGGAATATCCCCAAAAAGGTCCGTAATTTGAAATGTCTTATAGGCCATGAGTATACTAGCCTTTGCCATTAAGAGATCAAAGGTTTCAGGATCTTCTGCGTTAGCTTGGCGCTTTTCTAATTCTCTAAAACCTAATAATGCTGCGTAGTAGTTCTGCCAAACTTCTTCGGCACCTTGCTCTACATTGCCAAACGTTTCAGCAGTCACAACCGCTAATTCTGTTACATCATATAAGACTTCATTATGCAAAAATAATTGTCGGTTCCAACCTAATCGTAAGCTTTCGACAAGACTGTTAAAGATCGCTCCTGTTTGTGCTTCTGTGGGTTGCAATGGGTTCTGATTTAAATCCTCAAAACCCGAATCACATGCTGAAAATACCAAAGCAACTAAAACGATTATAGGCCACTTGCTTCTATTCATAATCACAGTTTTGCGGCTATTCTAAATGAAAAAGAACGCATGCCTGGCAATGATGCCCACTCTAGTCCTTGAGCGTTTCCTGACCCATTCGTTCCCTCTGGGTTTATTCTATCTGGTAAACTTGCATAGATATAAAACAGATCTCGTCCAACGATAGATAGCTCAAGTCCTTCAAAAAGTCTTAGGGCTTCCAGTTGCTTTGTTGCTATGGTATAACTCACACTTAATTCTCGCCATTTAACCCAATCATTTCGTAGAATACCCGGTGTAGTCAATAACTGACCCCAGCCTCCAGCATTCGGCAAGTATTTGTAGTAGTAATGGACCACTTGGGTATTTTCCTGACCATTATCATATACACCAGGTAAGATAACCCCAATGTTACTTTCATTTCCTTCAGGATCAGTATAAGGAAGACCATTTCCATTTCGCTCAAATAAGGTTTCAGGACTTTGCCCCGTTTGCAATCCTATAACGTATGAACCAGCATATACATCGCCTCCAATTTTAGCGTCAATGAGATTACTAAAATTGAATTGTTTATATCGCCCTTTCAAGGTCCAACCTCCTATAAAGTCTGGTGAGGCGTTTCCGACTGGGACCAAATTTTCAGATATCCTATAATGGGTTCCTTCATCATTTAATATAGCTTGACCATTTTCGTGATAAACATAGTCGTAACCATATATGGTACCGTAATCTTGTCCTTCTTGTACCGAAATATTCGGACCAAACAAACCCCAGATATTGGCTAACTCCAAGGTCTTTGCCCCTTCACCTAAGCTCAAGACAAAATTTCTATTGCGACTAATATTTAATCCCGTTTCTAAGAAAAAAGATGGACGTTGGACCAAAATACCTCGCGCTCCTAATTCAAAACCATAATTTTCTAAGACACCCGAATTGATTCTAACTTGAGAAACACCACTCGATGTGGGTACAGGTGAATCGAGAATCTGATCAAACGATTTAATATAGTAATAGGTAAAATCTAGATTCAATTTATCATAAAACATGCCCAGGGTAGTACCCGCTTCAAACGAATTGGCGATTTGGGGCTTTAAGGTGACGGGTGGCTTGGTCGCTGGCAAATTAGCGGTTTGTTGCCCAGAAAAGATACCTGTGTTATACACAAAATCTAATAAGAACGGATCTGTATCACTGGCTGTTTGCGCTACAGATCCTCTAATTTTCCAAAAACTCAACCAATCCCAAGGTATATCAAAAGACTCAGTAACGATATAGCTTATTGAAGCAGACGGATAGAAATAGGCATTATTTTCTAAAGGAAGTGCCGATGACCAATCATTTCTACCCGATAATTCTAAAAACAAATAATTATCCCAATCTACATTTAAAAACCCAAATACGCTGTTGATCTTTTTGTCATACCTTATTTCGGACGGTAACGCTGACTCAACAATATCTCCATAATTATTAAACGTAAACAACCATGGATTTTGCCAATCAGAAGCGCTCGCTTTTATACCGTATTGACTTCGATCCCATTGAGCACCACCAAGGCTTAGACGCACATCAAAGCGCTTTGAAAACCAATCATCTTTCCCTATGGTTGCTAATAACTCTCGATTGATAACCTTATCTCTTTGAAGCTCATTGGCATAAAAACCACCGTTCAGACCACCTAAGTCAACCGGATCATGGCGTTCTTCAAATTCATTTACATTAAAGTCTATACCTACCCTTCCGGCTATTTGTAGCCAGTCAAACGCCTGATAAGTTAGCCCTATACTAGCCAAGAATTTATTTCTGTCTAAGAATCGATTCTGATGGTACGTGTTCCACCACAAATGCTGAGGTGTATATGTAAATGGATACTGACCATTGTATTCTGAGCGAGTGCCATCTTCATTAAAATTGATGGTTTCTTCTAAACCTTTATACGATCGTGGCCAACTATACAAAATACCTTTAGCAAAAGAACTGTTATTATCATCTCCCAGTGATGGACTATTCTTACGATGAAAATTCACAAAATTTGCAGCTATATCTGCTGTTAGTTTGTCACTTAACTGAAGACGCGACCCTAAATTTGCTGTGTATTGCTGAAATTCAGAATTAGGGATGACCGCATCATGATCCGTTGCGGTTAAAGACACCCGAACACTACTATTATCAAATCCCTTAGAGAAACTAATATTATGCGTTTGGGTTTGTCCTGTTCTGAAAAATTGTTCTAGGTTATTTGGCTGTGGGCTATATTCTCGGAGTTCTCCATCCCACCATCTGACGGATTGGCCCATCATTTCCGGGCCCCAAGACATACCTGTACTATAGAATCCAAATTGCTCTGTAGTCGGTCTGCCCATAGGACCATTGCTTGAATGTACCGATTGGGGGTATATAAATTCACCATCAGAGTTGGTTTCAAAACTGGGCGCCAACAATGAAATCGGTCCTCCAGCTCCATAGGTATTCTGTACGTCTCTGTACCGATATGGATCGATCCACTTCTGGGTAAAGGCATATTGAATACCTAAGCCTTCTTGTTGTGTGCCTCGTTTGGTTGTGATTAAAATAACTCCATTAGCTCCTCTAGTTCCATACTTTGCCGCCGCTGTTGGCCCTTTCAATATATTGATGTCAGCTATATCCTCTGGATTTATCATGTTAATGGCCGAACCCCAATCACGGCCTCGCCCTATATCTGTAAGGCCTGGATCATTTTCCAAGGGGACACCATCCACTATGATCAAGGGCTGGTTATTTCCTTTTATATTATTATTCCCTCTAATGGTAATACGCGTCGTGCCTCCATCGACACCATTGGCATTCGCTACTATTACACCAGCTGAACGTCCACTTAAGGCATTTACCACATTAGGTGCATTGGAGGCAAGTATATCCACACCATCAATACGTTCCGTCGAGTAGCCTAATTCTCTTTTTTGCCTTTTTGTTAATGGGCCTGTAACGACTACTTCATCTAAGGTTACCGCATCCGCTTTTAAATAAATACTATTATCAAGGCCTGAATATTCCTGTTGGATACTCAGATAGCCGAGATAACTAATATCTAAGGTAGCCGGTGATTGTGTGGTTTCTAAGCTAAAACTACCATCAATATCCGTAACCGTTCCATTAGCTGTATTTAACTCTTGGACGGCTACACCGATTAATGGCTCACCAGACGCTGCATCGACAATAGTCCCTGAAGTGGTGTGCTGCGCAAGCATAGCGCTTCCAAAAAGAAAACTTATCAAAAAAGAGAGGATCCGCATATGCATCACTGAACTATAACAATGGTTTTAGTGATATTTTGACCAGCACTCGTTTCCAGATTCAGAAAATAATAGCCAGGCAAGTCTATTTGTTCTGTATGTGTGACATCATTTATTTTCTTACTGTCCAATGTTATGCCTTGTGCATTAGTAATCCGTAATGTACTACCTAATAAGGTTTCATCAACGGCAATAGTTATGCTTCCATTATTACTAGGATTTGGAAATATGCTCACTCGATTTAGGGCCTCTTCAATAGGGTCAAGACTTGAGGTCATTCCATAGCTATTCTTCACTATATTATCTCCAGGCGTTTCATCATTATCTTGATAAACAACACCAAATAATAGGCTCTCAGCATTCTCCTCAAGCGCTTGTATCGTTTGAAACTGATACAGTAATTCTTCACCGGGTGCTAGACTTACACCAATCGCTTCATCGGTAACCAACTCATAATTTTGGTAATATCGCACACGTATATCACTCATTTCTTCATACCCGTCATTACCAATGACCATTTGGATTCCTGTTAACACATCCATGTCATCAAAATTGGCTTCTATGGACGAAGCAAATAGATTTAAATAATTGACGTAAGGTGTACTCGAGGATTCAACAAAATAGGACCAAATTCGATAATGTGGTTCTGTATGACTCGATCCATTGTAGCCTGTATTAAGCAAGTTTGTATACTCCTCTAATTCATAATCTAAGGATATGGTACCACTTTGGGGACCCGTAGTTACCCAATAAGGTATAACCTCTTGACCCGGGCACCAACCCGCTCTTGGGAATGTCCAAGTACCTTGCTGGTCTGCACATGGATTCGAAGCACAATCATTTTTCCAAAGTTCATGATTGTCAACGTTTGATCCATTCAGTGTAAACTGATGCGTTTTTGGTGAAAACTCAGCTGCATTGTCTGTATTTCCTTGACCATGACCTGAAATCGTCATTCTAATATGCGAACTTTCAGATTGCGGTGCTACATCTACTGATACAGCCGGAAGATCATCTTCAATATCTGGATCACCATATACCCAATAATCTTCTTGCCAAAGTGGGCTAAGTTTAGTATACGGTAAATCAATGTCGCCTTCGATTAACTCAAGATCCAAGGTTAACGCCCAGCCATTAGGGCCCCAAACTTGAATGTACGAATGAAAGCTAACGGGTCCTGCTAGGATTGATTTAAAATCAGTTATATCTACAGTCCATGGACCACAGGCGATCATATAAGGCGTTACATATCTGGCAATTTCGAAAGTTCCAGCATCCGTCGCTGCTGAAATTTTTGCTGGTTGATCCCAAGGATCACAACCTCCAGTTGGACAAGAAAGGTCAATATGCAGAAGTATTTGTTCATACTTACTTAAGTCGCCAGGCAATACCACATTTGAAAATTGATTTTGTCCATCTGCACCAAAGTTGTGGACCTCATTATCAAATAGCCTAATACGGTCACCTTCTAAGGTAACTATGGTGAGTTCTTTCCTATTATTTAATTCATTTTGGTCATTGGAAAAAACCGCTTCTACAGCAAGGGTCGGATTGTCTAAACCTACTAAATCTACAGGTGTATCCAAATAAAAATCAAGTTGCTCCCCACTGGCTATCGTGCCACTTTGAGACTCGGTAAAAATCAAGTTATCATCCACATACAGATTCACATCTACCCCATTTATATCTTCTAAACCCAAGTTCTTTAATTGTACCGGTATTTGCAAAGGTCTAGATTTGATATTAACCACATCTATACCTTGGATTGGCTGCACTGAAATATCATAATCAGGTCGAGTAAAACCATCCACCCAATTCGCATCTGTCATATTAGTTAATGCACCTGAGCAAGACGCATCCACCAAATTACCCATCACCATGCCGGAGCCTTCATTCATAGGAAAATAGCCTACAAGGTTGGGTTCACTACCCGTTAATGCTACATCTGTATTCGCCGCAATATCAGCGCCAGAGCGTACCACATTCCAAAGACGGATCTCATCGATAATTCCATCAAAATGTCGCTCTCCAAATCCCGGTGAAGCACCAATCGTAAGGTCCATATCGGAAATTCTGAAATTGCCATCATAGGTCTGATTAGCTACCGGTTCACCATCAATATATAATATCATTAAGCCATTTCCGATCGTCATAGCAACATGGTGCCACTGTTCCGTATTCATAATAGCTTGTGATTGAGCCTCCACCCATACACCATCAACAGAGATTACAAACGATAGTGTACCGTTGGCCCCGGCTCTAAAGGCAAAGCCTCTATCTGGCCCTTGTGCATCTTTATTTATTATACTTCCTTGCCAAGATTGGCCTTTCCATTCATTTGCGTATATCCAAGCTTCCATGGTGTAGCCATCGACAATATTAAATGCTTCTTTATCTGCTATAACAACACGGGTGTCAACACCATTAAATAATAGGCCAGAGTTTTGCGAAAAGAGAAAAGAAGAAGAAAATAAAAGAAGTAGAATGTGTAACTTTTTCATCAGAGTAGTGATATTGATTTAGTAATTATAAATGTAACAAGAAATGAGTTAGTCATTCGAATAAATACGCGGGTAAGATGTCGCGGTCTATGAATGGTTGCGCATTGTTTGATTGGTCTGATTTTTACTCATTCTCAAAAAATACACTTAGCTTGGCGTTAAGAAATGCGATGTATGATTTTACAATTTGAGCTTGATAAAAAGAGGCCATGCTAATCGACCTGACAAGCTTTCCTCATTTTGGTCTCTATGGTACCCCATTGCTAATCCTTTATATCTGGGGCCTGGTTTTTTCCATGTTGCTTTTTGTCAGGTATTGGAATAAAAGGAACATCTCAGATTTATTTTTAGGCGCTGTTTTGTTAGCGCATACCTTTGATCGGACTACCTTCACCATAGGATTTCTAGGTTGGTATGATGCGTACCCAAATACTAAGATTAACTACTTTTTGTTCAATGTCCTTTTTATCCTTGGACCTCTCATTTATTTATATGTCAGAAGTGTAGTTACCACCAACTTCCAGTGGCAACGCAAATATCTCTGGCATTTTATGCCTATGATATTTTTCCTATTGTACAGAATCATCATATTCATCTATGATCTAAATCAAGAGGGTTTTGAGCAGGTACAAGACGGTGCCTTATGGTCTACTTTAAACAATAAATATGTGGGTCATTTTTCCTTTAGCTTATCGAAGTTATTAGTCGCCATTTACTTAGTGTTATCGATTCAATTGTACTACAACTATAGAAAATCATTGAACCAATATTACGCATCCACCGAAAAGTATCAGGCTCGATGGCTTCGCAATTTCTTACTCATATTCAGCACCTTATTTCTCATATCACTGATTATGCAAGAAATAAATAGCTCTATCATTTCTTTAGGCTATACGGACCTTTTCTGGGCCCACTTAATTGCGGCTTTATGCCTCATTTATTTAGCTTGGTTTGGCTATGTTAAAAACAATCGATCTGGTAGTGAATTAGAAGAAGGGATAGTATCTAATGCCAAAACCGAAAAAGCATCTACCCTCACACAGAAAAACGAAAAGAGTTTACGTGCCTTGATGGAAACCGAAAAGCCCTTTTTGGATCCAGATCTCAACTTATCAAAACTTGCTAAACTGATGAATCTTTCTTCATCAGATCTATCTTCTCTAATCAACACCCATTTTCAATTAAATTTTAATGACTTTATTAATCAATATCGGGTGGAAGAAGTAAAGGCTAAACTGGAAGCCGGCCAAGCTGAACAGTATACTTTACTCAGTATCGCATATTCTGCAGGCTTTAATAGTAAAGCAACATTTAATCGACTCTTCAAAAAATTTACGGGTAGCACGCCGAGTCAATTCCAAAAAAACCGCTCCGAAAGCTAGAAAAAGGTCTCAAATCATGATTTGATACGTCTCATATTGCCTTTTGAGGCGTATAAGGACATTGGACCACCCACCTTTGTATCATTGTTAATCGAAAAATGTTCCCTTTATGAAACATACATTAATACTTCTCTTATTGCTATTATCAGGCATTTTGCAAGCACAAGTGGTAGGTAATGGCATTGAAAAAACTAAAGAAATCTCCTTTGATTACATTGAATCCGTAGAGATAGAGTTAAATGTTCCTGTTTTAATTCATGCAAATAGTGATGTGACAAAGGTGGTCTTGCAGAGTGAATCAAATATTATTGATCTTATAGATGTTTCTAACCGAAAAGGCCAGCTAACCATCGGCCAAAAAGAATGGATAGCATTCACCCAGGCGTGTACCATAGAAATATACACGCCTTCCATCGAGAAACTGAAAAACGATTCATGGGCCGATATTAGCATCCTCAATCTCAACGAAGAAAGCTTCAAATTGAAAGCCTCAATAGGCGAAATAAAACTGGAAGGAAATGTCCAATTACTAGACATCAATATTGAAGATGCAAACGTCGATGCAAGCCAGTTGGCCATTGGACAACAATCCATAAAAATTACAGATAATGGCACGATCAAAATAGGCGATACTGTGCTTTCTAAAGCCAAATTGCAAGAAAAGGATCAAGAAGAAAATATCGCATTGGCCCCTAAACCTATCGACACACGATTCATACCGGTCGACATAAAGAATAATAGCTTCCAACGGATTCATACCTATGTAAAAGGACCTAAACCGGATGGTCGGTACTTTAGCTATGGTCTACCCTTTTCTCCTATGCAAAAGCGAGCCGAAAATTGGTCCATTGGGACCAAATTATACCGCGTTGGAATCCTCGGAAATAAAACACTCTTATTAGAAATTACAGCCGCTGATGAAGGCAAAACAATAGAAATTTTTAACTAATGATACGAGTACATTTCCTACTATATACCTTAGTCATCATAATGGTAGCTTCTTCCTTAGGCTATACACAAACCAAGCTAACACAGGAAGAGTTAATGGCAGATGCAGCGATCTTAAAAAGCGCGCTGGATAATCTACATCCATCCATTTTATTGCACCAAAGTGAAGATAGATATGCAGAAAATTACGCCGTTTTCACCAAGGAATTGACACAGGTAAAAACCAAAGAGGCGGCTTTTTTATGTTTCTCGCGATACATTAATACGATCAAATGTGGACACACATACCTGAATCCATTTAATCAGAGGGACACTCTGATCGATAGTCTTTTACAAGAGAATACCTTACTTCCATTTGGTTTTACCATACAGGAAGAAGGACTTCGTATAAATCAAAGTATGGTAAAAGACTTGAAAGAGGAAGGTGACATCATTCAAATTAATGACATAGATGTGACGACCTTATGTGAGACCATTTTGCCATACATCAAAACGGATGGTAATAACTTGGCTAAAAAAGTATATGATCTATCCCTAGATGTAGAGTCCCGTTATTCATATTTCGATATCTATTCAGCCTTACTTTTCAATTGGCAAGACTCAGTCACCGTAACCTTTACATCAGGTAACACTGCCCGGATTGCACTCGTAACTAAAAATCAACGAGATGAGGCACTACAACAGAAGGGTAATAATTATGATAATCTATGGCATCATTCCTTCGAAGATGATTATGCTTTACTCCGTCTAGGAACCTTCGTCACCTGGAAAATGACTATAGATTGGCAGGCCTATTTGGACGATTTTTTCGATGAGTTTCACGAACGAGGACTTGAAAATCTGATCATAGATATTCAAGGAAATGAAGGAGGAAGTGATGTAAGTCCCTACCTACTAAAGAAGATCGCAAACAAAAAAGGGCTTTTTGTGAAACGGTCCAGGACTATGGCGTATACGCAAGTCCCAGACCCCCTAAAACCCTTTCTTAATACATGGAGCAAGTGGCCATACCATCCAAGACTCCTAACTAAAAGATCAAAAAATGGTCAGCGGGAGCTTCGTTGGTTGGGCCGAAAAAAAATCATTAGAAAAAATAAGAAGGCCCCGAAACAAACCTATCTACTCGTAGATGCCGCTAATAGTAGTAATACCTTCTTCTTAGCTGAAAATTGTAAAAAGAATCAATATGCTACACTAGTCGGTACAGAAACAGGGGGAAGTCTAAGAGGTATTACAGGCGGCCAATTGTTTTTCTTGAGCCTACCTAACTCTAAGATCGTGGTAGACATACCATTAATTGGATTCCATAATGTAGAAGAGAAAGACCAAGGGGTACTACCGGATATTGTGATTGAAAGTAAAGGTTCAGAAACAAATTGGGCCTTAGATAAAGTTGTAGAGATCATTCGTTAATTCCACCATACCGCATACCCTTTGCGTCTAAGTGAGGCAGCCAAAGCGGCTTCCATCTCTTTGGCTTCGTCGTAGCTCATTGGGTTTAAAGCGTGGTACAAACTTGGTCGAAGAAATTTGCCATACTTTTCAACATACCATGAAGCAATTTTGTGGCCTTTCTTACTCAGTGCACCTGTTTTATGTTTCATAAATCGGGCTTTGGGACAAAGACCCGTCATCCCTACATACAAACATTGCTTATTACCTCGATACTGTGGGTTGGCTTTTCTGAACTTCCAACTGTCAGACCATACCTTATGATCTAATTCTACTACATAAACATTATGTTTTTTACGGATAGCCACAACATAAATATATTAAAGATTTATTTAATATGTATCTGTTTGATATATAATAAAATTATCATATGTTTTGAAAATTGCGTTAGAATTGGCTCTTGGTGTAATCCCTTATGTTATAGGAAGGACAACCTAGTTGTTTTTCGTTTATAACCGAAAAAAGACGTTTTATCACCAAAAAAGTATATCTTGTGACTGGATTTGATCACTTTAGCTAATCAGATCTTGAGCTATTTCTAGCCAGTCATTAGAACTTCCTCAAGAACAACTCGCTGTTGTTTTTGAATTTTTGAGTCCTTCGAAATTCAAGAATGCCAGCACCGAACAACAACTATCTAATTTGTCTTATCAAGCCTTCTTGCATGAGGGTGCAGATTAATTCTCCATTTTCACTATACATATTTCCATACCCCATGCCTCGCGAGTTGATGGCACTTGGGCTATTAATAGCAAATAATATCCAATCATTGATATCGAAGGATCTGTGAAACCACATCGCATGATCTAAACTAGCTAGAAATATTTTGCTGGTATCCTGTATTTCGGCTGCATGAGGTAGTAAGGCAGCAACCAGTAAATCATAATCTGATGCAAAAGCTAATAACTGTTGCTGTTCTGGATAGCTCAGTTTCATTTTATCTTTAGTACTTAGCCAAACATGGCGTTGGGCAGCTGTCAGTTCTTTTAAAGACAGACCTTCTACTGGCTTAAAAACGATAGCATCTTGTTGCCTCGCTTTAAGTCGCCGATACATTCCCGGTGCTTTTTCCTTTACCTTTTCAGCCAACTCTTGGTCAGTAAGTAAGGTGTCAGGATGAGCCACATCAGGCTTAGCTTGTTGGTGTTCAAAACCATTTTCTTCATGTTGGAACGAGGCAGCCATAATGAAGATAGCCCTTCCATTCTGTCTTGCCGTTACTCGTCGAGTAGAGAAACTACCCCCATCCCGTAAGGTATCTACATCATAAATGATCGGCTTTTGCGTATCCCCAGGTAAGATAAAGTAGCCATGAAAAGAATGACATATTCGATCTTCAGGGACCGTTTGATACGCCGCATGTAAGGCTTGGGCCAAGACTTGACCACCAAAGACACGTTTCCACGGTGTCATTAAATTCTGCGCCCTAAATAAACCCACATCTAAGGGCTCAAGTCTCACTAAGTCTAATAATTCTTGTGTATTTAACATCTATACTTTTGCTGATTATCTAATGATAACCCTGATGTCATACATAAGGTTCTTTGCCATGGAAATTTTAAGAGCCTACACTAGGGCGACTGTTTAATCCAAGAGATCATTTTTACATCAAAACCTTGTTTCATATGGATATAATAGGGGCCGTCAGGCAACTCGTGGAGTGTTTTTTGACCATCAGAGCTTATCGCAAACGATATCCCTGTATACGTACCCTCATTTGTAAAAAGCATTGCTTTGGTTTCTTTGCTTCCGTCAAACTGCCACTGCAACAATGCACTACCCGGATTCGGATAAAAACTAGGCCAATCAAGCTTTTGTATATCCTCTTGCCCGCTTAATTCTTCAAAAACAATAGTCTCATCACCCGTTTCATATTCTGCATATATAAAGAAGACGAGCATCATTTCATCCGTGGTTTTTGGACCAAGACTTACGGTTATAGGTGGATTGTTAGGGTTGTCATGATTATCTAAGGTATTGTCATATTGCACTTCACTTTTTAAGCGAGCTCCTTGAGGTAACTTAAAAATAGAGGGGTAGGCATAGTATTTCTGCCAATGAAAATCCCAATGAGGAATATTGATCATAGGCACAGAATCGCCACTCACTGATTCATACCATACTCTATATTTACTACCGATCATGTGCATGTGTGGGCAGATAGCTACAATTGATAAATCGCGGGGCATGGGCTCCGTAATTTGATGGAAGATGGGCTTTTCGTTGGCCGGAATTACGAGTGGCCCATCTATCAAGTGTAGCTCTGAGTGGTGCATAAGCCATCCTGCTTTCATAGGCCTGAAGTCTGAAACATCTGTGTAAAACTCAAGATGCATCTTTGAAGAATCAATCAATCCCTGTCCCAAGGGTCCATAGTGGATTTCAATAACAAAATTGGCTCCTGGAGGTACTTCGAATCCCCAATTATCCGGATACTCCAACACATTAGCACCCGGTTGCCAGGCATTTAAATAGCCTGTAGTTATCAACCCAGCAGTATTTGAGTTATACCCAGGTAAAGGATCTTGAGCGTCCACACTAATACTTTGATTGGTTTCATCCATATGCAGATCTAAATGATGGACCACTTCATCCAATCCAGGATCTACTTCCATTCGTTTTATGTATATAGTTTCATTTGTCGGATTCGCCAAAGCAAACCAGCGCACTTCATCCG
Organism: Saprospiraceae bacterium; assembly: GCA_020629315.1. Classification (GTDB taxonomy): domain Bacteria; phylum Bacteroidota; class Bacteroidia; order Chitinophagales; family Saprospiraceae; genus JAHDDO01. The sequence continues at coordinate 2,262 of JAHDDO010000034.1, read as the reverse complement.
TATTGTATTGTAGCTCATAGGGTGGTATGGCTAAGGTCAGATCTATTTTATCTAGAACGGAACCATTAGGCGGAAAGACAGGCGGATCAGGTTCCGCAGCAGCAGGACCATAAGGCATATCATTATGAATCCACTCAACGATGGCTTCTATATCGGCATCTTCTAAATACGCTTCATCCCTAAAATGTACATAGTCCGGATCAGCTGGCCAAGGAGGCATGGTTCGTTCTTCAACCGAATGATGAATCAACTCAGAAAAAGCCACTACATCGATATAATTCATTAATTCAAAAGGGCCGATGGCACCAGCATGATGACAAGAGGAACAATGTTCATAGATAATAGGAGCCACATCTTCTGTCCAGGTATATTCTTGGGCTGAAATCCCCTGAAAAATCAAGGATAGGAAAAATGCAATAATGATCCGATTCATGTTGCCTATTTGTACACAATCAAGATAAGAAATCACAACTACAATATCTTCACAGATTAATGGAAACTAGCTTACATTTAGAAAAACACAATCACTATGAAACACCGCTTTTTTCGATACGGAGCTATCATGATGATCCTGACCGCCATCATCCATTTACTAGCTCATTTTATGCCGCCACAATTACAATCCCCTGAAGAGCAAGAGTTGTATAGACTTATGAATACCCTGTCCTTTGAACTCGACCCATGGTTCAGCCGTACGGTCCAAAATTTATTTGATGTCTTCAGTTTATCACTATCTGCACTACTCTTTCCATACGGTCTCATCAACCTTATCTTACATAGGCGAATTCAAGATGATGGTTTAATAAAAACACTCAGCTTAATAAATGCAGGCGCGATGATCCTTTGTACGATTCTCAGTTTTTTCTATTTATTTTCAGTACCTATTGCCTTGTTCGCAGGGTGTAGTATTTTATTTTTGATCGCCTGGCAAAAAGCATAATGATGGAAGTATACGCACGAAAATATATCAACATTGGGTCTCAAAAAATGGCTTACATTGATGAAGGTAGTGGACCTACTATCGTCTTTGTCCATGGGACACCGGCTTATTCATTTCTATACCGAAATATGATTCAAGTCTTATCCCGATCATTTAGATGTATTGCCCCCGATCATATAGGCTTCGGACACTCTTCTAAAGATCCTCACTATGATGGGTCTGTAGAAAACCAAAGCGCCCACTTTGCCCAGTTTATTGCAGCGATGGCATTGGATAGTTTTCATTTAGTGGTACATGATTTTGGGGGACCCATTGCGCTTCCCTATGCTATAAACAATCCCTCAAATATTCAAAGTATTTCTATTCTCAACACTTGGCTTTGGGCCACTAAAGATGATCCTGAGGTTACTAAAGCAGATAAACTCATTCGTTCATTCTTTGGCAAGTTCTTATACAAACGGATGAGCCTACCCTTACGATTTCTGATGCCTAGAAGCTTTCATAATAAAGCCAAGGCAAGCCAAGCATTAATGGCTCAATATCAATCGGTATTTCCAGATGCAACATCGAGGAAAGCCTTATATGATATTGCCCTCAGTTTGAAAGGAGGTTCCGATTTTTTTGCTGCCCACTGGGATAAAATAGAGGCTATTCGTTCTATAAAGAAACAATTCATTTGGGGCATTCATGATCCATTCATAGACGAATCCAAATTAGATATTTGGGTGGATACATTCCCTAATGCGATGGTTCATAAACTGGAGGCGGGGCACTTTCTGCAAGAGGAAAAGCCAGAAGAGCTGACACAGATTTTATTTGAATTTATGCGCTAAGCGATAGCTCCATTTTTTACTATTTTTCGCTCGGGCGATTCCTGCAAAAGCAGGATCAGGTGATGCCAGGCTCACCATTCGGTTCGGTCCTCTATTCACTATTCGTTCTTTCGGACGCCACCTAGCGGTGGCCCTTCTCTCCCCTTATCGCAGCATTTCTCTATTAGAAGCGAAGGACACCGAGTAAAGTATCTACCTATACGTCAAAAGAAGAAGATTTCATTGACCGATATTCTCCTAAATATGTATAACCAAACAATCAATAAAAGACATGATAAAAAGACAAGGTATAGCCGGGGTACTCTTACTATTTGTATTCGCAATTTCAGCATGCAAATCACAACAAACTACCGCAGAAAAAGCAGCTAGACAAGCTAGATCAGGACCTCCTAGCATTGATGAAATATTCAAAATGGATACCAATCAAGATGGCTACCTATCCATAAACGAGGTCAAAGGTCCTTTGAAAAATGATTTTACTAAAGTAGA
>JAHDDO010000078.1 GCA_020629315.1 Saprospiraceae bacterium | reverse complement strand
CTACTATCCCTCTCGCAATTCATGGATCTTATATAAAAACAAAACCAGTGTTATTTAACTGTTAAGGATATAGACAATTCAGTAAGAGAATCTATTCTATCTTACTTTTGTAATAGTTCTTTTATGTAATAATTATCAAGAAAGGTGGAGGGATATGGCCCTTTGAAACCTTAGCAACCCGTCAAAAGATTGACAACGGTGCTAATTCCATCTCTTCTATGAAGAGAAAGATAAACCAATATGGTCATCAGTATATGGTATACCGATTTCTGCATTTCTTGATAACACAAATTCTATCAAAATGCAGAAACGATCTTTTCAAACAAAAGCAATTCGAAATCAAGCCCGGTTATCTAGTTTCAGGGAACATTCCACGCCCATATACCTCACATCAAGTTTTTCATTCCAATCGGCAGAACAAGGCAAACGTATATTTGATGGTGTTGAGAACGGAAACTTGTATTCCAGGTTCTCTAATCCCAATACAAATGAGTTTATTGAAACCCTTTGTTTACTAGAGAAATGCGAATCTGGAATAGCAACCGCATCAGGTATGGCCGCGGTATATACTAGTTTGGTTTCCTTCCTTTCCTACGGTGATCATATAGTTGTTTCAAAAAATTCATTTGGTAATACACTTTATATAGTTACTTCAATTCTTCCTAAAATGGGAGTTGAATACACCTTGGTTGAATTAGATGATAATGAAGCATGGAAAAGCGCTATTCAAACGAATACAAAACTCTTGTATTTAGAAACACCGTCTAACCCTTTACTTAAAGTAGCGGACCTAGCTTTTATTGGAAATTTGTGCAAAGAGAACAATATTATTTCTATTGTCGACAATTGCTTTGCTACACCATACTTACAAAACCCATCCAATTTTGGAATTGATATAATTGTACATTCTGCTACGAAGTATATCGATGGTCAAGGAAGAGTCTTAGGAGGAGCTATCCTTGGACCCGAATCTCTAATTCAATATTGTTATGATTTTATAAGGAAAACAGGTGCCTGTCTGTCACCTTTTAATGCATGGATTTTATCCAAGAGCCTAGAAACTCTTGCAATAAGAATGGAGCGTCATTCATCTAATGCGTTAGCAATAGCTAAGGAACTTCAGAACTGTAAATATGTAAGAAGAGTGGTATATCCCCACTTAAAATCTCATTCACATTTTTTATTGGCAAAAAAACAAATGAGAAGTGGCGGAGGGATTGTTTCCTTCGAACTCGATTTTGAAGAAAAGAAAATTTTCAAATTTCTAAATGCTTTAGAACTATTTACGCTTACAGCTAATTTAGGCGATTCTAGATCAATTGCCACACATCCTCAAAGTACAACACATTCAAAGCTGAGTCCACAAGAACAGAAAAATGCTGGAATAAGCCCACAGCTTATTCGACTCTCTATCGGGCTAGAAGAAGTCGGTGACCTAATTGCTGACATTGTTAATGCACTAAATAAAATAAAATGAAAAACCATCTAACTATATCTGAAATCACCCTAGAATCGAATATTACATTAAAGGATATTCACATTGAATACGCAACATTTGGAAAATTAAATCATAACAAATCAAATGTAATTTGGGTTTGTCATGCTATATCTGGCAACGCAAATGTACTAGAATGGTGGCCAGGTCTCTTTGGGAGAAATAAATGTTATGACCCAGATGATTATTTTATAATCTGCGCCAATAGTTTAGGTTCTCCATATGGCAGCACCAAACCGAATGATTTATCATTTCCATTTTTTACCATACGAGACCAAGCTGAAATACTACAAAAACTGGCAACATTGTTAGGAATATATGAGATTCACACTTTAATAGGCGGTTCATTTGGAGCATACCAAGCCTTAGAATTTGGATACAGTTTTAAAGGCTCTTTAAATCATCTAATCTTACTGGCAGCCAGTGCAAAAGAATCTGCTTGGGGCATAGCCAATCATGAAGCCCAAAGAATGGCTCTTAGAGCTGATTCGTCTTTTGGCACCATAGGAGGAGGAGTAGAAGGCCTTAAAGCCGCAAGAGCTCAAGCGATGCTTACATACCGTACCTCGGATCTAATAAATGAACGTCAAACAGACGCCTGTAATGAAATAGGAAAATCCAGTGCTTCTAGTTACATCCAGTATCATGGAAATAAGTTTAGTAAATCATTTGATTCAATTTGTTTTTACTATTTGACCAAATGCATCGACTCTCATGATATTGGACGTGGTAGAGGAGGGGTAGCTAAGGCTTTAGCAAAAATGCAACTTCCTTGCTTAGTAATCGGTTTTCATTCAGATCAATTAGTCCCTATACATTTGCAAAAATCACTGGCCAATCATATGCCTCATGCCAGACTCGAAATAATTGACTCAAAATTTGGTCATGATGGATTTCTAAAAGAGAGCCAACACATTTCGAACTGTATCAGTAACTTTTACAATAGATGCAATTATGAATCAGATATTCATACAATCTTAAAATTTGGTGGATCTTCTTTACTTGACGAAGCTTCCATCGAAAATGTGTTAGATATTATTGAAACAGCTCACAAAAAATCAAACATTGCAGTTGTAGTATCTGCAAGAGGCAATTCTACTGATACACTATCGGATTTATACGAATTAGCCAGTAAGGGTGTGCAATATGATGTCCTATTACGCGATTTTTTTGATTACACACTCTCTACTATTGATAATGCAACCATACGACAATACCTCTATGACTTAGAGAATCTATTACGAGCCATTAGTGCAATAAGAATGCACCATGAACAAATTAAAGATGAAGTGCTTGCCTTTGGAGAAATAATTTCAGCACAAACAATAACTGATTTATTAACTCAGAGAAAGCTGTCAGCCGACTTTGTAGATGCAAGAGATTGTCTACGTGTTACTGCCAGTAGTCACAAAAGAGAAGTAGATCTAATTCGAAGTAGAGTAGAAACTAAAGATCGTTTTAGTAAGCTAAAAAGTAATACTATACCCGTAGTAACAGGATTTATAGCAAGAGATTCATCCGGTAAAACCATCACTTTAGGTAGGAATGGAAGTAACTATACGGCAGCTATTTTCGCCTCTATATTAGAAGTAGAAGAATTGCAAAATTGGACAGATGTTGATGGTATATATAGTGCAAACCCAAAAATTGTAGCCCAAGCTAAGAAATATGATAGAATCTCTTTTAAAGAAGCAAACGAATTGGCCAGCTGTGGTATGAATGTTTTACATGCAAAGACTATTCTACCTCTAATTGAAAACAACATTCCATTACATATTAAATCAACAGGTAACCCTTTTGGAAAAGGAACTATTATTGATGCAACAGGCGGTACTCATAACATAAAAGCAGTTAGTTGCTTAGACAATGCCAGCTTAATCTCTATTCACTGGAAACACTGTAAAGACAACCCACAAATCGATCATCGAATATTTTCAAGTCTAGCAAGACAACGTATCAATGTGAGATTAATCTCTCAAGCATCAACCGAAAATTGCTTAGGATTTGTGATATCAACAGAGGAAATTGCAGAAGCCAAAAAAGCCTTATACAATGAATTTGCCCTTGAATTAAAACATAAAGAAATAAAAGAAATCTCTTTCAATGAAAGCATAGGGATAATACATATCATAGGCAGGCATAATTATTCGCTTGAAAAAGCAATTGATGTTCTTCGGAAAAATAGGATATGGATGCATCTAATTTCAAACAGCATTTCAGGAAATACAATTGCTCTTGTTGTGGATAGAACCAATTTGAATAAAGCTACAAGATTGGTTCACAATGTTGTTTTTCAAGTGCAAAAGACCATAAATGTCTTTGCCATTGGGAAAGGAAAGGTAGGTCGAGCATTTATCCAGCAAGTATTGAATACCCCTGACCAAATTGTAAAAGGGAGAGGTAAGAAAGTAAAGATCATCGGTATCTGTGATTCTAAAAGATACATCTTGAATCCGAATGGAGTAAACCCTACTTGGCAATTAGATTTGGAAAAGGGAAATACATATTCATCCATGGACCAGTTAATAAATAACCTTGCTGAATCTGGTATGAATGATATAGTAATAGTGGACAATTCCGCTTCGGAGATAGTTTCTGATTACTACCTTTCTTTTTGTAAAAATAACTTTCATATTGTGGCTTCCAATAAAACATTCAACGTTGGGAAACGAGATTCCTACATGAAATTACGAATGGAACTGCTTCGCCGAAATCGTAAGTTTTTCTATGAAACAAATGTCGGCGCAGGATTACCGATTATAGAATTGGTCAGATCATTGAAAAATTCTTCAGATGAAATATTGAAAATAAAAGGGGTTTTCAGTGGATCGTTAAGTTACATCTTCAACTCGTTTTCTGATTCAAATGAATCATTCAGTGCTCATGTGAAAAAAGCAATTAAAAAAGGATATGCCGAACCGGACCCTCGGATTGATCTTTCTGGAATAGATGTAGCTAGAAAGCTAATTATTTTAGCTAGGGAGGTAGGCTTAGAGATTGACATCCATGATGTTCAAGTTGAAAACCTGCTTCCCGAAAATCTGCAAAATAGACAAAATGAATCGGTCAATTCTCTATTAGAAAATTTAGATGACTATTATTCACAAATTAAGCAATCCATTAAAGATGGAATGGTGTTGAGATACATAGCAGAGATTGATGTTAAGAAGAAAATAGTATCCGTCGGTTTACAAAAAGTGGATAGAGTAGAACCCATAGGGCAAATAAAGAATGCAAATAACCATTTTGAAGTCTATACAAAAGGATATAATCAAGATCCGATCATTTTACAAGGTAAAGGTGCTGGACCAGAAGTAACGGCCAGAGGAGTATATGCTGATGTACTCAAAATAGCGTAATGCACACCTTAAAGCGTGCTAAATCAGGTTTACGCAATGAATAAGAATGAGTAAGAAGAATTGTAGGAGGGTAAAAATTTTAATCATACCGCAGGTAGTGATGGATGTATACGTTAGTAAACTATCGTAATCCGCGGTTTCATAAAAAGAAATTGCAGCAAAGATCCCCCCGCATGGTATCCGAACCATCCCTTAAGATCGGATACCACCCCAACTCAAGAACCCTAAATGGCCCCTAAAACAAGGGATATGCGCAATTAGAGGCTAATCCAAACCCCTCTTGCTTAAATGTAAATGTGTGTACTAAATAAAAATATTCTTTAATTTAATAATGTATAAGTCTAACATCTACAAGGGTTTAGGCTTAGTTGCATCAATAGGGTTATACATAAAAGCAATGCTTAATATGTTAAAATTTTAAATTATGGGGGTTAACCCCTAGATAATTAGGGAAACATACTATATATTTGAATTATAGGTACAAACCCCTAGATAAACAGACAAACACCTATCTGGACGGATTGCTACCTATAGAACAGACACCCAACACAAAACACGCCCGATTTTAAACGACAGACACCCAACACACGTAACGGCCATCGGATTTTAATTTGATAGATTCAGCTTAAAACCCTATGACTATGAACACCTTATTTACACAACAACAATTATTTCTTAGCAGCTTAGCTACTTTTATATTGCTAGGATTAACATTCAGTAGCTCTTCTGTTCTATTTGGAGCAGACACTATACAATCATCTAATGTAGATACACTCAATTTCTTTAGTACAGGCAACGAAATTAACAAAACCACCCTCACTGCTAACCATCCTGTCCATCGCATCCAGGTCAATACTAGCCAACAGGATGTCATTCAAAAACCCAAACAATTTGGCGTCACTAGGGAATGATTCCCTAAGGACCAATCGGTAACCGAACACTTAGAACTTTTGCTGTTTCTAAGTTCTTCGGACGACCCTCAACGCAATAGCCGCTAGCTAAATATACAAACTAGCTAAACCAGGCTACTCGTACGTTAAACAATAAAATTAAATTATATAAATACTTGACTATCAAGTAAATAGAACCCCTTTACCCTGATCTGACTGAAAACCTTACAAAACAGACCAAAAAACGTAGCTATGAAACACACCAACGAAAATGAACGATATACCTGCACCGTAAACCCCAATTTTACATTGTCATGTGAAATAGAGATGAACCATCATCTGAGACATGCAGACACAAATTCTTAACAACAACAATTGATTATCATGAAGACATTTAACAAGGCAACGAATAATTACAGACAGACAACTTCAACGATCAAAAACGCACTTACTTTATTTTGTTTAGTGATAACACCACTATTTTCATTCGCTC
>JAHDDO010000033.1:31119-36082 GCA_020629315.1 Saprospiraceae bacterium | reverse complement strand
CATTCATAATTGCCATTATTTTCAAATCCAACCCATACATTATAATTGCCTGGTGCTAAGTCCGTAAATACTGCTCTTGGATCATCTTCACTTTCTAAGACCCAATTATTTCCTCCATCAATAGAATAATATCTATCTAAAATACCTGTACAAGAACCTGCAAATGTTTTATCAACTGTGATGGTACCATTAGTTTCACAGTTGTCAGCATCTGTAACTTCATACTCGTGAACTGAAGGGCATATAGCTCCAAAATTTAAATGGGCTGCAAACATAACTATGTCATCACCATTTGTGTAATCACAAATTTCGATAAACCAAATGCCGTTTGGATCTTCACCCGTAGTATTAAAGTTTCCTAGTTCATCTTCAGGTTTAACATCGAATAAACCTTCATCATAAGCTAGTGAATTAGCGTCAACAGAAGTGGCTTCTAAACATTCTCTAAAGTTTACATTTATTCCGACATCAGGATCGTTTTCAAATCCTACAAACCCTGGGAAAGATCCATCATTTCCAGAGGCTAATACTTGTTCATCACCCCAAGGAGATATCAATATAATATCACCATTGAACCCATCTCTTAAATTACCATCAAATCTAACATTTATTAAGCTGTTGTCGTCTGATAAGTCTTCTTGGCCATGTACCTCAATAGGGAAGCGTGTGCCACCCATATTACATCGAGCGCCTTCTACAAAATCATCTGAGTTGGAGATCGCTTGATTAAATCTAGAGAAGCTGCCATCATTCATGAATACCACAGTACTACAACTCGTACTGTTATTCTCCATATCAGTAACTGTCCATTCTAGGATTAAGTCAGCAGATTCATCATTTTCATAGTTGATCGTAACATTATTACCTGGGTTAAATGAAAATTCATCCTCTGTACCATCCGGATAGCTAACTTTCATCATAGAACTGGCAATACCACAATCATCAGAAGCATCAGGTGTTCTCATACTCCATGATTTAGTATTGTCAAGGTCCAATGCCAGGGTAAAATCTATCGGACAATCAATTAATACAGGAGCTTCAGTATCGGTACATCCACCTTCTCCCAAAATAGTTATGATAGCTGTGCACGAGGCCGAATTACCTGCGGCATCTTCTACTGTGTACGTAAATATCGCATCACCTGCTTCTGAGGCGAAATATGGAAACGATTGCCCGGGATAAATGTCCCATGTTTCTATTGATCCACTAGGATACATAATTTCTAATTGACTAAACACTACGCCACAATTGTCTGAGAAAGATGGATCTACAACTTCCCATTCTACCTCACCATTTTCTAGTTGGTACGTCGCATTAGGTGGACAGTCTGTTAATACTGGATCGACCATATCATTATCACATGGATCACCTCCATCTGTTATTGTTATGATGGCTGTGCAAGAAGCTGAATTACCTGCATCATCTTCAACCGTATATATAAAGAAAACATCACCCACTAAAGTAGTAGAATATGGGAATGACTGACCAGGGTAAATATCATAGAATTCCATACTTCCATTTGGATAAGTAATTTCCAACTCGTTAAATGTTACACCACAATTATCAGAGAAAGAAGGGTCTTGTACATCCCAATCTGCCTGACCGTTTTGAAGCATATATGATGCATTTGGCGGACAGTTTGTTAGTACAGGATCTTCTGTGTCATTTGCACAAGGATCTCCTTGCCCTGTTATTGTAATTTTTGTGGTGCACGACTCTGTATTACCATCATTATCTTCTATTTCCCACTCATAGCTTGCCATACCACTTGCATTGGCCATATCTGTAATGGTTTCTCCATCTTGAAAAGGGGTATTCGATGTTCCTCCACCTGGCGGTGTATACGTCACTGTAGCAGATGTAAGGGCACAGTTATCCGAAGCATTTGGTGCTACCACACTCCAGCTTACAGAAGAGGCTCCACCTAGGTCCACTGTCTGATCTGCAGGACAATTCGCTAAGACGGGTTGATTCTTTTCAAAAGAAATACCCCAACAAAGAATATCCCAACTAGCAAATTCGTCATTGCTACAGGTCTGTAAGATCCAAGTACCATTAGGATCTATTCCAGAAGTGTTTGCTGTACTTAAATCGCTGAAAGGCGTATATAAACCGCCTGGGGTATACGGTACATTATCATTTACATTAGGATAAACATCGCAAGCTTTTAAATCCACAGATAAGATATCACCATTGCTGCCATCAAAAAATGGAAAGGCACCCAAACTAAATAGAATATAGTTATTTCCGTCTGGATCTATTAAAGTAACATCTCCAATTACAGGGCCATTAGGGAATGCCGCGTCGATGAACACAGTGGCTAGTCCGTAATCATTATTTAAGTTATCAAGTCCCGTAACATTTATGGGGTGTTCTGAAGGAGGGAAACCTAAAAATAGATCGCAATAAAATACTTCTTCGCCACCGGTAGCACATAATGAAGATGAGAAATTTGTCTTGTCATCTTTACTTGTATTAATGCTGAAAATGCAAAGCTCAAGTACATTTCCAGATAGGTCAAGCACTGACCATTCTATAGTATAAGTTCCTATTTGGTCTAAAAACAATTCGGGTAATGGATCTGTATTTGGATTCCAAACGGTTGGACCAAACGAACTTCCATCAGGCGTAGTAATTAAATAATCGGCGACCACTTCATTACCACAAGGATCCCCAAAGTCAGGGGCGTCTAACCTAAAGGTAGTTTGGCAGTCAGTACCTATAGCTAAATCCACATCATTTTGACAGTTTATATAGCCTTCTGCCGGTGGATTTCCTTGGACTGGTATGGTAAACGTTTGTTCTCTACAAATAACACCGTCAAAACCAAATCCAATTTTTAAATCGCCAGCTGGCAAGTTGTCTATAGTCTGTAAATTAATAGTTCCTGGATTAATGGCTATAGTTTCGATAGGACCATCGTTAATTTGACGATTATATACACCAGGATTGCAATTGGTGACTAATTCATATGTAATTGAACCATCATTTGCACTACAACTAGATAAAGGGGTAATGGTAGTAAAACCATCCTCTGCATATGGACAATTAACATCTGTAAATACTAAAAAGGTGGATAAATGTTGTACCGAACCACTGATTGTTGGATCTACACATCCAGTAACTAACCAAGTACCATTTGGATCGATACCTTGCATGTTTAATATATCATAACTGAATTGAGGCAGCACACCATTTTCTCTATCAGTAAAAGTAGCGTCATTATTGTCAGTAGAATTATGGGTCAATCCATTACTACAAAGTCTAATTGCAGGATCGAAAAACTCTCCAGAAGCTAGACCATCAAAAGAAGGGAAATCCCCAAATCCAGCAGCAGCTAAAATCTGAGACGTTCCATCTGGAGCAACAATATTTATTTGTCCAGAGAATGCAAATTCGTAGTCAAAACTTAAATCAACAGACCAAATACCAATTTCTGGACCGAGGTCTGTTGGAAGTCCACTCACTGGAATTTCAATTAAGAAATCAAAGGTGCCATTACAATCATTGGCCGTTACATCAAGAAATCCGGTAGCATCCGGAAAGGCTTGCGCATTAAGCTGAATGATTGAAAAGAATGAAAGTGTGAAAAGTAAAAACCGTTTCATAGTTGTTTTTAAGGTTAATTTGTTTAACAATCTATGATCCGATTGAGAAGATAACACCAGACAAAAGCCTGACATCATAATCTTGATAGATTAAGCACTGATAGGAATAAATAGCCTTAATTTATCTGATGATAATACCTACGAATTTTACCATGGGTATCGTCTGAATCAGATCAATGCCCAAAAGTGAAAATATACCCCCAAAATCATATTAGATAACTACTAATTTGTTCTGAATGGGCTTTAATATGTTACGAATGAACGATTTGGTGTTTTTATTACTGTTGTTCTTTGCTTTTAATCAATGTTATCCAGCGAGGAATGGAAGGAGGATCCACAAGAAAGAACTCATGTAGGCGTAATGTAAGCTGGGTAACAATGTCAATCTAAGATGTCTTAATTTCTTCCTCAATTTTGCCAACAGCATACCCAATCTTTTCAATAATTTTACCTGTAGCCTCTTTTACCTTTTGGGTACTTTTGTAGATATATTCCTTTTCAATTAGCTTCTCTGTATTCTTATTACCTCTTTCTAAGGTCTTTGCTAAAAACCCAGTTGTCTTTGATATTGCATACAATGTCTTGATAAGCATAATTCCGTATTTAGTACTATAACAAAAGTAGCTGGCAGGAAGTTTCATAACTTGTATCAGCTTTGAAATACAGGCTTATCGTAGTAAAGTTATATCTCCATAAATAGTACGTTCTACTTGATTTAGTGTGCTATATTTTACAAAGTAAACATACACCCCTTGATCGCAAGGATGATCATTATACATACCATTCCAGCCTTCCGATGCTTGATTAGGTACGAAATCAAGATTTTCAAAAATCAGATTCCCCCACCGGTCATAAATCTGCAATAGGTCAATTTTTTCTATCTGATCATTTGTACCCACAAAGAAATTTTGATTATTTGAATTAAAGACATTGGGAATGAAAATATTCACATCCTTATCTTCTTCCGCCTCCCAAACAGTAATAAGCAATTGGTCCGTAGCCGTGCACCCATCTATGGTCGTTATTATTAAATCAATAACCATATTAGAATCCACCTGGATGTTTTGATCAAGACAAGGATTACAGCTGCTATTTATGCCGATCCATTCAGTATTCACGATGTCTTCGGATTGCACGTTTATTAGACTGCTTATATTGACACTACTACCGGCTTCGACCTCAATATCTTCCCCCAAATCCAGTAATACTTCATCTAAGGACGATAGATTATAAGGTACTGTCCATTCACAACCATTTGCATCCACAATTCCTAGGGTATATGCATCAGCTTGAAGACTCTCGAAAAGACCCTCATTACCATTATTGATCCCATCCAATGTATACTCATAATTTGG
>JAHDDO010000033.1:20842-31019 GCA_020629315.1 Saprospiraceae bacterium | reverse complement strand
ATAAGGTCTACTTGTAGTTCACCTGTTGCATCACCATAGCATTGGATATCAAATCCATTAAAAGTAGAAGATTGATTAGTCAAAGTAATAGTAGGTGCTACACTTTCTATTAGTTCAAATGCATAGGTGAAGGTTTTACCATCTGAAGAAACAATGTCAATAGTATACATGCCAGCGGACAAGGCATATATCCAATATTGTCCATTGAGAACTTGTAATTGTCCATTTTGACTTTCTCCGGTAATGGTGTTTGAATATGTATATGAATACGGTGCTTCACCATTGGCTATTTCAAAATAAATATCTGTACTATTTGTATTACAATATATCGGGAATAAAAACGGTGTTACTTCCAAATCACAATCCTCACTAAGTAGATATTCCGTTATGACCAAACTATCACAGCCAAATTGGTTTATTTCAAGATCTTCAAATATTTGGACTTCGGCACTCTCACATGTTTCGAATACTACATAACTGGTATCCGCTTTCAATATTTCTATGCGTAATGAATCTAATAGTAATGGAGTGCAATTGCCTTCAATTGTTTGTAAATATTCAATATAGAAGTCTATATCTTCCTCACTTGAAATAATTACCGTTTGATTTCCACTTACATTGCTTAATTCAACATCCTCTCCATTTACAGAATAACGTATATCATAACTCTGAAGACCAAAGGTCTCTATTTCAACTTCGATGCTGTCAAATGGACAAACCATCATATCGTCGGGTAGCTGAACCTCAGGAATCGGATAAAAGCGTAATGCAATCGGTTCAGAATATTGTAAACAAGGATCGGAGGTCACTATATTCCCAACTTGATCTATGAATGCAATCACACTAATTACATAATAGGTTTCACCATAGATTAAATTAGCAGATTGCGGGTCAAAGGTGGTAGCATCAAAAAACTGAAGTATAGTATTCAACGGATTTTCTGGATCAGTACAAAGAATAAACATTTGTCCAGTGGCACTAGGAATGTTTTCCGAGCTATTGTTATAGGGCAAGTCAATTTCTTGGAACCCACAAAACTGTAAATACGTCTCTTCAAAAAAACCAACTTCCGCAATATCAACAGGGAATATCTCAATGGTTTCTTCATACCTGCATCCATTCATATCAGTAATGGTAACAGAATAACTACCTGATGATAAACTATCTATGCTGCTTTCTTGACTTCCAATGTCCCATACTATAGTGACCCCTTCATTGGATTGCCAGACCACTTCGATAGAGGCGGCATTAGGATCAAGACAATTGGCTTGTTGTGTGATAATCGAGTATTCTAAAGGATCCTCTTGTTCTAGCATGAATGATGCATTCTGTTCGCAATTATTAGCATCTGTTATGGTCAGTGTATATTGACCATTTGGAATATTTGTCAACACTGAATCACTTTGATTGGTATTCCAAACATAACTAAGTGGAAAAGTAGCATTAGTGAAGCTGGGAATAATAGAACCCATACTATCTTGTGGGCAAGGATTTGATACTATTTCTGCGGCAATCTCAATTTCTGCTGGTTCCAATAGTTCGAAACTGTACTCATACCTACATCCCAATGAATCTATAATCTCTAATTCATAATTTCCAGGACCTAAATCAGTCAATTCTGAAGTATTAAGACTTTCATTCCAAAGAAAATTGAAGGGTGCAATTCCTGTTTCAATAGTCACTTCAATGCTTCCATCTGATATTTGATAACAATCGAGACTATCTATCAAAGCACTAATTTCTAAGGTGCTAATTACTTCAATGGATATATTTAAAATCTTACTACATCCGTTGGCATCTTCTACGATTATCTCAACATTGCCGCTTGCTAGGTTTTCTTGCACAGTGCTATTGCTAGTATCGCCATTCCAGCTTATACTATACGGTTGAACACCTCCTGAAATATCAAGACTTATCATACCATCTTCACTATCGATACATGAGGCATTTTTGACACTAGGTACAACTTCGATATCACTTAATTCTTCAATAAAGAAGGTATCTGTTTTGACGCATTCGAAAGCATCTGTGATGCTTACGGTATATTCACCTGCCTCCAATTGTTCACGTAAAAGAGTGTTCGAACCATCTTCCCATAAGATTTGATAAGGTTCTTCAATAGCGAGATCAGTTAGTTCAATCGATCCAATATTCGTTTGATCGCAAGTTGGTTGATTTATAATAGGTGTAAAGGTGATCTCGGGAATTTGTTCAATGAAAACATCAACAGCTGTAAAACAATTATTGTCATCATAAATACTTAGGATGTAAGACCCCGGGCCAAGATCTATTTGATCTTTCTCAAATGTTCCATTACTCCAGGCATACCTGTAATCGGGAACACCTCCTTGAACCTCTACATAGACATCCGTTCCAGTTTCGTCGCTGCATAGTAGATTGTCAAAATCTAAGTCTACTAGTATTTCTGGTGGGAACTCGAGTGTAAATGACACCGTAATTTCTGTGAAGTTGGCATCGATGACAGTTGCTTCGTAAAAACCATCGCACAGATTATTAGCCAGTGTACCGCTTTCATTAACATTCCAATTTATGCTGTATGGTTCGAGACCTCCGTCTATGAATAATTCGATTACGCCATTACACTCTTCAAAACAGCTGGGTTGAATTACGATATCTGAAACACTAAATGGTTCTGCTATTAGAACGCTAACAATGTGTTCGCAGTCATTGATATCAGTAACCGTAACAAAGTTTAGGCCCGGCTCCAATTCGACCGCAGTGGCGGATGTTTCCCCACTTGTCCATTCATAATCGTAGGGTGGTGAACCGCCTTCTGTTTCTACGGTAGCCGATCCAAGCGGTACCGTCACTGTTGGCTGAACAACAGCTATTATTTCACAGGTGATTTCGATAGCAGGCTGAACAAATATAGCTGTAGAGCCAAAACATCCATTGGCATCCGTTACTGTGACGATATATACTTCTGATGCTAAATCGTCTAAAAAATCGCCTGATTCTCCATTGTCCCAAGCAAAATCTAAAGGTTCATTATCCGAATCGGCAAATACTTGGATCTCTCCATCAGCGAATGCAAAGCACGTCTCATCTTCTACTTCGCTAACCATGTTTAACACGTCTAAATCAGGCTCAAAAAAGATGGGTGAGGATACGGCACAATCACTTGAGAAGGAAATCCGGACCTGATATTCACCAGATGTATAAGGAATAGGCAAGTCATATGTATCCCCAGTGGCACCACTAATGGCAGCGCCGTCCAGATACCATTGATACGTATTTCCACTGGGTTCATCGATACTTAATGTATAGCCATCTACACAATTTCCTGAGAGTATAGGATCTGAAATTTCTATAGGTTCTTCAGCATATCCGCCGACAAGTCGTAATCCGTCTAAGTAATGATATTTGAGAGGCGAGGAAGACATTTCAGCGCAAGATGGCGCAATGGCAATAGCTTCATAATCTTCACTTGCCTCAAAATCCTCACTAACAAATGTCCAACTACTATCAGCCCCTGACACGGATGTGGTAACTATCACCTCCCAGCCGATAGGCTCCAAACATCCAATTTGAGGAGAAGGAATATCTGAACAATCCAGCTTGCCATAAATAGAAATTTCTACGGGAGAAGGAGAGGGTATAACACCATCATTAAACCCAATATAATACTCAAAAGTATAATCTGTCCCAGCACTAAGCGGGTTGTCCAAGCAAATGGCTAGGCCCTCACCATAATCACCGGGTAAAGAGCCATGTGCTAATCCAATGGCTCCATCTCCTTCAGGAAATGGTTCAGGAGCAAATGGAACAATGGCACCTCCCATGAAATCACAGGTGTGGAAATAATCAGCAGTACCTCCATGGACTAAACCCCAATCACTGGCCAAGCAATATATTCCATCAGTAGTTAAAAAGGTTAGTGTAGTGGGACAACAAAATTGGCCCTCAAAATCTTCTTCTATTTCAAAATCGGCTAAGACGATACAGGCGCATTCGTCATCATTGATATCTATCATTCCATCCCCATCGTCATCAATTCCATTATCACAGATCTCTTGGGCATAAATACTTGAACAGATAGATAGGCATAGAACTGCGGTTACTATGCCACGAAGGATAGGAATTGTTCGTGCATGCATAACAGATAGTTTGTATAACGATCGCATTAAAACAATCTTAAAGTAATCAGATTGTTTGTGATATACACTATAGCAACACGAAGTATTGTGCGTAGTTGTTTAGGTAAAATACTATTTGCTACCTACTAGTAATTAATTTGGGTGATTTTTTTGGTGACTGTCCGATTTCTGAGCTTTTATATTGACTGTTCATCGTATAAATTCCGCCTTAGCGCTGCGCAATGGTTTTATCCTGATCACAGATCAGGACGAGTCGAATGACGAGCCATGGAGCCTAGCGACCTAGCATGTTAGTGCTAGGAAAGGCCATAAAAAAAGCCTCCCGAAGGAGGCTCTTATTTTTATTTTCGGAATGGATCACTAAAGCGAGGATCCGTTATTACGCTATCATCTGTTAGCGTGAGTAAGAAGGCTTTCAAAGCTTCTTTTTGAATAGGATTCAAATTTAATTTTTTCGGCAAGCCTGTCACTTCATCTTTAAGACGACTGTCTAAATGAGTGTGTGCTACTACGCCATGATCATAATGATCAATTACCTGATCCAATGACACGAATCTACCATCATGCATATATGGAGAGGTATATTTTAGGTTACGCAACGAAGGAATCTTGAAAACACCATTAGCCATCCCAGGGTCATCGTACACTAATTGTAACCCGATGTTTCCTACATCAATCCCGGTTCCTCCATATCCTGTATCATCGTCCACAAAGAATATTTCATCCTCAGCTACAAAAGCGCTTACCACTGTATGGCAGCCATTACAACCTGAGTTAATAAATACATCAAGTCCTTCTTTTTCTAATGGGTTAAATCCAGAAAAATCTTGCTTGGATTCTCTATCAAATTTAGAGTCAAAGCTGTTTATTGAACGCACAAACTGCGCCATGGCTTTAGAAATTCTATCAGGACTGACTTGCGGAGTACCGAATGCTTTCTCAAATAATTCAGGATAGTAATCCAGGTTTTGAAGTTTCTCTGATAGATAATCTAAATCTTCCATACCCATCTCGATATGATTAACGACGGGAAGTAAAACCTGCTCTTCCAATATTTCGGAAGACATATCCCAAAAGAATTTTTGGGAAAATCGCATATTCAATACAGCCGGAGAGTTTCTTGTCGTTTTTACGCTTTCAAATCCAGTACTTTGGTCAAACTCATCTGCAAAGCTCAGCGCTTGCTTATGACAAGTACCACAAGAAATCTGGTTGTTAATGGATAAATTAGGATCATAAAATAAAACCCTACCTAAGGTGGCACCATGATCGGTCACTGGATTTCCCGAGGGTGTGTTGTCAAAAGGAAGAGAAATGTCTAGATCACTTAGATCCTCAGCATAGCTGTAAACCGTAGCTGGTAATTCAGGCGCAGCATTTTCAACAGTGTCTGGCCGATCGACACAAGAAATGATAGCAAACACCATCAACAGCATGGTAGAAAGTATGAATGTTCTTTTCATGATGATATTATTTAGAAGTTGTTTATCATTGTTCTTACTAAAGATAACGTACATTATCCAGGTTTCAAACGCAAATATCCATTTTCATATTTCCTTAACGCACCCTATAAATTGTTACTAATTGGAGACATATAGCCTATATGAATTGAATGAATACATTCGTCGTGTGATCGCTTTGAACTTTGAAGAGGCGATTTGGATCGAGTGTGAAATATCCCAAGTCTCATCGGTTAGGGGGAATGTTTACATGGATTTGATCCAGAAAGGGGACGAAAATGAAGATATTATTGCTAAAGCTTCGGCTCAGATTTGGTACAAGTCACGACTGTTTATCGAGAAGAAATTGGGCTCTTTGTTCAAGACTATTTTAGAGCCGGGTATTAAGATTAAATGTAAGGTATTGGTTGAATTTTCTGAACGATATGGATTCGGATTGAATATACAAGATGTAGATGCGAGCTATACCTTAGGTACCTTAGAAATAGAGAAGCAAAAGATTATCGCTCGGCTCAAAGACGATGGCTTTTTTGATGTAAATAGGGGGATAGCCTTTCCTTCCGTTATCCAACGCATCGCTGTTATTTCAGCTGAAACTGCTGCTGGGTTTGCTGACTTTAGAAACCAATTAGCCACTAATTCCTATGGCTATGACATCGAGATAGAATTATTTGCAAGTGCCATGCAAGGGCAGAATACGGAGCGAGATGTTGTAGCCGCTATTAAGGCCATAAATAATCGGGTAGCTGATTTTGATTGTATTGTCATTATACGGGGAGGGGGTTCTAGGATTGATCTATCGTTTTTTGATAACTATAATATTGCTGCAGAAATCAGCAAAAATGCATTGCCTGTTGTTGTGGGCATTGGACATGAGATCGATGAATCCATTACCGATTTAGTCTCTGCGAAAAGTGTGAAGACACCCACGGCCGCCGCAGACTGGATAATAGAACATAATCTATATTTTGAAAGTGAACTAATTCTGTTACAGGAGGCCATCAGTCGCCGAGCTAGTCAACTTATTCAAGAGCATCAGATGCTATTGCAAAGTGTATTGCCACAGTTGCAAATGCAGGTTTTCAGAAAGATAGAAGCACAACGAACAGAGATCCAATGGCAAGCAGCAGCGCTAAAAGAAATCATCAATGGATATGTCAAATTCCATACTGATTTTTTGGACCAAGCCCAACGACTCACTGAATGGGTGGATCCAAAACAATTATTAAAGAAAGGGTTTTCGATCGTATCACAAGATGGAAAATTGGTGAATCGAAAATCACAATTACAAGCAACATCAACATTCGAAATCGAATTCAGTGATGGAACTATAAAAATACATTCATGAGTACAAAAAGTTATGATAGCGCATTTGCCGAATTGAAGAAATTACTTACGCTGATGGAAGAGGACCAAAGTGTAGATAAGTTGGCAGAACGTGTAAAAAAAGCGCAAGCCTTGATTACATCCTGCAAAGAGAAATTACGCAATGTCGAAAAGGAAGTGGAAGGCTTGGTGGAGTGAAAGCAGAGATCAGAATTATAGAGGATAGAGAATTAGAAGATATAAGACAGATAATTGAGAATCAAGGAACGTCTATCATCTAAAAAGTCTGCGATCTAACAGTCTACCATTTACCAAGGTAAAACAAACACCATGGCATATAGCGAATATTTAGTGGACAGAGTCCGACAGCGAATTCCAGGATCCATGATCAGTGAAGAGAAGAAAATGATGGGTGGCCTCATCTTTATGGTCAATGGCAAAATGTGTGTCGGGGTTGATATCGATAAGAAAACGGGCTTGGATCGCTTGATGGTTCGGGTGGGCAAATTGCCATACGAAGCTTTATTACAGAAAGAAGGTTCGAGACAAATGGATTTTACGGGTACCGTGATGCGTGGATTTTTATTTATTGACCCAGATGGCTTTGATACAGATGATGATCTTGATTTTTGGATAGCTAAAGCATTAGAATTCAATGCGGCTTTAGTTAAGATGGGCTAGGGCGTCTCCCAGATACTCTAGCGTATCAGGGCCGCGGCTTCCACAGTTTCGCGGAGCTCATCCTTTCAGGAGACTAGAGGTCCTGTTCCAGTCGCTGACGCGGTAAATTTTTGGATCATCAAGTTGTTTTGGATTAGATTTTCTGAGTTTAGAAGTTGAGTACATAACCTAAAGAACTACCGAGGTAGTTATATCGTCCTCTATCAAATCGACGCCTTACAGTTCCATAATTGAAAAATGTGGAAAAGATCACGTTTTTGTATCTGAATCCAAACTCTGTATTCATTACAGGGCTATTTATTCTTTCTCCTTTCCATATTTCTCCAGGAAACAAAAGTGGAAGATCCGGATTTATAAAGCGAGCTAGCCCAATACCTACACCAACGAAGGCGGATAGCTCCTCACTACTCAGTAAGTAAATTGAATAATTCGATTTTAGTAAAAAAGTAAATGTGTGAGCAAAAACAGGTTCAGTGCCCATTGGGTTTCCATTTATATCTGTTTTATTCTTTTGACCTAAGTATATACTAGACCCTAAATGTTCAAAACCTAGCTGTAGCTTATTCGTCACATGATAGTTAACGTTCAGCATATAAGCTCCGGCTACAAAAACTGAATTATGATTAGACCCAACATTTCTAAATATGCCAGTCCGAATACCAAAAGACATGTTAGTAAGGACAGTTGCATTTGTATCCGGAGTTGATTGTTTAATGGGTTTATTCTGAGATTGAAGCGTAATGGAAATTAATAATAGACAATACCAGAAAATGATGCTTGTTCCTAATGGTTTCATGGTTTGGTAATCTTTATAATTATGATTTTTTTTGAAATGCTACTGAAGACGTCTTTTAATCTTTTGTATTAGTATCTTTCATCACTAAATACTTAGATAAGACGCATATTTTTTTCATTTATTTCCAATGATTCCAAAATATTCAGGATACTTCATATTGGCCGTATATTTTTTTATCTCCCTATTTATTTGGGATGATTATGGGGTATCATGGGATGAAGATATTCAGATGCATCACGGGCGTGTATCGGCTTTGGAAATCTGTAACACATTTGATTGGGAATGTAAAACACTTCGCGAAGAGAAAGATTTGAAGCCGCTCCAAGAGTATCGCCAAAAGTACTATGGCACCTTCTTTCAATTGCTAGCGATTGGGGTCGATCATTGGAACGGAGCCGATACATTTTCAAAGCGAATCCGCAATCGGCACTTTTTAGGATTCCTAATTTTCTTTCTGGGTGCTTGTTGTTTTCACGGACTTCTCCGACTCAGGTTTGGGGATTGGTTGGCGCTTATAGGCACATTGATTTTTCTCACACATCCTCGGATCTTTGCCCACAGTTACTACAATCCAAAAGATACTCTTTTCTTAAGCATGTATTGGGTCTGCTTTTATTGCTTTTTTCTGTATTTGAAAAAGATGCGATGGTGGTATCTCCTGGGATTAGGAATCTCTACAGCCATTGCTATTAATATGCGAGTACCTGGGATCATTATTCCGCTTTTATGTATCGGAGCTATTACTGTTTTCAGTGGGATAGAATGGAAAGAAAAGGGAATAGGCGTCCTTCTCTATGTCCTCAGTACCTTTTTAGGTATGTTTATGATTTGGCCTCTTTTGTGGACGGACACATTCCCTAATTTAATCGCTGCTTTTACAGAGTTTAGTCAATTTCCGTGGCAAAACACCTTATTATATTGGGGCGGATATGTGATGTCCGATAAAATGCCTTGGCATTATGCATTATCATGGATAACAGTGACTATGCCGCCACTATATTTAGTCCTTATTCTTGCTGGTTTTGGATTGATGGGGTACCAATTTGTCAAACATTTTAAACAGGTATTTACAGAAAAAACGGTACTGATGGATAGCCTCATTTTAGGAGCGGTTATAGGTCCTTATTTGGCGGTGGTACTTTTAGATTCCGTCATTTATGGTGCCTGGCGCCATTTATTTTTTATTTGGGGTGGCCTTGTGTATATGGGTGTTTTTGCTGTTCAATACCTAAGTGAAAGACCCATTCGAAGAAGTAGCACGATTATAAATGGGCTAACTTCACTAGCTATTCTATGGGCTTGTATAATACTCTTTAGAACACATCCTCATCAAAATGTATATTTTAATTCGCTGGTGGATACTCCTATGGATAGGTTTGAACAAGATTACTGGGGATTATCTATGAAACAAGGCATGGAGCATTTACTCACCATCATTCCAGAGGACAAGGTCTCCAAAGTATATGCCTATGACTTCCCAGCTTGGTCTAATTATTTGGCCATTCCTAAGGAAAAACGTACCCACTTAAAGTTTGCTTGGAATGAAGATGAGGCTGATTATTTCATTGACATGTATCGTCGGAAGGACCATATCAAAAATTTCTATTTGCGAGAAGGTAAATACAAAAACCTTATCTGGGAAATCAAAGTAGATGGTAGTCCCATTCTAGGTTTATATAGCCTCGATAAATAAATGCGCTAAGGATGGTAGCCAGCTCTGAAAGAGCGACCGAAGGTCCGACCAAAGGGAGTGGCGAACAGCCTGCCTACTCGAAGACAAGCCTGCCTGCTGGCAG
>JAHDDO010000033.1:0-20742 GCA_020629315.1 Saprospiraceae bacterium | reverse complement strand
AGACAAGCCTGCCTGCTGGCAGTGGTTGAGCCCGATAATTATCGGGGTAGGAGCGCCCTAGCACTCATCCATCGATTGTTGCTTTAGCCATTCTTCACGTGTCAACTCATACCAATGACAAAGGATATTTTCAAAAGTGAAGTCGTCTTTTTGGATCATGCCGATCTTTGTCAAAATATGTGCTGAAGCACCATTGTCTACATGTGCACCCGCACAAATTTTAGTCAGGTTTCTATCCATGAAACCATACCTAAGAGACGCTTTCGCTACCTCAGTGGCTATGCCTTGACCCCAATATTCTTCTTTAAGTCGGTAGCCCAGGTCATAATAGTCAAAGGTATCCCGAAGTTGACGCTCATATTTAAGTCCTGACCAGCCAACAAATGCTTGATCTTCTTTTCTAATGATAGCTAGTCTGCCCATGTCAACGCTTTCGTATTGGGCTAGGATATCTTTGATCATTGTCTTTGATTGTTCAACGGATGACACTGGATTATTGCCTAAATACCGATGTACATTTGGGTTACTATCTAATATAAACATATCGGTTGCATCCGCCAATGTCATTCTACGAAGGTAAAATCGATCTGTTTCGAAAATCATGTGTTTTTTACTTTGATGAGAGTAGTGAAAAACCAAAAAAGAGTTGAGTACTCAACATGTATCCATATCTTTCATCATATATGTTTCCTAAAGAGTTCAAAATGCCAATGGTTGTTTTGAGCCCTCTTTTCATTCGAATATCATAGGCCAATCCGGATTCAAACCAGAACGTATTGTATTGTAAACCAGGTAGAAAACCGGCTTCTTTAAGGATAAGTCCATGAGATCCACCTAGCATGATCCTAAAGTTAGGTATCTCTTTAGCGGGTGCATACATAGCCATTGCTCGTGTCTTAAGTAAGGTCCAGTTATCCGCGTTAGATGCTGCGCTAAATGTGTCTCCATTTGGGGTGTTTAAGGCCTGGACAACGGTGGCAACAGTGACCCCTATATTTGATTTTACAAAGTGATCAAGTACGATGCCATAGCTGCCCCCAATACTGCTTCCTTGAAACTCTTGATTTAAATCTAAGCCAACACCATACTGAAGACCGATACTGGTCGAACCAAGCGATGTCTGACTTTGACTTAATCCTACAAAAGGAAACAGCAGAGCTATACTTAGGGTCAAAAATAAATGGGGTATTGTTCTTTCCATGATTCAAGCATATATACAAAGATATTGTAACTATCTAAACCTTCTTTTACACCATTTGAACGCAAATACCAATCATAGAATTTTTCTCTTACTTTGGAAAATAAGGCAGGGTATTTTGCTCTAATTCCACGCATTTCCTCTAGCACCTTTTGGTTTTCAGGACTTAGACAAGAGTAGATGTCTTTGAATTGTTCTTTGTCAACTCGTCTAACATTACTGGCTAGGTATCGCCAATAAGCTAAAAAGGCGGAATATTTTACGATCGCATGCTCGCTATTTACGCAGCTAAGAAAGGCGAGAAAATTACAATCCGATTCCTGACCAAAGCCGTAGCCATGTAACATTTCATGACTGAGTGTGAATGGCTTTTGCAATGGGTGTAGGGCTCCATCATAATGTCCTTCTAAAGCATAAGGAAAATAGATGCCTGCTGTTTCCATTCGGAGGAGAGATCCATCAAATGTTTCTCGAATGCGTACATCAGGATATATAGGTAGATTAACAGCTTCCATAAAGGCATTCAAATCTTGTCTTACCCAATCTTCTAGTTTACGATTTTCAATATCTACAGACTCTGGTAGTGTATTGAAAAGGTAATTTAAACTATCTGTAGCCCCTCGGAAATTTTGGATCAATACCTCCGTATCATAGTTGGGTGGCCTCAACTTAAATTTCTGACTGACCGTGGAATCTAGATAAATAAAGCCCCAAGAGAGGTAAAAAAGACAAAAAATAGAAATTATGTAAGCCAGCAGATATTTCAAACTACGAAACGTGCGTTTCTTTAGGGCGTTGAACAAAAGTACGCTTAGAACTATTACTAAGAACGGAAGTATGAGGTAGACAAAAGGGAACGGCCATATTTGCGTACATGCAAGGCTCAAATATCGAATCCCTTTTAATACATAGCCCATATAGAAACTGAGAAAGGAATCTAGGTGTATCCAACTCCATATTTTAAAGAAAAGATAGAGTAGGGTGATCCCTAAAAAACCATATTTGAGTCCTTTCGATTGCAAAGTGTAGTTAATTTGACAAATGACTTCTATTGGGTGAACTAATTACTACTTTTGTACTGTTACTTGAATATTAATCGGAACGTTTAAATAAACAACATTAAACTTATAAATATTATGGCATTCGAATTCACAGATTCAAACTTTCAGGAAACAGCCTTGGATGCAAATGGACTTAAGGTAATTGATTTTTGGGCCGAGTGGTGTGGACCATGCAAATTGGTTTCTCCTGTGATTGATGCGTTAGCTTCAGAATATGATGGTAAAGCGCTGATAGGAAAAGTCAATGTGGACCATAATCCTGAAACGTCTATGAAATATGGCGTTAGATCTATCCCAACAATCTTATTTATTAAAGATGGTGAGGTGGTAGATAAACATGTAGGTGTTGCTACAAAAGCAGCATTAGAACAAAAAATAGCAAGTCATCTTTAATATCTTAAAGATCTCATATAAAAAGCTCTTTTGCATTCGTTGTGAAAGAGCTTTTTTAATTTAGATGCATATGAGTTATTTGGAACATTTTGATCTACGTCAATTAAATAATTTAGAACTACTCGCTAAGCAGGTAGTAGAAGGATTTATTATTGGCTTACATAAGAGTCCGTTTCATGGGTTTTCTGTAGAATTTGCTGAACATCGCTTATACAACCCAGGAGAATCTACTAAAAATATAGATTGGAAAGTGTACGGGCGCACAGACAAGTTATTTGTCAAGAAGTATGAAGAAGAAACCAATCTTCGATGTCAAATTGTAATTGATACCTCCTCATCTATGTACTTCCCAAAAGACATGGATGGAAAGCAAATGAATAAATTGCAGTTTTCGGCAGTAGCAGCGGCCTCTTTAATGAATTTATTGCAGAAGCAAAGAGATGCTTTCGGGCTAAGTTTATTCGAAGACGCCCTTCATATCCATACTAAGGCCAAATCCAGCACTAAGCATTATAGATTGATGTTGAGCTATTTAGATCGTCTAATTAGGGAAGATACCTTAGATAAGCGAACATCCGCTACGGATGCTTTACACCAAATCGCCGATCAAATACACAAGCGATCCATGGTCATGATCTTTTCAGATATGTTTGAAAGCAGTGACCCAGAAGCCTTGTTCTCCGCTTTGCAACATTTGAAATATAATAAGCATGAAGTTGTGTTATTTCATGTAGTGGATAAGTCCTTGGAAATGGATTTTGAATTTGAGAATAGGCCCCATGAATTTATTGATATGGAAACAGGGGAACGTATTAAATTGCAATCTAATCAGATAAAAGAATACTTTGTTCCTAAATTGGCAGCCTATAAAGAAGCATTGATACAAAAATGTCTGCAGTACAAGATTGATTTTGTAGAGGCTGATATCAATGAAGGCTTCCACCCAATATTAGAACGTTATTTAGTGAGACGTAAAAAGATGATGATTTAGATGATACAGATTAAAGAATTCGCAACTCGAGCGCCTAAAAACCTATCTAAAGATCAAGCCAAGGATCAGTTGAAAGAAATGAAGACGGCATTGGTTGAACAGGTAACGAAGATGTATGCCAATAAGAAATACTCTATGTTAATTGTATTTCAGGGTATGGATGCTAGCGGCAAAGATGGTGTGACACGAAGAGTATTTTCTGAGGTGAGTCCTACGATGTTGAATGCCTTTTCTTTCAAAAAACCAACAGAAGAAGAATTTGCGCATGATTTTCTATGGCGGGTCCATAAGCGGGTGCCTGAGCAAGGTCATGTACATATATTCAATAGGTCGCATTATGAAGATATTCTGATTCAACGAGTACACAACTGGATTAACATGGATATGGTAGCTTCTAGGATGAAAGCTATTAATGACTTTGAAGAATTGCTCAATTTGCATAATAATACAGTCATTTTAAAATTCTTCATGAATATTTCGCCGGAGCGTCAACTCGAGAAATTGCAAGAACGGAAAGATTTGCTTCGTAAGAATTATAAGCATAACGACGGCGACTGGGAAGAGCGCAAACACTGGGATAGTTATATGGACGCCTAC
This sequence comes from Saprospiraceae bacterium, assembly GCA_020629315.1. Taxonomy (GTDB): domain Bacteria; phylum Bacteroidota; class Bacteroidia; order Chitinophagales; family Saprospiraceae; genus JAHDDO01. Next base: position 16,502 of record JAHDDO010000033.1, on the reverse strand, counting down.
GAATATGTGCTTAATGAATCTAAGATACCTTGGCATGTAGTGCCTTGTGATCAACGATGGTATCGTGATTATTTTGTGGCAAAGACGGTCTTAAAATCGTTTGAATTTCTTAATCAACAATATCCAGCCTTAGCGCCTGAAGAATAATGAGTGAGCTGCAAAAGGTGCGCGTAGATCGCTGGCTTTGGACTGTTCGAGTTTTTAAAAGTCGCAGCTTATCTACCAAGATGTGTAAATCTGGTAAAGTTAAGTTGGGCGAACGGACCCTAAAACCGTCTCATCTGGTTGTAGTCGGTGATGAATTGTATGTACACAAAAATGGATTTAATTTACACTTCAAGGTAGATGGCTTATTGAAGAGTCGTGTTTCAGCCATTTTAGCCGCAGAATGTTATACGGACCTTACTCCCGCTGATGAATTGAATAAATACAAAAATTGGTTTGTGGGTAAAGGATCGGCGGAACGACGTGAAAAGGGGAGTGGTCGTCCGACGAAAAAGGAACGTCGAACCATTGATGAGTTCAAAGATGAACAATGGTGGGAATTTATTGATGTGGAGGAGGATTGATCTGTCTCCGAAGGCTCTATCTTCCAACAGAAAAATGACCTCTCACCATTGAATGGTCAATTTTCAAGGAATAGAAATAGCTTCCATTTGTTAGATCTTTGATCGATATATTTTCATTTGTATACCCGACAATAAGCCTTTTCCCCATTGTATTGTAGATTGTTACATGGGCTGCTGTTTGAGTTTCCACTCGTATATATTGATTTGCCGGATTAGGATAAACAAGGACATCTGGTTTATGAGTGATAGTTGTATTAGATGTAGGGTTGAATATTAGCTTTAGAATCTTATCACTTACTACTTGCCCTGACTCCATACCCCCTGCAATATAAAATGTGTTGTTAGAAGCTATCGCTAGACCTCTGAGATCCATAGGAATGAAGCTTTCATTCTCTTGTAAGGTCCAAGTTCCATCAGTTGTACGACTTAGGATTCGATGATTGGGTTCAACACCTCCCGTGCCATTGTAAGCAATTCCATTATAATTATAGGTCTTGTTTGAGCCTCCGATCCAATGAATTTGATGGTCGCTAGCAACACTGGCCATTCTGTAACCTACATGCGATGTAAATGTATGTTCCCAAATTATATCTTGCGGGTTTTGATTTTGAATAGCTCCTTTACGCAATGTGTTTTGGATAGGAAATGATTGTCCAAAGGCAGCACCCCCAAAATAGTAAATGGTATCTCCGATAATGGCCCCTGAGGCTCCAAAAGAGTTGTACGCATTGTTATCAGGAACGTTTGTACTTTCCGACCATTCATCGGTCATTGTATCATATAATTGGACATTGGGTACATTTTCAAAATCACTCCATCCTGTTATAAGAAGGATATATCGGTTTTTGTACACAACTTGAACTTGATCATCTATAGGAACAGGGATTGCCGCTCCATCGTCCAAAAATGCGTTTTCAGAGATACTGAACCGATGAACTTTATTTGATGATTTCTCTGAACCATTTTGAAATACATGATAGCCACCCATAATGTAAATGGTGTCTCCTATTACGCTGGCCGCTGCCGCTATTTTACCTAAGGTATCAGGTAGATCTGGCAGGTACTCTGATTCACCTGTAGTTAGATTTACCCTAAAGCATCTTCCATGGATACCATCAAACGTTTTGCTTTCATCTATACCACCAAAGGAATACACATATTCTTCACCTGATTGTACATCATAGGCTACAGCATTATTACTTACCGGTTCTGGCAGTGCAAAAGGTAGTTCAGTGATTTCCCATTGTTGGCATTCCGCTACAAAGCAGTATAGGAATAGGAGTAAAGTGATATATATACGCATGCTATAAAGATACAAGCAATTAAAAAGAGGTGCATTAGTATACACCTCTTTACCAAAATCCTAGTGAAAAAACTAAACTAACATGAATCTTGCCTTAGGACATTACGAATGAACCATCCTGCACTGATATTTCTTGAGGTTTGGGACTATGGCTTCCGAATAGCTTCCGATAAATGGCATATATACCTATTTCAATTATGGATAACTTGAGCATACCAAATAAAAAGAACATAATAATAAACCTATAGGCTATCCAAAATATGCCATCGATATAATCGGTTGCATAATAGCTTACGCCAAAGTGCAAGCCATTTTGGAAAGCAGAAAGATCAATGTTCTGAATTTTGTGGACTAGATCATCAATTTGTGACGGATAGCCAAACTCACTTAAAATTGTTTTAGCGATAATGCTATTTTGGTGATGGTTGGTATTATTCTTTCCAAGCTCCAAGGCTAGGATCTGTTCCATGCTACGTTGGCCATTTATATGACTTGCCAGATTTTGTGTTGAAATATGTTGTAAAGAAAGTGCATCAATAGCTGTGTGTACCCCTTGTTCGATAGTCGTATTTACTTTGCTATTAACACCATACACGCCCGATAAAAATCCAATCATTAGCATTAAAATAAAAGGCATATAAATCCGATTGAGCTTGGCAATAAATGACCAAAGAAGGTTTGGTCTGTCAAAATATCCTTTTCTACTTAATCTCTTGATAATGAAAAAGAAGGCCAAAAAAGCAGCTACACTTCCTGTCAAAGCATACATCATAAAAGTGGTAATGAGTTGAGATCCAAAGGTGCTTATCGTTTCGAATAAATGGGTAAAAGAATTCATCAGCATTTAATTTTGAGGTTAATGATGACTCAAATCTAGTCGCTGAATTAGGGTCTCTGTGTGGAAGTGTATGAACTGCTACTTTATTTGTGTGAAGTGAATGCTAATAGATCTTTTGACAAATATAAAAGGGGACATATCCACGGATATGCCCCCTTTCGGAAGATGTTCTTGGGAGTATTTTTAATGAACTATTTCTAACTTGCCAGTATTGGTTCCTTTTTCTGTTTGTATAGAGTATAGATATTGGCCAGCACTTAACATATGAACTGGAATTTTGGCATCGCCTTTTGATTGTAAGACTAATTGCCCAGTTAGATCAAATAGTTGAACACTACTAACCTTATCTGCTTGTATTTGAATAAATTCTGAAGCAGGGTTAGGATAAACAACTAAAAGCTCTTCGTTTACTTCTTCATTATTTGAAGGGATCACATTATTCAGTTCCATATCAATTAAATGCAACTCAAACGCATCGTCTAACACATAGGATGGTCTCGTGGCACTGCCATTCAAAGCTTCAGCTAGGGTGGTATTCTGTAAGGCGAAAATTTCAATGGTCAATATTACCGCACCTGCTTCGATATCTCCGGAACTCACATCATTCGAATAACTCGTAACATGCAATTCGCTATCGTTTGTAATGTTCCAACTTCCAAACCAATCTTCAGTTTCACCATTTACTTCCAAAATTGATATTAATTCTGGATTAATGTCGAAATGAGATTCAAGACCAAGACTTGAAAAACCATTCGATAAGGCGATATCTACTGTGTACGTTTGCCCTGCATTCATGACAATGTCTTCTGCTTGGAATGCTGCTGCAGGATCAGGAGCCGTAAAAGAATCTAATGTAGCATCATCATCTACATCTCCAGGTTTAATACCCAAGTACTCTACAGCATCCGTGTTCTCGCCCGTTACATCTGAAGTGATGTTGGTAAAGGTCCATTCGGTACTTGTTTCTGTATCTATACCTAAGATTACTCGTTCTATCATCACTAAATCAATAGTACTTACAAATGAATCACCTGTGCTTACATCACCAGCCATTTGTTGTTCTGGCGATAAAACAGTAATCCCTAGAATATGTGAACGAATCATCATGATATCCTTAATGGTAAGGCCATTATGCGCGATGTCTGATTTCTTCGGATCAATATCTGGAATACCAATGTTCAAGACTACACCATTATCATCGGTTAATACACCAGTGCTTACCTCTACGCCGGGAATAGGTCTTAGACCCAGTGTGTTAGTACTAATTAATGGCTCAAATTGAGTTAAGTCTATATTTATAAATTGGTCATATACCCAACTCACATCTTGAATGTCGATTCTTTCTACGGTCCAGACTCTTTTAATTTTAAGTGTATCAACGGTTAGCTCTTCAAGAAAGTCTACAAATGTTGCTTCATACATGTCTGGCTCGTTGTAAAAGCTAGGTCTAGCATCTAATGGGTCTACGCCAGAAAAAAGCACCAATTCTGATGGATCAATTCTGTGATCTTCTATCACGATGTCATTGGGCCATTCTACGTCATCACTCAAAGAGTGTCCTAACTCACAATCATCGAACGTTGAAGAACGTGGTAGCCAATCACAAATAAAATCACCTGAGCTATAATTTTTGATAACTTGGAGATATTCATTAACCTCCGCATTCATCCAATTTAGAATGGTAAACGTCCGTAAGATTTTATAGGCTCCATCACCAATGTTAAGCACTAGATCAGTATAGGTAACATATATATATTCTTCCCAACAGTCATTCGCTACCGGCATTACGTCTTCTAAAGCATATTCAAAGTTATCGGCTAAATATTCAGGTGTTAAAGATTCCGAAGGGACACCAAAGGCAGAAATTTCAATAAGATCCAATGGGTAGCTAATATCATCGTCCCAACTGAATGCCCCACATTCACCTACGATAACCGTTAATGTAGTAGCACAGTAGTCTCTATTGTCAGATTCGTCCCATACATACATATTCATATTGATATCAAATTCATCCGCACCACCCGGGCTAGTAATCAATATTGAAGAAGATCTATCTGCCTCATTATAAGAAGGGTCTTGCGCAGGATTAATATCCTCGAAAGTATATCTGAGTAAATGGGCAGGTGTACAATTGTCAAAGCTGCCTATGTTAAAATCAGTAGCATATATAGTCGCCGATGCATTGCCATCCATATCAGGCGTTAATAGTAAAGTAGCCGCATTAATGCAGTATGGCGTAGGTGCCTTATCATCAACAGGCTCACCTGTGACTGTGAAATTTGTAATTTGTTGTGTTGCATTTCCACAAGCATCATACACCTTCCATCTGGCAATATGCGATTGGTTTCCGGTTGTTGCCGGTAGATCATCTGGTAAATTGATCGTGTATACAAAATTTTGAGGAACATCAGCTGTGCTCAAATTATCAACATTGCCTGGATTTCCGACTCTTACATCTGGAATACCATTATTGTCATCATCATCCCAAAGAGGACTATTTTGATTGCCAAGATCGATAGGGGAGAATGAACTCCATTCGTAGTCTATTTCTTCATCAGCAAAAAGGTCTAAGTATACTTCTACCTTATAAGTACCTAATTGGCAGTTTGTGCCCACTTCACCAAAATATGCTGATAAACTTCGTTCATCACTGCATGCCAGTGATATTTCAGTGTCTTCAGATTCGATGATAGCAGGGTCTGTATCATTGTATTTAGCGACTACAGTATAGTCCCAAGATCCATCGCCTGTGGCATCATCATATTGACACCAATTAATAACGGTGTATCTATTTTGGATAACAGCGCATACGCCTTGATCAAAATAGAATGTGTCACTTTGTAGGTTCCAACCGATAAGGCTACAGCCAGGCTCTTCCCAAATTGGCTCTTCACAAAAGTCTTCAATACAATCAATAGTGATGTTTGCTCCGTTTTCATCAGCAGACTCTAGGTCTACACTGCTAGATGCAGTCAAGTCATTGCAGGACATTGAACCATCATTATCCGCTAAGTCTACAAAATAATTGTCAGAATATGGCCAATCGATCATTGATGTGCCATCAAAAGTATCACCATCATTCTTTACATAAATGAGTTGCGTACATCCTAGACCATTTGCAGTTGTCCAAGATCTTGAGATAGTACCATATTTACAAGCCACATTATAATCTTCATAAATGAGTTCGCCGTCTAACTCGAAGGTATCATCTAGATCTCCGTCTTCATTTTGATCATAGCCATACACATCTTGATAATCAATATTGGCACAAATTCCTGGGTTGTCAATGGTAGGTTCTCCTAGGATATTTTCGATCACAGTTTCATCATCTAATTCTATACTACAATCCACAACGATATCGCTTGGACAAAGAATGACTTCTGGCTCAGGCCCAACGAAAATCACATTTATGGTAGTATAAGTACTTGCTTCGTTTCCGTACTCGTCAATAACGGTTACAGTCAAATCAACCTCTCCTAAATCACTACAATCTAAGTCAAAATATTCAGGTTCAAAGATCAGCTCTTCTTGTGGTGTACAATTATCAAAAGATCCATTGTCTAGTGTAGTAGAGAAAATTCGGCCAGCTGGACTTTCACCATTTTGTCCAGGTGTCAAGGATAAGGTTACATTGTTCTTCAAAATAACCGCAGGCGCTAGTTTGTCCACCACACTTAATTCACCCCAACACGTGTTTCCTGTAGATACAGATTTTACAGTATATTGAATATTGGCTCCGATGTCGTCGCAGTCAAGGCTGGCAGGATCAACTTCTAAATCATTGTAATCATAAGGACCTCCCTCTAAAAACCAATCTGCTTCAGGAATCGCAGATCCTGTTGCATCCAAGCTTATATTTATAAGATCATTACAAGCTAAATTGGTAACGGGCTCAACCACAATGACGGTCACTAAGGTTTGGTTCCAATTATTATATACATCAGTAACGGTAAACGTTACATCATTCTCTCCTAAATCATTGGTAGTGAAAGCGGTTTTGGACAATTCATACTCAAGTGTGGGACTGCATTGGTCAAAACTGCCATTGTCGACATCACTCACCTCTAAGGTTGCTTCACCATCGACAGATAACACTAAATAAACCGGTTCTTTAGAAATCGCAACGGGTGGTGTCCTGTCTTCCACTGTCAGCTCTGAGGTGCAGCTAAACGTTTCACCACTATCATCGGCAGTTACTGTAATGGTCAGTGGACTTGCGGCAATATCATCGCAATCCACGGCATTTATATCCACCGATTCATTCGTTAAATCCTGGCCCCCTTCTAAAAACATGTCTGCATTCAATTCAGCGGTTCCCCAGGGGTTCAAGCTAATTGTAACGGACTCTACGCAATTAATACCTTGTGCTTGACCTATGACATGCATTAAAAGCATACATAAAGTCATTACAAGGGGTGTACAATTTTTCATAATTTTAGTTTTAGATTTTTTCGCTCCCGGTTATCCATTCCTTTTTCCTTGCGGTAGCCGGGAGTTTTAATAAAAGTTGTTATTCAGAAAATATTGATTCGTTTGTTTTCTATTAGGGGAATGGATCATCCATTCCATTCGCTGCAAGGCGCTTCTACTTTTTTTCCAAAATATATCGAAGACCTACATTAACATTAATGTGCTGATGGCGTAAGCTAGATAATGATTCGGTATCGATTACCGATTGCAAGCCTAGTTGGTATTTTGGATAGAGGCCTACTGTGACGCGATCCCAATTTTTCTCAAGATGCAAGCCTAGCATCACTGAGCTATTGAGACCCTTCTTATATGGATTGTCCTCAGCACCTGAACCTATTTTTGTCAGTCCTTTTTCCTCATTCGTATTTAGATAGTAACCAGAATGGCTGAGCCATAAACCTTGATTGTATCTAACGCTAAGACCGAAGTTTATTGTCGACGTAGAAATGATGTCCTGAGCGATATCTAGATATACACCTGCTTCCTCATGTTTTCTATGCCAATTAATGTCATACTCATTTATAATAGTTTCTTCTGCTTCCGTTGATTGTTCGACAGCATTACCTTCAATATCATAGGACGTATTTACAACTTCGATAGTTCTCGTTTCTGATTGTAGGTCTGAATAGGTGTAGCTGGCTATTGATTTTTGATAATAAGCACCCAACGAAATTCTAGTTTTATCTCCTATAGATTTTCCTATCCCAAGCATGGCATTTAGGCCTACTTGGCCTTTTTCACGCTCTTGAATTTCCGTAAAGGATGGACTGGTTTCCGTATAGTTGGCTAATAAGCCATTTGCACCTGTAGATGCTGCAACGAATAGTGGCTTAGGACGATTCTCTTCTTCATTTTTAGGCGCTACAGGCGTAAGAGAGACTTTATCTAATAGTTCTCTAAATGGCAAGGCTATCCAAGTGAAAATTCCTTTGTTTAGCCATTTTATATCTATCCGCTTTGCGTTTTTATTTTCATTTTCTAGGGGTAGTCCAATGTCCTTTCTAGCCAAGTCTTTACCTTGATTTAGTTCTCTATTATTGGTCTCTATACGTTCCTTTTTTGTTGTGTTGTTAGTGTTGTTTGGGTCTATAGATGCTTGCCTTTTTTGTTTGGACGTTTTTGTTTGAATTGAATTATTTACGTTCTGTTCATTTGTACTTATTGCAGCATGATGAGTATTGCTGTTTGTACGATTTTTTAATTTTTCTGTAGCTGTTGAATTTTCTTCAACGGTGCTCTGGCTATGGGTTTTAGTTTCTAAGTCTAAGGGTGTTTCTGGAGATGTATTGTTTAGCTCTTGCTGAGCTACGGCAGAGCGAAGTTCATGTAATTCGGTATAATTTGAATACCAGAATGCGCCTGGGATACTTATCATAAGTATACCCAGTAGCAACCAAACGAAGGGTAATCTTCTTCGTGGTTTATCGACACGATCCTCAATATTTTTCCACAGCTGTTCTGTGTTTACTTCAAAATCAAGGTTCTCCAGAATTTCCTTGAATTTTTCTTCTTGATTATTTAGCCTATTTGCCATGATTAAAATGTTTGATAATAAATACTATTATCCATTAGCTGTTCTCTTGTGTATCAATCGTAAATTGTCCTTCTCAAAATGGTCTTTTATCATCCGTCTGCCTCTAGTAACTAATGATCTTGAGCTACTTTCCGTGATTCCCAAAACCTGGGCGATTTCTTTATGATTATACCCTTCAACCAAGAACATATTTATTGCAATTCTATAATTGTCTGGCAATTTTTTTAAGAATTGCATGACTTCTTGTGTATGCAACTTGACATTGCTATTCTCCATATAGCCCGGTTCAATTTCTGGGGTTAACTCTTGATTGGTATGCCTCTTTTCTTTTCTCAATATCTCTAAGCATTTATTCGTTGTAATCATACCTATCCAGGATTTAAACCGTCCTTGCTCCTTATACGAATGGAAACTATTCAGGATTTGTACTAAGCTTTCCTGCAGACAATCTTGTGCTAGATCCTTATCAGAGGTGTACCGATAGCATATGCTATACAGATACCTTGAATAGCTATCCACAAAAGCTCGTTGACCTGTGCGATCCTTTCGCTTACACGCTTCTATTATCAGTTGTTCAGTCAAGTTTTGTTACCCTGTTGTTGTTCTGTTATGATTATTTTTTTGTTAGGATTATACCTTCCACTTCATAATAACCAACGCTAGCTGGATCTATAGTTTGCATCCATACGTCCCCTTTAAAATATACTCGTATCCATTCTGATAAACCATTGCCATCATGCGTCATTTCACACGTTGTTATCCCACATCCAAAGGCAGATTGATCACACTCGACACTATATCCAAAATCACCAAATCCTGTATCATGAATGCTTATATGTACCTCTTCTTCTGGATAGGCACCTCGCTCAAATCCATCTACTTCGAATCGTATGGTCTCATCTTCATCGGTAAATAAGAGACTATTCGATGTTTCTGTCACGGTAAAGCGAGGGTAAACCTTCATGTCGTCTCTAATCTTAAGGTAAGAGAAGCCTGTCTGAGAGGTTTCGCAGTTTGAAAGAATATTAATGTCTTCGTCCCACTCTAAATTCCAATCTAAGGTAGGCCCCTGCTCTGTTGCTTCTTCTCCAGCCGTAATTAAAAAGGCTTCTTCACAAGTGTTCACAAATACATCAGTATTACTGTCAATAAATCCCATAATCTTAGAAGAACCACTCGATTCTTCAATTTCAACGGTGGGTACCGATATTTGCTGTCCTTCGCAATCGAGAACCTCCGTTTGTAATTTAGCGATATGTAAGGGTGCTTCAATAGTGGTTACGCTGGTGGTAACAAACTCATTGCCGCCTTCAAGTTTAACCATGGTTTGGACTTCATTACATGGGTTTAGAATCGTTAGCTCAGTTTCCTGATCCAAAGGAGCAGCCACTAGTATTCTTCCTTTTGAACTAGACACCTTTGCTTTTTCATCTTCGTTTTGCACGGCTTGAAAGGCTAGGGGTATATCATCGACCACTAATCGGGTTTCTATTAGACTGCCTGGTTCCATATCACCCATCATAAAGAAGCCAATATGTTGAGTTTCAAACTGTGATTGATCTGATAACCATTCCCATTTCCCTGATTCTATATCCAAACCAAAAATGGATTGTCCGGCTTCATTATTTAGCGTAATCATCAAAGATCCTTCTTCGATGGATACAGGCTTACTTGATTCATCATACATATTAATTTCAAAAAATGCAGATGGTCTGATGTACTGAAGTTCACCTAGTTCATTATACCCATGATTACACAGACTATTTATAAAAGCAAGGTCTGTACTTTTAGATACGAATAGATTTGATGGTTCGTGAGCATTGTTTTGAGCATCAGTAAAGGCTGGCGACAAAAAAGAATATTGAATGTCTTCTATATTTCCTTCCGCTGCAAAGCTTTTTTCTGATGGTGTAGGTAGGGCACAAATAGAGCTATAATTCACATCATGTTCAAATAGGAAAGGTTTAGCCAGACCTATAATCTTATTCTCATCATGGATTCGTACTACTGCATTATATTTAGAAACATTGGCCAAAAGAACCATTTGTTCTTCGCTAGTGATTTCTGTTTCATTTTCTCCGATGGACAATTGAAGGGACGCTTCATTAGTAAACACATCTTCACTATTAACTATTAACCACGTATCACTATTTACTTCAGGATATACTACTGTGGAGCTAGTACTACTTTGATCAGTGTCTTTGTAACAAGCACTGGCCATAATGCCGACAAGGACAATGATTAGATATATTTTATTTGAAAATTGCATACATAAGGTATTACAAATGGGTAATGTGCACTTTGTAAAAAACGCTGCAACAAAAAATAAAAAAGTCAGATTCAATGAAGAACCTGACTTTAATTTATCTATTTATTTGCTACTTAAAGACTAATTCTATAAGTGTATTACCTCGTCATAAGCAGCAGCTGTTGCTTCCATTACAGCCTCACTCATTGTAGGGTGAGGGTGTACAGCCTTTAATATTTCATGACCGGTGGTTTCCAATGCTTTTGCAGTTACCATTTCTGCAATCATTTCAGTTACATTAGAACCTATCATGTGTGCACCTAATAGCTCACCATATTTCGCATCATAGATCACTTTTACAAAACCTTCTTTAGCGCCAGCGGCACTGGCTTTTCCTGATGCAGAAAATGGAAACTTACCCACCTTCAATTCATATCCAGCCTCCTTTGCTGCTTGTTCGGTCAAGCCAACACTAGCCACTTCTGGCACACAATACGTGCATGCTGGAATATTACCATAATCCATTGGTTGAGGATGGTGCCCAGCTATTTTTTCAACACATATAATGGCTTCAGCCGTCGCTACGTGTGCTAAGGCAGGTCCAGGGACAATATCTCCAATCGCATAGATGCCTGATACATTCGTTCTATAAAATTCATCTACGTCTACTAATCCTCGGTCTGTTTTTATCCCTAATACTTCCAAGCCTAAATTTTCTGTGTTAGGACTTACGCCTGCTGCGCTCAATACCACATCGCAACTAAGTACTGAGGTTTCCCCTGATTTGTTATTTTTCACATGGACCTTGCATGTTTTACCCGAAGTCTCGACTTTCTCTACGGCACTTCCTGCCATCACCTCGACGCCCGCTTTCTTGAATACCTTAGTCAGCTCTTTAGAAATGTCTTTATCTTCTCTAGGTAACAAGCCTTGATCTAGATATTCGACCACGGTTACTTTTGTGCCCATAGAGTTATAGACATAGGCGAATTCGGTCCCAATGGCACCTGCACCAACAACAACCATGCTTTTTGGCTGCTTTGGCAAGGTCATGGCTTCTCTATAACCAATGATCTTTTTACCGTCCAAAGGTAACATTGGCAATTCTTTAGCTCTACCTCCAGTAGCTAGTATAATATGGTTTGCTGTATATTCTTTTTTCGTACCATCTTTGGCCGTAACCACCACTTTTTTTCCTCTCGCTAACTTACCTTCCCCTTCAATAACAGTGATCTTGTTTTTCTTCATCAAGAAGCTAATCCCTTTGCTCATGCCATTCGCTACGTCCCTTGATCTAGAGATGACACCTTTGAAATTTACTTTTGATGATGAAACATTAATGCCATAATCATCAGCGTGTTGAATATAATTGAATACTTGAGCACTTTTAATTAATGCTTTTGTAGGGATGCAACCCCAGTTTAGGCAAATGCCGCCTAGATTCTCTCGTTCTACAATAGCCACGTTCATCCCTAATTGAGAAGCTCTGATGGCCGCTGGATATCCTCCAGGTCCACTACCAATAACTATGATATCAAAATTCATAAAAGCTATTTCTTGTTTTTAAATTAAGCTGCAAATATACATAGCTTATTAACAAGTGTTATGAGCTTTAGTTTTGAAATCGAGCATAGCCATTCTTGAAGTCTTTTAGGTCTTTATATATCACGTTTCTTTGCAGGGACCCTTGTGCATTTAGTAATGAGATTCCTTCTGGTAATGCGACCCGTGCAAAGCCACTTGCGAAATCAAAAGCTATAGGCAAATCAAATGGCAATAGCAGGGTGCCTTGTGTCGAGAGATAATTGTAGTTGTCCTTACTTCGCATAATAACAGCAAAGCCGTCTTGAAACTTTTGTATGAGTGGATATTCCGGTTCACTGATTACCTGCCCGTTTTTGTCTATCGCCCCAAACTTGTTGTCTTCAAGGGTGAGTATATACGATTGGCCACCAGAAAAAACGGTAGAATAGGGGAGTTCGCTTATGGTTTGTTCTTGCGCATCTATTAGTATCCATTTTAGCCCTTCTTGTTTAACAGCATATCTGTCTTGGTCTACCGCTATGATCTCTGCGTAATCACGACTGGTTTTGTCTGTTTTTATATTGTAAATGAGCACATTTTTCCCTTGCCATACTAGTATGTGATCTACATTAAATGTTCTTTTAATCCTATCATACCTAGGCTCTAAAACCCATTCTCCCTGGTCACTGAATAGACCCATAAAACCGTTCTGTCGAACGATAGCTGTGCCATTTATGAACGGGTTCACTCTATCTAGGCCATCCACGACGGGAATGGTGTCTTTACTTGTGCGAATTTGCCAATCTTCATTGATTTTTATTCCGTAATAGCCCTTACTTATATTGGTAAACTCTTGCGATTGGGTGCTGATGATAGGTATTCCGTTTTTATCAATAGCCGTCCAACTATTTTCAAAGTTTTGCACCCATGCATAATCCCCTTTGAATGGCTTTGCAGCTTTAAATTGAAATGGAATTTGGACCCTATTTTTAATAGTAATATAGCCCCATTTCCCTCTTTTATTGGCTGCGATCCATTCTTCATTAGTTACATCATGTATATCATCATAGATGTTTTCGATTACGACATTTCCCAATTTATCAATCAAACCCCATTTTTGTCTATCGCTCTCATAATCATTGAAGTATTCCTTTTCTGATAAAGGCCCTGTTGCAGAATCACTTTTACATCCAATGTAGATGATTGCGATACAAATGCTATACAATATGTAATATTGCTTCATAGTTATAGTTTCTAAGATACACGCTAATGCTTTTATATCTTTTTTTGTTTCTTTTTTGTTTCGAGCAACAACCTTGGCCAAGTTACGGAGATGCAGCGCGATATAGCTTTACTGTCCCTGTTAAAATGCAATTGATAGAAGAAGAGGCGGTAACGACTATGGGCACGATTCAAGTAGCAACATTTACGGCTGATAGCCTTAGTTCTCAGGGATTGCAATATTTAGTGAATCACTATGACTACCCGGAGGATATATTGCTTTTATTAGAGGAAGAACCTGACTTACGTGATACCTTATTAGTGCATATGTCGTCCTCCATAATGATCCAGGACGGGTCCCAATTTGACTACAATTCACTAGAGCGATGCGGAAAATATAATTGCATTCAATATCGATTTCTTCAGGAAGACGGCCGATATAGAAAGGGGAGAGCTGTATTTGCTCATGCAGCCATGTATGTTATGCAAGTGAGTGGATCTAAAGAAGCGTTGAAAAGCAAAGAAGTAGATGCTTTTTTTAATAGTTTATCTATTAAAGAAGATTGATATATACTGCATAATCTCAATACAGCCATGTACCTTTGTGGCTTACAAACGCATTTTCAATATTTATGAGGATTGCTGTATTCCCGGGATCATTTGATCCCATTACTAAAGGACACATAGACTTAGTCGAACGAGCTTGTGCTTTGTTTGATAAAGTCATTGTCGCCGTTGGGATCAATTCACAGAAGAAATATCTATACACCCTGGAGCAACGATTGAGCTGGTTGCAAAAGGTGTTTGAGTCGAATGATAAGGTGGTCGTTGATCATTTTGAAGGGCTTACTGTGAATTACTGCAAAAAGGTAGATGCCCATTTCTTGCTAAGAGGTTTACGTAATGCTAGTGATTTTGATTATGAGAAAACGATAAGTCAATTGAACACCATTATTGGAGATGATTTAGAAACTGTATTTCTCATAAGTCAACCTGCGTATAGTCATATTAGTAGCACTATAGTCCGTGAGATAATCAAGGGTAAGGGTGATGTGTCTGCGTTTGTTCCAGAAAGTATATCAAATCAACTAAATAAATAATTTACATATGTCTAATGGTTTTTACGCAGTTCCACCTGCGAAAAATGAAGGTACTCCTGGATATCTAAAGGGTAGTCAAGAGCGCAAAAATATACTGGCGGCTATACGTCAAGCTAAAGCTAGGAAGATAGATATTCCTATGACTATAGGTGGAAAGAAAGTGCGGACTAAAGATAAGAGTGTCATGCGACCTCCTCATGAATTATCACATGAGTTAGGCACGTTTAATAACGGGACTGCAAAGGAATTTAGTCGAGCCATAAAAGCGGCATTATCGGCTAAGGAAGCATGGGCTAACACCCCTTGGCAAGAACGAGCTGCAATATTTTTGAAAGCGGCCGATTTGTTATGCGGACCTTATAGAGATAAGATGAACGCAGCAACCATGCTTTGTCAGAGTAAAAATATTTACCAAGCAGAAGTAGATTGTATTGCTGAAATGGCTGATTTTTTGCGGTTCAATGTCCAGTTTATGACGGAAATATATGCTGAACAACCGATAAATACACCTGCTGTTTGGAATCGTATCGAATACCGTCCTTTAGAAGGATTTGTATTTGCCATAACGCCATTTAATTTTACGGCGATTGCGGCTAATTTACCGTCAGCTCCTGCTATGTTAGGTAATACTGTGGTATGGAAGCCTGCGGATTCTCAAGTATATTCTGCAAGCGTGATCATGGAAATATTTGAAGAAGCTGGCTTACCAGATGGCGTTATAAATATGATTATGGGTGATGGCCCTGAAATGGGTGAGGTAGTATTCAATCATCCTGATTTTGCCGGTCTGCATTTTACAGGAAGTACAGGTGTATTTAATAGCTTATGGAAACAAATAGCGCAAAATCTAGATACCTATAAAACGTATCCAAAAATAGTAGGGGAGACGGGTGGCAAAGATTTTGTCGTAGCTCACCCCTCTGCAGATCCTAAAGTTGTGGCGACCGCTTTGACCAGAGCTGCCTTTGAATTTCAAGGTCAAAAATGTTCGGCTGCATCTCGGGCTTATTTACCGGCGTCTCTTTGGGATAAGATTTTGAAATTTTTGAAAGCGGATATTGAATCTATAAAAGTCGGTACCGTTGAAGATTTTGGAAACTTTGTGAATGCGGTTATAGACGAACGAGCGTTTGATAAGATTTCGGGCTATATTAAGCATGCCAAGCGATCTAAAGATGCAGAGGTGTTGATTGGTGGTGGATTTGATAAGACGGAAGGTTATTTCATTGAACCAACGGTTATTCGCGCTAAGAAAGCCGATTATAAGTCTATGGTTGAAGAAATCTTTGGCCCTGTATTAACGGTATATGTATATAAAGACGCGGATTTTGAAAAGATCCTTAAGGTGGTCGATGAAACTTCTCAATACGCTTTGACGGGTTCTATATTTGCCAAAGGTAGAGATGTAATCAATATGGCTAGTGCAGCGCTTAAAAATGCGGCGGGTAATTTTTATATCAATGATAAGCCTACAGGCAGTGTCGTCGGTCAGCAGCCTTTTGGTGGTGCTAGAGGATCCGGTACCAATGATAAAGCTGGGAGTAAATTCAATTTATTACGATGGGTATCGCCATTGACCATAAAAGAGAATTTTGTACCACCGAGGGATTATAGATATCCATGGCTTGAAAGCGAATAATATTCTTTAAAATGAATATATAAAAAGGAATTGGTCGATGATCAGTTCCTTTTTTT
>JAHDDO010000005.1:78704-140775 GCA_020629315.1 Saprospiraceae bacterium | reverse complement strand
ATGGAGACGATTGATGATTGTGATGGAAGCATCTGTGTACCATGTGCAGGAACCCCATTAGCCGACTGTACATTAACGACTACACAAGCTTGTGATGATATGGATCCTTGTACGGAGAATGACATGGAGACGATTGACGATTGCGATGGAAGCATCTGCGTGCCATGTGCAGGAACGCCATTAGCCGATTGTACCTTAACAAGCACACAAGCCTGTGATGATATGGACCCATGTACGGAGAATGACATGGAGACGATCGATGATTGCGATGGAAGCATCTGTGTGCCATGTGCTGGAACCCCAGTAGCGGCTTGTACTGAAACAACTGTCCAAGCCTGTGATGATATGGACCCATGTACGGAGAATGACATGGAGACGATCGATGATTGCGATGGAAGCATCTGTGTGCCATGTGCTGGAACCCCAGTAGCGGCTTGTACTGAAACAACTGTCCAAGCCTGTGATGATATGGACCCATGTACGGAGAATGATATGGAGACAATCGATGATTGCGATGGTACTGTCTGTGTACCTTGTGCCGGAACCCCGATAGCACCTTGTACCCAGACCACCATAGTGTCATGTGACGATTTAGATCCATGTACAATTAATGATGTAGAAATCCTAGAATGTGATGGTATGACTATATGTGTACCTTGTGCCGGAACACCAGATCCAACACCAGATCCTGGTTTTGATCCAGTTCCATCAATATGCTCTGGCGGAACAATAGATATTACTGCCTTCGGATGCGATGGCGGCACACTCAATTGGTATGATGATGCCGGAGGCACTAACTTAGTAAATGTAGGTACAAGCTATACCACACCAGAATTAACTACAACTACTAGTTATTGGATAGAATGTGATCTTGGTGGTTGTGTATCTAATTTAGTTGAGATAATAGTAACTGTTAATGGGAATCCAATGCCTAGTATAACGGGTGATGATGTATTGTGCTCAGGCCAGGAGACCATCATATTGACAGCAGATGGTGGCTATGATAGCTACGATTGGGGCATGGGTGCAGGCACTGATAATACCTTTGAAGTTAGTGGTTCAGGGACATATGGAGTAACGGTAACAGACAGTAATGGTTGTACCGGAGAAACGAGCTTTACGGTAAGCGAATCAATGCCTCCTGATATCAACATAGCGGGCTCTTCAACCTACTGTTCAGGTGGTTCAACTGATTTATCCGTGGAGAGTGGTTATGATAACTACATTTGGGATCCAAATGGAGAAAGTACAGAGACAATTACGGTAAATACACCAGGTACCTATAGTGTGACAGTTACTGATGCCGATGGATGTACCGGAGAAAGTAGCATAGTAGTAAGCGAGGATCCCAACCTAAATCCACAGATAAGTGGCGATTTAGACTACTGCGAAGGAGCCATGACAACATTAGATGTAGGTAGTGGATATACAGATATTATCTGGGACCCAACTGGTGATATGACACAAACGATAAATGTGACCATGCCAGGAACCTATAGTGTTACCGTAGAAGATGCTAATGGGTGTACAGGAGAAACCTCAGTTGTGGTAACAGAATTAAGCAATCCAAACCCAATGATATCAGGTGCAGAAGATATTTGTATTGGAGAAATGATAATCTTGGATGCAGGAGGCCCATACGATGAATATGATTGGGGAGGGGGTAATCTCAACCAAAGCTTTGAAATCAATGGAGCGGGTACGTATTCTGTAACAGTGACCGATGGTAATGGATGTACGGGTGAGAGTAGTGTGGTAATTAATGAATTAGCAGAACCAGCTGTAACAATAATGACAGATGGATTACTATGTCCAGATGGATTGGATACAGAGTTATTGACAGCAACAGGAGGCTACGATGGGTATGAATGGTCGCCGAACGGAGAAATGTCAGAGACGATAACGGTGAGTGTGCCTGGAACATACACAGTAACAGTAACTGATGTCAATGGCTGTACAAATAGTGCGAGTATTGACATATTGTTTGCAAGCCCTCCAATGCCAGAAATCGATGGCGAACTAGAAGTCTGTGTAGGAGAACTAACAAATTTATCAGTTACTGAAATATATATGGCCTATGATTGGACGACGGGTGATATGACTCAAGATATCACAGGAGTAGGTCCGGGAATGTATGGAGTAACAGTGACTGATGCTAATGGATGTACAGGTGAAAGTTCAGTGACTGTAACTGAATTAATGGCTACACCACCAACTATTTCAGGCGACTTAAGCTATTGTATAGGGACAAGTACAGATTTAACAGCGACAAGTGGATACACAAGCTACGATTGGATGCCAAATGGAGAAACGACTGAAACAATAACAGTTACGGTTCCTGGAACATATACAGTGGTGGTGACAGATGTAGATGGATGTACGGCAAGTAGCAGTGTGGATGTCGAAGAAGAACAAGCGGATCCAGTTGATATAACAGGATCTTTACAAATATGCTCGGGAGAAACAAGTACTTTGACAGCAACAGGAGGTTTTTCAAATTATAATTGGAATACAGGTGATAACACCATTAGTATCACGGTAGATATGGGAGGCACATATAGTGTAGTTGTAACTGATATAAATGGCTGCACTTCAGAAAGTAGTATAATAGTAAGTGAGGATACTCCAGTTCAAGTAGCCATTAGTGGGGATTTGAACTATTGCGAAGATGGATCTACCATTCTTGATGCGACTACGACAGATATTATAGGATATGAGTGGAGTAATGGAGATATGACACCTACCACAACGATAACATCGACGGGTACTTATACTGTAATAGCGACTGATATAAATGGTTGCACGAGCATGCAATCTGTAAATGTTACGCAATATCCATCAGTTACACCAAACATTAGTGGCTCATTAAGTTTTTGCCCAGGTGGTTCTACCATCTTGGATGGCGGAATGGAGTATGATAGTTGGGAATGGAGCAATGGTGATATGACGCAAACCATTGTGGTTACTATGGTTGGTGACTATACAGTAACGGTAACAGATGCAAATGGATGTACGGGAACAGATATGGTAACTGTGATAGAGGACTCTGCCTTAGATATAAATATTGGGGGCCAAGATTACTTCTGCACAGGTTCGAATACAACATTGAGCGTTGCAGATGGCTTTGATAGTTACGAGTGGAGTACAGGAGATATGGATGCTTCTATTCAAGTAAATACGCCAGGGAGCTATAGTATAACAGTTACGGACGCTGGAGGTTGTACGGGCGAAAGTACCATAGTAGTGGTAGAAGAAATGGCTGCACAGGTTGATATTACGGGAGTGCTATCCATTTGTTCAGGCGATGATACATCTTTGAGTGCTACTATTGGGTTTAATATGTATGAATGGAACACAGGTGATAATACAGTCAGTATAAGCGTAACTACAGGAGGTTCATATTCAGTAACAGTGACTGATGATTTAGGTTGTACATCCGAAAGTAGTGTTCTAGTCACAGAAGAAATGGCTGATCAGGTTGTAATAAATGGAGATCCCAATTTCTGCCAAGGGGGATCCACGATTTTAGATGCAACTACAAGTGATGGTATATTGTATGAATGGAGCAATGGTGATATGGGTGCCACTACCGAAATTTTCAATGTTAGCACAGTTGCTGTGACAGTAACCGATGCCAATGGCTGTACATCTACAGATGTGATAAATGTTACGCAATATCCTCCGGTAACGGTGGATATTGGAGGTTCTCTTAGTTATTGCATGGGAAGTAGTACAAACTTGGATGCTGGAAGTGAGTATTTGTTTTGGGAGTGGAGCACAGGTGATATGACTCAAGTGATTAATGTAAATACAGAGGGAACCTATACTGTTACAGTAACAGATAATAATGGCTGCACGGGCACAGATGAGGTTGTAGTAACAGAATCAAACGAATTGGATGTAGAAATAGGAGGTCCAAAAGAACTTTGTGCGGGAGAAATGATCACAATTTCAGTGGCAGATGGGTTTGATATGTATGAATGGAGTACTAGTGAAATGAATTCTTCAATTGATGTTAGTAGTGGAGGAAGTTATAGTGTAACAGTAACAGATGTATCAGGTTGCACAGGAAGTAGTGAAGTCATAATTACAGAAAATACTGCTGATCCAGTAACAATAGAAGGAGTCCTAAGTATCTGTGATGGCGATAACACAGTGTTGAGTGCTGAGGCAGGCTTCCAAATGTATGAATGGAGCACTGGAGAGAATGGTTTAAATATTACAGTGAGTATCCCAGGGAGTTATGGAGTAACAGTAACCGATTCAGATGGCTGCACATCCAGTGATGAAGTAATAGTGAATACGGTTAGTGCCACCTTGGTAGAAATAACAGGAGATAACCAATATTGTATTGGTTCAAGTACCACCTTAGACGCTAATGATGCAAATATAATATCCTGGGATTGGAATACAGGTGAGATGACGCCATCCATAGATGTTAATAGTGTGGGGACATATAGTGTTACAGCCACAGATGTTAATGGCTGTACATCAAGTTCAAGTATTAATGTAACGCAATATCCAGGTGTTACCCCGAGTATTAGCGGCTCATTCACCTTCTGTACAGGCTCAAGTACAAATTTAGATGGTGGTGGAGAATATATTGCTTGGGATTGGAGTACGGGTGACATGAATCAGATTATTAATGTAAATATGGCTGGCACATACAGTGTCACAGTAACAGATGCCAATGGATGTACAGGAGAAGATGAAGTTACTGTAAGCGAAGCGGACGATTTGGCGATAAGTATAGGAGGGCCTACAGAATATTGTAGTGGTGAAAGCATTACTATCGGTGTCTCGCTAGGATTTGATAGTTATGAATGGAGCACTGGAGAAATGAGTAATGAGATAGAAGTAGATCAGGCTGGAACGTATAGTGTTACTGTGAGTGATGGTACAGGTTGTACGGGAGAGTCTTCAGTCAATATTACCGAGATAGTAACAGACCCAGTAGAAATCACCGGAACGATAAGTATTTGTGATGGTGACGAGACAATACTTAGTGCTGGTGCAGGATTTAGTTCATACTCTTGGAATACGGGAGAAAATGGCGTAAACATTACCGTCTCTACCCCTGGAGACTATAGTGTTACTGTAACGGATGGTAATGGATGTGAAAGCGAAGATATGGTAACTGTGACTGCAGTAATGGGAGTGGAAGCTATGATTACGGGTGATCCTAATTATTGTATTGGATCAAGTACGACATTGGATGCAAGCAACACAGATATAGTATCTTACCTGTGGTCCAATGGCGATATTGAATCTACAACGATGGTTTCAAGTGTAGGAACCTATAGTGTAACTATAACGGATGTAAATGGTTGTACCTCTAGTAGTAGTATAAATGTTAATCAGTATCCAGGTGTTACGCCAAATATTAGTGGTTCAGCAACGTATTGCATTGGTGGTAGTACAAACCTAGATGGAGGAGGTCAATATAATGCTTGGGAATGGAGTACAGGTGAGATGAGTCAAACGATTAGTGTGAATATGGCTGGAACATACAGTGTAACTGTAACAGACAATAACGGTTGTACGGGCGAAGACAGTATCGAGGTAAGTGAAGCGAGTAGTTTGGCAATAAATATAGGAGGTCCAGAGATGTTTTGTGAAGGGGGAGAAACACAGATAGGTGTTGCAGAAGGATTCAGTATGTATGAATGGAGTACTGGAGATATGAATAATGAAATAATAGTGACAGAAGAAGGTAATTATAGTGTAACTGTAACAGATGAAGGAGGATGTACAGGTTCAAGCACAGTATTCGTAGAAGAATTGGAAGTAATTGAAGTGATGATAAGCGGTACCATAAGTATCTGTGATGGAGACGAAACAACCTTGAGTGCAGGAGCTGGGTATAGTTCTTATGAGTGGAGCACAGGTGAAGAATCAGTTACTATAAACGTAAGTTCGGCAGGAACATATAGTGTAACAGTATATGACACTAACGGATGTACAAGTGAAGATGAAGTCGTGGTTTCATCAGTATCAACGATAGATGTAGATATCACCGGAGAAGATCAAATTTGCTTAGGCGGTTCGACTGAGTTAAATGCCAGCCATCCAGATGGTGATCAGTATCAATGGAGTACGGGTGATACAGGTCCAATGTTAACGGTAACTTCAACAGGTACTTATACAGTTACTGTAACAGATATAAATGGTTGTACTGCTACAGATATGATCAATGTAACACAATTTCCATTAGTAACACCTAATATTTCAGGCTCATTAAGCTATTGTGAAGGATCAAATACAACCTTAGATGGAGGAGGACAGTATAATGCTTGGGAATGGAGTACTGGGGAGATGAGCCAAACTATCAGTGTAAACACAGAAGGAATCTATAGTGTGACTGTAACAGATGGTAATGGATGTACAGGTACGGATGAGGTAGAAGTTGTTGAAGCTAACGAACTGTTTATTTCCATTGGAGGTGATCCGGTGTACTGTGAAGGAGGTTTTACCACAATCTCCGTGGCTGATGGATTTGATAGCTACGAATGGAGTAATGGAGAAATGACGAATGAGGTTGATATTGATATGCCTGGTTCCTATACCGTAACGGTCAGCGATGATACAGGATGTAGTGGTACTGCAACTATTATAGTTGTAGAGCAAGATCAACCTGACCCAATAATTGTTGGAACAGATCAGCTTTGCCCTGACGAAGAGGGAATGCTTTCTACCTTGGATACATATGCATCATATGAGTGGAGTGACGGAGAAAATACACAAGACATATCGATTAATGGACCAGGTAATTATATGGTAACCGTTACAGGTTTTAACGGATGTACCAATGAAACGAGTTATCTGGTTAGCTCAAATGAAGTGCCAGATATACAAGTCATTAGTCTTGATTGCAGTGAAGATCTTGAAAGCTACTCGATAACTTTGGAAACAGATGGAGATCAAATTGTTACTGAACCTATGGATCTTTTTATTGACGATCAAGGTAACGGATTGTATATTTTGACAGGGATTGACACCGCTATTACAGAAGTAATCATTAGCATTTCTAATAGTACCACAATGTGTGATACAACTATAATAGTAAATTCTCCGAATTGTGGTTGTACCGCGTTTTCTGACGCGGGACCAGATGGGACAATAGATTGTGATGAACCGGTATTTACTATGGGCGTAGGAAACACCTCTCAAGGAAATCAATATAGCTTTGAATGGTTAGATGAACAAGGTAACGTAATTGGTAATGCCGCTACTTTAGATACTGATTCTGCAGGAATATATACATTAATTGTATATGATAATGACCTTGATTGCAGTGATGTATCTACAGTAACGATAATCGATGAAAGTAATGAACCAATAGCTATAATTGGGGCAGATCCAGATAGTATCATTAATTGTGAAATAGTTGCCATAGAACTCACAGCGGAAGGTAATCAGGAAAATGTCATATTTAATTGGATTTTAGACCCTGAAACAATACTAGAAGGCTTCAATATAATCGTAGATGAATCAGGCGAAGTGATACTTATTGCCTTAGATACAATTACAGGTTGCCAGGCCACGGATACTATTTACATAGCAGATGGATTAGAATACCCGCTAATAGAAATAATGGATCCATTGGAGATAACATGTACAAACGAGAATGTATTAATTGATGCTTTAGGTTCACAGACAGGTAGTACTATTAGTCATCAATGGTATGATAGTAATGGTAATCCCATAATAGGAGAGGTAGACTTGACTCTAGAAGTTATTGATTCTGGTATGTATATACTTGAGTCTATAGATAGCGCGAATGGTTGTATTAATATAGATACTATTATAGTGAGTTCAAATCTTACAATTCCTGATATTGGTGCAGGTATAGATGTAACCATACCTTGCAATGAAACCATAGCCCAACTAGCTGGATTTAGTAATGGTAATTATGATTATATGTGGTGGACTGGCAATAGTGCGAATACGATTTCAAATCCAAATTCAATAAGCCCTCAGGTTGATGGAGAAGGCTGGTATTACCTTGAAGCTACTGATCCAAATAATGGCTGCACTCATGTCGACTCAGTATTTGTTGCCATAGCAGATGCACCTGCCTTTGATGCAAGCGTTGAAAGTGGTTGTTTCGGAGAAGAAGCAGGATCGATCATTTTATTTGATATAAGCTTTGCTACAGCCCCATATGAATATACGCTCAATGGTGAGTTCGTGAACGGCCCTACCTTTGATAATTTAGGTCCCGGCGAATATTTAATTGAGTTAATAGACGCAAATGGATGCGAAAAGGATACTATGCTTACAATATCAGATTACGGTGAAGTTATATTGGATGCGACTCAGCATCTTTATGAGATAAATGAATTGGGTCCATTAAATATTGAATTAACCACTAATCAAACCAGCTATGATACAATATATTGGGATCCAGAGCCAGAGATGTCATGTGAAAATTGTCTAAACCCTACTATAGAAGTTGATGAGTCAACTACATTCATAATTACTATGATTGATGAAAATGGATGTGTAGACACTACATTTATTAGAGTAGAATTGGACATCGAAGGTGATATTTATATACCAAATGTCTTTGCACCAAATTTAAGTACAGATAATGGCACCTTCTTTATTCAGTCAGATCCAAATGTAGAAATCATTGATGAAATGTGGATTTACGATAGATGGGGAGAATTAATATTTTACAATGGTAACTTCGCACCTAATGATCCTAATGAAGGTTGGGACGGAACCTATAATGGCGAAGACCTTGGCGCACAGGTTTTTGTTTACGTTGTCCATTATAGTGATGTAAGTGGCAAAGCCTACGTAAGGGCGGGTGATGTAACTTTAGTTAGATAAAACAATTATAGAGGGAGTCTATTCTGATTCCCTCTCTCTTTTTGACATAAGCATGACAAACAATTCATATGACTCGAAGTTATAGGATATACCTTTGAGTTATAGTTATGCGATATATATCATTTTTACTCTCTTCGATCCTTTTTTTACTCGGCAGCTCAGCTGCGATGGCACAGGATTTTAGTCAATCATTGCGTGGTACCATCATAGACCAGCAAACCCAAATGACCCTGCCAGGTGTAATCGTTGAAATTAAGGATAATACCAGTTTACAAGTATTAGGTGTAGGCTTAAGTGACGATCAAGGTGAGTTTCTAATAGAAGATCTACCCTTGGGGAAAGTACAGGTCATAGCCAGAATTGCTTTTTATGAGCCGATGATCATTGAAGATATAGACCTGAGTTCTGCCAAACAGTGGGCCTTAGATATAGCCTTAAAAGCATCTTCCATTGATATTGAGGAGGTAGAGATCGTAGCTAATCCACTTCGAGGACAAGTCATGAATCAAATGGCTTCGGTGAGTGGGCTTTCTATTACCCCAGAACAAACAAGGCAGATGGCGGCTAGCTGGGATGATCCTATGCGTGTACTTACCGCCTTTCCTGGGATCGTGCAACCAGGTAGCGGTTTCAATGATTTTTCAATTCGAGGAAACAGTGGCGCAAACATGCTTTATCTTTTAGAAGGGGTACCTATTCACAATCCGAATCACTTTTCATTGCTAGGTAACTCAGGTGGGTTTGTAACGCAGTTTAGCACCGAACTTTTATCTAATAGTGATTTCTTTTCATCAGCATTCCCAGCTGAATATGGTAATGTAGTTAATGGGGTTTTTGATCTTCGATTCCGAAATGGAAATAATCAGCGCAGAGAGCATACCTTCAAAGCAAGTGTCTTTGGTCTTGATTTCGCGACCGAAGGGCCATTTAGTAGGGATGGAAATGCATCCTACATTTTTAATTATAGATATTCCACACTTGGCCTATTAGCCAGCATTATCGATGTGGGGGGTGTACGTCCAGGCTATCAAGATTTGTCATTTAATGTCACGATCCCGTTAAAAGATAATGCATTGATCAAGATATTTGGTGTTGGAGGTATTGGTAATTTATTGATCCAAGCAGACCAGGATTCTACCAGTTGGACCGAAGATTCTCGCCGGATTGAGCGGAATTGGGGTTCTACTTCAGGATCTATGGGCTTAGCCTATTATAAGCCTTTAAAAAATGAAGCCTATTTGCATTCTGCCCTGAGTTATTCCAATGGCCATTATTTTGATAATTCAAGATTCATTACAGATGAATTAGATTGGTATGATACCCAGATAAGTGCGTTAAAGGAAAATAGAATTAACTGGGTTATAGATATAAATAAACGTTGGAAGGAAAAGTACTTTAATACCACAGGTATAATGTTGAGTACTATAGGACATGATTATGAAGGAGCCCTTTATGATCAACGGATATCAGATTTAGATACGATAGCCTTTACTGAGGGGCGGTCCAATGTAATTCAATTGTATAGTCAATCGAAGATTAGTTTGAACACTGCATGGACATTGCAAGCAGGCTTCAATACATTCTATATGGATACCGCTAATAAACTAGCTTTCGATCCAAGGGTCACATTGGACTATAAAACCAGTCATAGTGCAAAAATCAGCTTTGCTTATGGCCATCATACACGTATGGAACGTATGCCTTTTTACTTTGTGAGCGAAGAAGTGGCCGGTTCTGAACAACGATTGAATGAAAATATAAACTATTTAAAAGCGCATCATTTTGTGAGTAGTTACACACGAATGATCAATGCTAATCTAAAATTTGGTCTCGAGTTATATTACCAATATCTCTATGATGTACCTTCTGCGGGTAGCTATTCTGTACTAAATGATTATCAGACACTTCCGGCCTTGGCCCTAAATAACGATGGGTTTGGCCGTAATTATGGATTGGAGTGGAGCTTACAACGATTTGCAAAAAAAGACTTCTATTACTTATTATCCTTTTCCATCTTTGATTCCAAATTTAAGACAGATGAGGGCATTTGGCGGAATACACAATTCGATCAAAAATATGCCTATAGTATCTTAGTAGGCAAAGATTTCAAACAAAAGCAAAAGAAGGGAAAGCTTAGAAACTTTGGAATCAGTGCTCACTGGCGTCATACAGGTGGGACCTACTACAATCCAGTGGATTTGGAAGCATCCAGTTTATATGGCTCTACTCGATTTGATCTCAGCGATCCATTTACACTCCAAAATAATCCCTTATACAACTTAGATGTTAAGTTTTCGCGACGAGTCAGCAGTGAAAACTATGATGCCGAGTTTAGCCTGAGCTTCAAAAATCTGTACTCTAGTCGAGCCATTATTGATCGATCGTATGATCCTAGAACTAATGAACTAAGAGAAACAGAAGATTACGGAGTCATTCCAAATATCGCTTACAAAATTAATTTCTAGTCTTTTTTCACTTTTTATGATAGGGTGGCACTGATTTCTTAAATGACAGAATATCAGTGTTTTATATTATTTCGAAAATTCTATGTTATCCCAATGTTAAGGCAAGACCCTAATAAGACCAGATACTTAACAAACAGATAAAATTTCATACTGTCTTCAGACCAGTTAGCTAAATACATTTGTGATCGAGATGATTATAAACTATTTACACTATTAAGAACAAATGAAAACAGTAAAACTACTTCCCTTATTTCTACTTTTTGCTAGCACATATTTTATGACTAGCTGTAGCGAACCTTGTGATGATGTTGTTTGTGAAACCGGATTTACTTGCGTAGATGGGGAATGTATCCAAGATGGAGATAGTACTAACCTACCAGCTACGATATCTTCAGACATGACCTTAGCCGCAGATGAAATCCACACGATTAGTGGAAAGGTTGTGGTAGAGTCTGGAGCAACATTAACTATAGAACCAGGTACGATCATCAAAGGAGAACAAGGTACAGGTGCTTCTGCATCAGCGCTAATCGTGGCTAGAGGAGCTAGAATTATGGCGGATGGTACACCTGATAACCCTATCATATTTACCTCAACCCTTGATAATATCACAATTGGCCAAACATCTGGAACGAATCTAGAGGGGACAGATAATCAAAAATGGGGTGGTGTAATCATTTTAGGAAGAGCCCCTATTTCAGTAGATGATAATTCAACAGAAGCCCTAATTGAAGGATTGCCAGGCGATGAAATTTTTGGTTTATATGGAGGAAATGATCCTGCTGATAATTCAGGAGTATTGCGATATGTTTCGATCAGACATGGGGGTGCCGAAATTGGCGAAGGCAACGAAATCAATGGATTAACCTTAGGGGGCGTTGGTACAGGAACCGTAATTGATAATATTGAAGTGACCGCAAATCTTGATGATGGTATTGAATGTTTTGGTGGCACTGTAAATATTGATAATGCGGTAGTTACATGGCAAGGTGATGATGCTATTGACTTGGATCAAGCCTATAGTGGGACCATTGACAATTTTTATGTAGGACATGGTGGTGATGATACAGATGAAGCCTTGGAAATAGATGGCCCAGAAGGTGATTTGAATGGAGCTTTTACCTTGTTAAATGGTACTTGTGTAGCATATGACCAAACGGTGGCAAGTGCCGGAGACTTTAAAGATGGTTCATTAGGCTTGACAAGAGGGGTTTGTTTTAAAGGGTATGCTAATGGTGTTAAGGTGAGAACCTCTTTTGATGCAATGGCTGATTGTGCAGCCACTTTGGATTCGTATACTAACTTAATTGCAAGCGAATTGCGATTTGAAAATAACATGTTTGAGGAAACAGCAGATATGGTAAATGTGTACACAGATGCAGATGCTGAAGAGCAAGCATGTTTTGAAACTGTTGAAGATAATTACCAAAGTGCGGCAGATAATGCAATGACTTCAGGTGGAAATGCTGTTGGAAGTTGCACAGGTGGGGCTAATACTAGTGTTTTTGACTGGACTTTATCAGCTCAAAAAGGCTGGATACAATAAAATCTAATTCGGAAGGAAGTGAAATGGCTTCCTTCCACTTTTTAATACTTACAATCTATAATCTACAATCTAATGTTTTTTACAAAATCTAATTTCCTTTCTTTTGTCTTCGGACTTTTAAGTTTGGGCATAATGGCTCAGACGGGGACTGTAAGAGGAACAGTCTATGATGAAGGTACTGGCGAAGTGGTCATGTTTGCTAACATAGTAATCACAGGTACAACGGATGGAACGTCAACAGATCTCGATGGAACCTATGCCTTAGAATTGGCGCCAGGAACCTATTCATTAACCATCAGCTACTTAGGGTATTCGGACTTGACTACCGAGAATGTAGTAGTGAAGCCAGGTGAAGTAACCTTGCTTGATTTGAAAATGCTAGAAGAGTCGGAGGTACTCGAAGATGTGGTGATCATAGCAAAGCAAGTTCGAAATACGGAAACCGCCCTCATGACTATACAACGAAAATCACCCAATCTTTTAGATGGTATTTCGTCACAAACCTTTAGGAAAATAGGGGATAGTGATGCTGGAGAAGCCTTAAAAAGAGTGACAGGTGTATCTATAGAAGGAGGCAAACATGTATATGTCAGAGGATTAGGAGACCGATATTCCAAAACCATTTTGAATGGAATGGAAATGCCAGGATTAGATCCAGATCGGAATTCTGTTGAGATGGATATTTTTCCCACTAATGTCATTGATAATATCCTCGTTTATAAATCGTTTTCTCCAGATTTACCGGGTGACTTTTCAGGAGGAATTGTTGATGTAGTTACTAAAGATTTTCCAGAAGAGAAGTTTACTAATGTAGGTTTTGGTATCTCTTATAATATGGCTCAACATTTTAATCCTAATGCATTGAGTTATCAAGGGGGTAATTTGGATTGGTTAGGAAAAGATGATGGTACAAGAGCGCTTCCGATAGAAAGAGATATGATCATACCAGATGAGGTTTTAGATGATCCGAGATTAACGGATATGACTAAGTCTTTTAGTCCTCATATGGCAGCGAATCCGACTGGGAATAACTTGAATAAGTCTTTTTCATTTAGCACAGGAAATCAGATTATTAAAGAAAAAGTATCACTAGGATACTTGTTCGCCGCTAACTGGAGAGAGAATTATACGCACTTTGAAGATGCATTAAATACTATATATCTTTTGCCAGCTACTGAAAATGAGACTAGCTTAATTGCAGAGCAAATTTCGGAAGGTGATATATCGAAGCGAAATAATTTTGCAAATGCGATGGCTGGATTTTCTGTAAAGAAGAAAAACAACCGTATCAACCTTAAGTATATGGTACTCCAAAATGGAGTGAGCACAGCAGCACAATTAACGCAGCGTAATTTGGATTCAAACCCGTCTGTTATCGTTAAAAATAACCTAGAATATAATGAGCGTTCAGTCAACTCATTCCTAGTCGATGGTAAACACGTGTTTGGTGAGCAAGGAAAGTTTGAACTCACTTGGAAATATGCACCTACCTTTATTAATGTATCTGATCCGGATATCAGAAGTACCGGTTTTGAGCAGACAGAAACACGATTGGAATGGAGACCTTCAGTAGGTGCTGCGATTAACAGAGTATGGAGAGATCTATCTGAAACATCTAATAGTTGCAGAACTGATTTCTTACTGCGATTTAATCAATGGAATGGAGAGGAAAGCAAATTGAAAGTTGGATTAGGTTCCGTGATGAAGCAGCGTGATTTTGCGATTACAAACTTCTTCTTCTCAGTTAAGAATCAGTTTAGCACGTCGATTAATGGAAACCCAGATAATCTATTTGCTGAAGAAAATATTTGGACACCAGAAAATACAACGGGCGTTTACGTAACGATGATATCACCTAATGGTAGCTTCGAAGCAGCGAATGTATATGAGTCGAGCTTTAATGTTCATTCAGCTTATGTTTTAAACGAATTGCCATTGACAAATAGATTGAAGGCTATTTATGGTGTTCGAGTCGAGAAAGCAGATATACGCTACACAGGACAGAATAACCAAGGTACTCGTATATTCAATCGAACCTTAGTGATGGATGATATAGACTTTCTTCCATCATTGAACTTGGTATATAGTGTGTCTGATGCCATGAATGTGCGTATGTCAGCAAACAGGACATTGGCCCGCCCAACCTTTAAAGAAAAGTCAATTGCTCAAATCCAAGATAGAATTACAGGTAGAGCCTATTATGGAAATATTGATCTTGAATCTACCGATATCACAAACCTAGATTTGCGTTGGGAGTACTTCTTCCTGCCAGGACAGATGGTTTCTGTAAGTGGATTCTATAAGTACTTTGATAAGCCAATTGAGTTAGTGCCATTTGCTAATTACGAGCCAGCTTCTATTACGCCTAGGAACCAAGAAAGTGCTGAGCTTTTAGGTGCTGAATTAGAATTGCGAACCAATTTAGGTTTCATTACTGATGCCTTGAGCGGTTTAAACTTCAATACTAATTTCTCTTATGTACAAGCCGAGGTTAGATTGTTAGATAAAGATGGAAATGCTGCAGGAACGAGAGATCGATTCCTTGGACTTTCTCCATTTTCAATTAATTCTGGCTTGACGTATAGACTTCCAGAGATAGGATTGGAAACTGCGATCGCATACAATTTACAAGGAAGAAGACTAAGCATTGCAGGTGCTGGAGCTATTGCAGATGTATATGATAACCCTATACATTCACTCAAATTCAAATTAATAAAAACCTTTGGTCAGAACAGGTTGAGTTTAACAGCTGATAACCTATTGAACCAAGATATTATCCGATACTACAACTGGGAAGGCGGTGATAATGAGGTCTTCCAAAGACTTCACCCAGGTATGAGTATTGGATTTAGTTTCTCGAGATCATTTTAAATGTCAAGAATAGATTAGATTTTGTAAGTATATTCCCTGTCAACTTGCGTTGGCGGGGAATTTTTGTAACTATTAAGATCAAAACAAATGGAATTGACGATGATTGTTATGTGGCTTGGCTTTATCATGGCCTCATATTCGGTAGTAGGTAATGATGTAATTCAAACCTTAGGCACCTTCCTTACTTCAAACGAAAAAGAGGTGGCCTGGTGGAAGCTATGGTTATTTGCGGGAGGTATCCTCTCAGCCGTATTGATTCTAGGTCATTTCGATCCGTTCGGATGGTACGAGGATTATACCTATGGCATAGCCTATGGACGTTTAGATAAATTCGAAATGCCAGAAAAGTATTACTGGTATTATCTCCTCCCTCCTTTGGTGCTATTAACCATTACGAGATTTGGGATTCCAGTCTCAACGACCTTTATGATTTTGACCTTATTCTCACTTCACAAGCTACCTGCAGAAGCGGGACCTTTGGTGTCAAGTGTATTTGATTCAGGTTCTACCTTAGGTAAGATGGTGAACAAATCGATCATGGGCTATATAGTCGCTTTTTCCAGTGCAGCCGTAATTTATGTTTTGATCTCCAGATTTACAGAAAAGTATTTTATAGCCAACGAGCTCCCGAAGGAACGAAGATTTATGTGGACGATTTTCCAATGGTTTACAACAGGCTTTCTTTGGTGGCAGTGGTTAACGCAAGATTTGGCTAACATTTATATTTATTTAGAAGGTGGAGCCTCACTTAGCACGCTTGGCTTCTTTCTATCATTATTGATTCTAGTAGGTTTACTCGGTTATATTTTCTATTCGAAAGGCGGTGCCGTTCAAGAAGTCGTACGGAGCAAAACGAATACAGCTGATATTAGAGCAGCCACCTTTATTGATTTGATTTATGGATTAGTTTTATTCTTGTTCAAGTACGATTCATTTGGTTTATGGGGTGCTAAAATCCCAATGAGTACGACATGGGTCTTTATAGGTTTACTAGCCGGACGAGAAATAGGCATGCGAATTATGTTTAATAAAGATCCAAAATCAAAGATCTCGAAGATGATCTTTATGGATTTGGGTAAAGTATTCTTTGGCTTGCTCGTTAGTGTGCTTTTAGTACTAATTATAAAACTGATTGCTGGATAGGATTAGCTTCTTAAAAATATAAGTTCGCCATCTTTATCAAAACTGATGATTACGCTTGGCGTGCCCATTTTCTTTCCTTTTTCAGATTCAATGATTTCTGGAAGAAAATCTATTTTATCTAATAATCTTTTGGGTATGTCATTATACGAAGAAGGGAAAGGATCACCTGTAAAATTAGCGCTGGTCGATACAATGGCTTTTCCAAAACGTTCTACTATATCTGCAATGACGCCATCTCTAACCCAACGAATACCTATGGTTTTTTGATTTTCCAATAGGTGTTTAGGTGCATATTCAGAAGCTTCATATATACAGCTAGTCGGTTTATCATAAAAGCTAAGCAAGGTCTCAACTCTAGGATGAACATTGATGATGTACTCCTTAAGCATCTGAAGATTAGATACCAGGATTATAAAACTTTTATCAGGGGCAGAACCCTTTATATTTCGAATTTGATCTACAGCCGCACTGTTATGCGCATCACAAGAAATCCCCCAAATAGTGTCACTTGGGATCAATGCGGTTCGACCTTTTCGCAAGGCATCAATGGTTTTAACTACCTCAGCCTCATCAAGATACACTTGACTCATGATTAAAAATGGTTAGGATTAAATATCACAAATACACACATTAACGTTATTGGCTTATAGAATTAGTATATTAATCATTAAAACTTTAGAACAACTATGAGAACGTCCATACTCCTTTTGTTTTTTGTCCAATGTTATTCTAGTCTTTTTTCAGCGCATATTTTAGGAGGAGACATAACATATGCCTGCTTGGGTATTAACACGGATAATACTATAGATATAGAAGTAACATGCCGGGTTTTTAGAGATAATTTTAGTTCAGGAGCTTTATGTGACTTTCAATTTGATTTTGGACTCTACGAAGAACAAGCAGATGGCGATTGGCATTTTGTGAGTATTGTTGGTAATGAGACAGTACCAGATGTAGTTGCATTGGCAGGGATGGAATTGGATTCGTGTTTAGATTCATCCTTACCAGCTGGAGAATGTCTCGAGCTGTGTGAGTATGTCTTTGAGATTGAAAACCTTCCTATAATTGATTTTAATTATCAAATAGCGTATCAACGCTGTTGCTTAGCAAATACAATCCAAAATGTAATGGCTCCTGAAGATACTGGGATAGCACTCAATTCGATCATTACATCCCAAGCTCAAAATACATGTAACTCCAGTCCGATTATCACTAACGAGCCTATTAAATTATTTTGTGCAGGTGGATCCATAGAGTACGATATGTCTGCTATTGATGCTGATGGAGATTCACTAGTATATACTCTATGTGCACCCTTAGAAGCCGGAGGACCAGAAGGAGCAAGCATTCCTGGTGATCCTGGATCTTGTAATGGCATTATGCCTACACCTGCATTGTGTGTTCCCCCCTTTGACCCAGTAGTTTTTGCATCGCCTTTTTCAAGTGATTTTCCAATTCCTTCAGATCCTGCCATTAGTATTGGTGCTACCACTGGTATTATTTCTGGGGTAATTAATGCCATCGGACAGTATATGTTAGCCGTATGCATTGATGAGTATAGAGACGGGGTATGGATTGGAAGTGTCCGACGGCAAATGGCTATTACATCTATTGCTTGCGAAGGTTTACAAGAGGTGACGCTCTCTTCAAATGCAGAAGGGGGTGATCCAATTTATCAGATAGAGGTAAATCAAGAATTCACCATAACGAATGACTCTGGAGATGCTTTTGCTGGTCACATTTGGGCCTTAGATTTAGGATCAAATACAATAACGGAGTTTACTAATTCCTTCTCTTGGACCTTTGAGGAAGCAGGTATATACCAGCTAGTTTTGACAGTAAGCGCAGGGACCAGCTGCGAACAAGTAATACTGATTGATATAGAGGTATTGGATGATAAGGTAAATGACATATTCGATGTTTTTGTGCCGAATGCATTCAGTCCAAATGGAGATGGGAAAAATGATGCTTTTGGTGTGGTAGCCTTGAATCAAGATTTTGAAGAATTCTCTTTGCAAATTTGGAATAGATGGGGTGAACTCATTTTTGAAACTGATAATCCAGGCATATTGTGGGAGGGGAATACTAAGGGAGGTACTAAACATCAACAAGGTGTGTATGTGTATACCCTGAACTACAAATACCCAAATAGATCAAGTGAAGAAAAAAGAGGCAATATTAGTCTACTTAAATAAAACATATAAATAGAGACAATTCTTCCTTTTTATTGAAATAGAAGACATCGGAGGCCGTTTTAAATACGGATTTTACTTATTTACCCGTAACTTTACAGAACATCCAAACGACTTATGAAAAGAAACTTCCTTTTTAGCTTCATTCTTTTCTGCTCCCCAATATATTTAATGGCTACACACATTGTAGGTGGAACCATTTATTATGAATGCCTAGGTGATAATGGCGATGGTACGATAAACCTCGAAATTACCTGTTTATTATATAGAGATACGGAGACTAATGGTGCGCCGTGCGATGGCAGTCCTACATTCGGTTTATATAGCCAGAATGTAGATGGCTCCTGGTCGCATGTGCAGAACCTACCCACAACCCTTTTAGGCCCTCCAACACCCGTGATTCCTAATGATGATCCTTGTTTAGATGAGCCAACAGAAGACGTGGGTGTAGAAACGTGCAATTACCGTTTTCCTATAAACAACTTACCCAAGATTAATCAAGCATACATGATTTCGTATCAGCGTTGCTGTCGAAATATGACAATCAATAACATTTTGGCACCGGGTGAGACTGGGATTGCTTTAACGGTAGAGATTTTACCTTTAGCGCAGGACTTATGTAATAGTAATCCAGTGGCCAACAGTTTCCCGCCCATCTTTATTTGTAATGGATTCCCATTAAATGTGGATCAATCTTTTACTGATCCTGATGGTGATTCTTTAGTATATAGGTTTTGTAACCCGATCGCATCAGGAGGTACAGATGGGTCGACTACCCCAGGTAATGCAAATTCATGTACGGGAGTACAGCCAGCGCCTCAAAACTGTCCACCACCGTATGATCCAGTCGTTTTCTTAGCGCCAAATTATACGGCCCAATTTCCATTAGGCGGTGATCCCTTAGTGGATATAGATTTAAATACAGGTGTGATTACAGGTACGCCCAATATGCTTGGTCAGTTTACGGTCGGCCTTTGTGTAGAAGAATATAGAGATGGAGTGAAAATAGGAGAGGTTAGTCGTGACTTCCAATTTAATGCCTTTCCGTGCGAACCTACTGTATTTGCCGAAATAGCTAGTTCCGCAGAAATTGGTGTACAAGAATATTTTATTAGATCCTGTGGTGAGACCACCGTCGATATAGTTAATAACAGCACTAAAATATCAGACATTATCTCTTACGAATGGGTTTTTGATATAAATGGGCAAATGGACACCTTTGATACTAGAGACGTCTCTGTGACCTTTCCTGATGTAGGAGAATATGATGGCACCATGATATTGAATAAAGGCACTGAATGTGCTGATACAGCCTATATTACTGTTGGTGTTTACCCTTCTATTGAAGGTGAATTTGCATTTCTTTATGACACATGTATTGCTGGCCCCGTAGAATTTACTGATTTATCGACGACTGGCGCAGATAATCTAGTATCATGGGATTGGGATTTCGGAGAAGGGGAGTCAAGTGTTCAGAATCCTGCCTTTACCTATGGAACTCCAGGAAATAAGTTGGCCAGACTTATAGTAACAGATACTAATGAATGTAAAGATACAGTCACTGATATTGTAGAGTACTTTCCGGCACCCAATACAGTTATAGTCGAGCCTAATGCCTTCATTGGTTGTGCGCCTGCCGATATTGTATTTACTAATTTAACCACACCCATTGATGAAACATATGATATTACTTGGACCTTTGGCGATGGAGAAACATCCAATGTTATCAGCCCAAGTCATGTCTTTAATAATCCGGGTACATATACCATCACTATTGAAATTATATCACCCTTAGATTGTAAAACAGCAGCTACGTTCACAAACTGGATCACAGTAAAAGAAGGACCAATTGCGGATTTTGATTATGAACCTAAGGAGCTAAATTCTCTTAATAAAACAGTCGATTTTACCGATATGTCACTGGATGGGGTAGCATGGCAATGGTCATTTGGATCAGAAGGATTTTCCCAACTACAAAATCCAACATATGAATTTCAAGATACTGGAACTCACAGAATCCAATTAGTTACCTTTCATGAGTCAGGTTGTACAGATACATTGGTTCGATTTGTAGATGTTGAACCTCTTTCTCGTTATTTCTTCCCTAATGCTTTTACGCCTAATTTTGACGGAAATAATGAAACCTTCAAAGGTAAAGGTGTTGTAGATGGATTGGCAGAATATGAATTAAACGTCTGGAACCGCTGGGGAGAAATGATATTTTCGACCACAGATCCTAATGAAGGTTGGGATGGCAGAAAGTTTAATACGGGCGATCCATCACCGTCTGGCGTTTATGTTTATACCTATAAATTTGTGGGTGCTAGAAACAAGTTAGTAGAAGGTAGAGGAAAAGTTACGCTATTGCGATAACTTTGGTGGATATTTTAATATAAAGTGCTATCTTTGCAGCCGCTTTAATACATAGTAAAATGGATTTAATAAATTACGTACACGAACAAATGACACCAGCTAAGGATCTACCTGCCTTCAGACCTGGTGATAATATATCAGTTGCCTATACAATTAAGGAGGGTGCAAAAGAAAGAGTGCAGAAATTTAAAGGTGATGTAATCCAGATAAACGGAACTGGTGCTACTAAAACGTTTACCGTTCGAAAGATTTCAAATGGAGTAGGCGTAGAGCGGATATTCCCATTCTCAAGTCCTATTATCAATGAAATTGAAGTTCTTAAAAGAGGTAAGGTAAGGAGAGCTAAGCTGTATTACCTTAGAGATGTGGTAGGTAAGAAAAGCAAGATCAAAGAAAGAAAGATATTCAAGTAAATATAAAAGCCTTCGAAAGAAGGCTTTTTTTATTGGCGGATTATTAAATAATTATTCAGGTCAATCTCGAATTCCTTTTTACTCATATCCAATTCAAACGTTTGCCATTGATCGGTAACTACGATTTGTTGCTCTCCGATGCTACTGCAAACTAAGGGCATATTAAACCCTTCAATCACCTGTTCCCATCTAGCCTCAAAGCTAACCTTGCTATTCCCTAACTTCAAAGATTCTATATGTAAGACAGGTATGTCTGGTGTGTATAAATACTGCTTGAAAAACAAACTAAGATCTTTGTCTAAATAGTCTTCTAAGAAATCGAAGATATCTTCATTTGACACTACAGAATAAGCAAATTTTTCATATAAAGCTTTTAAACAAGCAAACCAAAGCGGATCATTGTTGACCACATTTCGTAGCGTATGTAATACCCAGCTTCCCTTGAAATAGTGGTCAGACCCGTCCCATTCCGTAAAATTTACGTCTTTTGGGCCTATGATTGGATCTTTATTAACAAATATGCGTTCTTGCTCTAAATGGTCAAGAGATGCTTCATATCCCCAGTGATATTCTACATATAGAGCTTCTAAATACGTTGTAAATGATTCATGAATCCACATGTCAGCATGATCACTGCAGCTTATACTATTCCCAAAATACTCATGCCCCAATTCATGCACTATAATGTAATCCCAATCCTGGTCTCGTGGGATTAAACCACCTAAATAGCCGCGCATATATTTATTTCCATATGCAATAGCACCTTGATGCTCCATGCCTAAATATGGGGCTTCCACCATCTTGAAACCATCTTTTGGAAATGGATATGGCCCTAGATAATATTCATAAGCTTCAAGAACACCATTGACTTGTTTAAAATGGTCTAAGGCCTTACTTAGGTTATAGTCAAGCACGAAATAAGAAAGACGCATACTATCTCCATCAAGACCATAATAGGGCATTGAAAATCCAGCATACTGACCTACGTAGAAAGTGACATTGTAGTTGTTTATAGGATGTTTTATTGAATAATGATAATACTGTTGTTCTTCCTTACTATCGTGAGTTATAAGTCTTCCATTAGATACACAATCTATACCTGATGGCAAATGGAAATGCAAATCCATACTATCTGGCTCATCGGACAAATGGTCTTTGTTGGGCCACCAGCTGGACGCACCCAATCCCTCGCAAGAAACACTCAACCATAGTCTATCTAATTCATCTTTGTCCCAACTAAATCCGCCATCCCAAGGTGGGTCTACTGCCTCTTTTGGGCAGCCTTGATAATGTACTCGCAATGTGTGATTCGCTTCAGCAGTCATGGAGCTAGCGTCTATAAAAACAGCATTTGCTACTCTGCGGTATTGAAGCGAATGATCTTGATACACAATGGAGTCGATAATCATATTTTCAAAGAGATCTAATTGCAGGAGCTTAGAATCTGTTAGCATCTCATACGACATGTCGACGTATCCACTGATATATTGCTTATCAAAATCAAAATGAATGTGTAAATCATAATGGTGAACATCAAAACAGGTCCGCTCTGTTCGTAAGGCGCCACGAAGACTATCTGCTTTAGTAAAATGGTGATGACCCCAATGGTGAGCATGATCATGCTGGGCGTTCAAACTATAGCATCCAAGAATTAATATGAAAGTCAGAAGAACTAGTCTACTCATTTTTCAAGGATTTTACGGTACTGTTTTTTAATCATAGCATCAAACCATCGGTCTGGCAACCAATAAGCAACCAAACGAATCATAAGCGGGTTTCTATGTACGATATATCTTGTTTTGCTCTTTTTCTGGCGAATGATCTTCTTGACCAAGTTGGTAATAACAGTTGGATCCAAAGCTTTCTTTTCGGTTTTATGTACCAAGGATGTAGCACTTTTCCAATAGGGTGCATAAGGCCCTGCTGAAACATCAGCCATCTGATCTATAGACTTTTTCCAAATAGCAGATTTTATAGGTCCTGGTTGAAGCATAACTACATCTATATCCCATGGGAGAAGTTCTCTTCTATAGATATCACTTAGACTTTCTACAGCATGTTTAGAAATACAATAGGCCCCTAAAAACGGATTGGAAATGATGCCGGATACCGAACTCATATTTATGATCTTGGACTGACTAGACTTCTTTAGGAATGGAATACATGCATTGGTTACACTAAAAATACTAGTAACATTCACATCCATTTGTTTTTTAAAACCCTCAATTTTCATGGTTTCTAAAGGCCCAGGTACGACTATACC
Source organism: Saprospiraceae bacterium (assembly GCA_020629315.1). Lineage (GTDB taxonomy): Bacteria > Bacteroidota > Bacteroidia > Chitinophagales > Saprospiraceae > JAHDDO01. Next base: position 116,671 of record JAHDDO010000005.1, on the reverse strand, counting down.
TGCATTATTTATCAGAACATCTAAAGAACCTAGATCAGCTAAACAGGCTTCTATATTGGATTTGATACCTTCGTTATCTCTGACATCAAAAGTTAAAAGATGCAAGCGTCCGGGATACAGTGAGCTAAGGGCATCGATATCTGCATTATGGCTTCGAATACTTCCTATCACAGTATGTCCATCTTCTAATAAACAAGATGCCATGGCATACCCTAAACCTGTGGATATCCCTGTAATTAGTATGTTTTTCCGACTCACAATCTTTCTTAGTCTATGAATACAGCCAAACTGTCAAAATGAATCATTCAAAATGAGCTTGCTTCACGTATATTTAACGCGTAATAGTATTGTTATGCGAAAGATACTCGTTTTTGTTTGTTTCATTTTTAGCCTTGAGTCCTTCGGGCAACTTGTAGGATCTATTCAAACAGCGATCTTTACTAATGAAGAATCTTCATATGTGGAGATATATACAGGTATACCTTCTAGGGATTTGCAATATAAAGTTGATGAATCCGGCCAGTTTCAAGCATCTGTAGAGATGTTATGCTTAATCACACAAGATTCCATAATGAAAGTGGGCGAAAAATTTGTCCTTTCCTCTCCTTGGGATGTCGAAAAGAAAGATCTATGGGATGTAAAAAGATATGCATTAGACCCAGGTAGTTACAATATGAGTATAAGCTTAACAGATCTTGAAAACCCCTTACAAGCTTTTGAATTTAACCAAGAACTAGTCGTCAAAGATGAAGCGGCATCACTTGAAATTGCAGATATCGTTTTATGTGCAAATTTGGGCAAAGCAGGGGACCATGTTTTTGACAAATATGGTTTTGGCTTTGATATCTTGCCCTACAATCTATGTACTAATGTGCAAAATAGTTTAGCTGTTTTTGGTGAAGTTAATGTACCTTCTAACTTCCAACCTCAGGATCTAGCTATTCAGTATAAATTGCTTAAAGGTTTCGATCATTTGCAGGAGCAAGAAATTGCATTACAAGGATTTGAAAAATTCGATCCTAACAAAGGCAACGTTTTTTTTAGATCTATGGACATTGAAAACCTTAAATCAGGGGCTTATTATTTAGATGTAGCATTGATCGACAGAGAACGCAACATTATCCACTCTAAACAGAAATTTCTTCAAATACACCATCCGGATGCGGACTTGATTCTAGATGCGTATGATAATCAGATTTTTGAAGAATCATTCGTTCAAGACCTTAGTGATGATGACTTAGAGTATGCTTTACGAGCTATAACACCCCAAGTCTCTCAAAACAACCAACAAATATTATCGGATTTACTAGACAAAGGTAGTGATAAAGCTAAGCGCTATTTCTTGTATAGTTACTTCTCTAATCAGTCCTTAGAGCATCCCGATATAGTCTACAATGAATATATGAAAGTGGCTAAAGCAGTGGATCGCACCTATAGGGATAATGTTGGCTTTGGCTTTGAAACGGATCGTGGATATATATTTATGAAGTATGGTAAGCCAAATGATCAGGTCGTAGTTACGGATGAACCTTCGGCACCGCCCTATGAAATTTGGATTTATAACCGAATGGACCTTACCAACCAAAATGACGTAAAGTTCTTATTCTATAACCCTAGTTTAGGCGGTAATAACTATTTGTTATTACATAGCACCTGTCGCGGAGAACGAAATAACCCAAATTGGGAAACAGAGTTGTATGGGGACGCTTTACCTGAAATATCGAATAATCGTATTGATGATAGAAGTGTCGGGAATAATTATAATAGAAATGCAAGACAGTTTTTTTCAGACTTCTAGGGACCATTTGAATACATAATTTTTAGCTTTGTCCCGCTATACTCATGATAACAGCAACTATGACTAGACTATTTTCCATTCTTACCTGCCTACTGTTTTTCAATGTTATGCTCTTTTCTCAAGGTACGCTTAGAGGGCACCTATATGATCAGAGTTCTGGTGAAGCCATTCTATTTGGCAATGTGGTACTAGACGGAACGACAATAGGAACTACTTCGGATGAGAATGGGTTTTTCGCCATCTCTGATATTGAAGCGGGTACATACACCTTGACAGCTTCTTATATAGGATATGAAAATGTATCTAAAGAGATCACAATAAAAGATAATCGCATTACCTATGAAAAGGTATACATTGCAGCAGGCGGTGTGAACCTAGGTGTGGTTAATATTTCGGCAGCGAAAGAACAAGCACGGACGGAAGTACAAGTATCTAAACTTCAAGTAACACAAAAACAAATCAAAGCATTACCGTCCACGGGAGGAGATGCAGATATACTACAATATCTTCAAGTGGTACCGGGTGTTATCACGACAGGGGACCAAGGTGGCCAATTATTTATCAGAGGAGGCTCACCTGTACAGAACAAAATTTTATTAGATGGAATGACCATTTATAACCCATTCCATTCGATTGGTTTTTACTCTATTTTCGAGACAGAAATTATTAAAAATGTAGATGTCCTGACAGGTGGGTTCAATGCCTATCATGGAGGTAGAATAAGTGCCGTTGTAGATATAAAAACCAGAGCGGGTAATAGTAAACGACTTGGCGGGCAAATTTCAGCCAGTCCCTTTATGCTCAAAGGCCTGATAGAAGGTCCGATCATTCGATTGAAAGAAGATGCAGGTAGCATGTCCTTCGTATTGACCGGTAAGCGAGGTATTATAGATCAGACATCTCAAGTTTTATATCCGTATGCGACGCCAAACGACAGTGTTGGATTACCTTTTCAATTTCAAGATTTATACGGTAAACTTACCTTCGCTACAAAAAATGGTAGCCAATTTAATTTCTTTGGTTTCGATTTTTCAGATACCTTTTCTGACCCTAATATAGCCACGGTTTCTTGGGAAAATTCGGGAGGAGGATTAAATTTCAATGTGCTTCCTCAAAGTAGTAGTTTGATCTTAAACGGTAAGGTTGGCTTCTCTACCTACGATATTCAATTGTTAGAAGCGGACGAAAAACCGCGATTAAGTGGGATAGATGAATATTTTCTGGGCTTAGACTTTAATTTCTTTGGGAATGACTATGAGTTTGATTACGGACTTGAGATAAAAAGTATTAGAACCGATTTTGAATTTACCAACCCATTTGGGATTAACTTAACGCAGTTTCAGAACACCACTGAAATGGCGGCGTACTTTCTATATCGTAAAGCATGGAGTCGTCTAGTGATTGAGCCTTCGGTACGGTTTCAGTATTATGCATCTTTAAATGAACCAAGAGTAGAGCCGCGACTGGGCCTTAAATTTAATGCTACAGATGATCTTAGATTTAAAGCAGCCGGTGGTTATTATTCTCAGAACCTGATATCAACGTCAAACGAAAGAGATGTGGTAAACCTTTTTACAGGCTTCCTATCTGGACCTGATGCCTCTATTGCATCGCATGAAGGCGGTTTTGCATCGTCTAGGTTGCAATTTTCTAGACATGCCATTGCAGGTGTGGAATATGACCTCTTGCCAGGATTAACATTGAACCTCGAAGGATATTATAAAGATTTCCCACAGATCATAGTAATCAATAGAAATAAATTATCACCATCAGATACGGATTATGTAACAGAAAGTGGAGAGGCTAGAGGTGTTGATCTGAGTGTCAAATATGATAACCCTAAATGGTATGTATGGGCTACCTATTCACTTGGAAAGGTAACTCGATTTGATGGGGAACAAACCTATGCAACGGTATTTGATAGACGACATAATTCTAACCTATTGGTCTCATATAATTTAAGTGATGATGGTGATTTTCAGATCAGTGGACGTTGGAACTTTGGATCGGGTTTCCCGTTTACATTAACCCAAGGGTTCTATCATAACATTCTCTTTGAGGATGGGGTAGACACGGATATTCTTACAGAAAACAGTGATGATGTAAGTATCATTTTTGCACAAGAAAGAAATGGTGGACGATTGCCTTATTATCACAGATTTGACCTTTCTGCCACAAAGAAATTTCAGATTACCAAGAATATAAATCTTGAGGCAGTAGCCAGTATCACTAATGTATATAATCGCCAAAATATATTCTATTTTGATCGAGTTAGGTACGAACGAGTCGATCAATTACCGATCATACCAAGCTTAGGCCTGAAATTCAATTTCTAGTCTCATATTTTATATATTTGCCATATTAAAATGTACAGACATTCATGCTAACGAGTTATACTGAATTAGACGCAAGTCAGCAGAAAACACTTAAAGATTCCATTGCTTGGATTACCGTATTAATAGCGGGTGCTGATGGGAAGATCGAGGAAAAAGAACTGGCCTGGGCAGAGAAAGTAACACAAATACGTACGTACGCCGCTCCTGAGGATATTCTTCCTTTCTTTCAAGATGTGGGTAAAGACTTTAGTGATGTGCTAAAATGTGTTATTGAAGAAAGCCCTGAGGACACTAGTGCTCGGAATCAAGAGCTTACAGAAAAGCTAAGTCAACTAAATGATATAATGCCGCTTTTTGAGAAAAGTTACGGTTATGCTTTATATAAAAGTTTGACATCTTTTGCACAGCACGTAGCAAAGTCAGCAGGTGGCGTATTAGGCTTTTTTAGCATTGGCAAAGAAGAAGCAAAGCTAGTAGACCTTCCTATGCTTAATCCGGTTGGATAAAATACATATCCAGTTTGTATCTTAGGATGGTATGTAGAATCATGATTAGATACATCGTTATACTTTTCTTTTGTTGGTCCAATGTCCTGTATGCGCAGGACCAGCTAAGGGTTCAATTAATAGACGCAAACACCAAAGAAGCATTAATTGGTGCAAACGTGCGCGTTGATTCTGCGTATTTCGTAACGAATATGGACGGACTCATATCATTTGAATCTGATAATTCGACAGTATCGATAGAGGCTAGCTATGTTGGTTATGAAACCTTGAATAGTAAGCTAAGCCTCTCTCCAGGAGAAGTGTACACTTTACCTTTACAAGCCGTTTCTGCCCTTCTTAACGTGGCTACTATAACAGGCTCACGTTATGAAAAGGATATCATGCAATCTGTGGCCTCAATATCAGTATTGAAGCCAGCCCTTATTTCAGCCACTAATGCACCTGCATTGAATACTATTCTTGATAAAATACCAGGGGTTCAAATTATTGACGGACAGGCTAACATTCGAGGGGGTTCTGGGTATTCCTATGGAGCTGGTAGCCGAGTACTTTTATTAGTTGATGATATGCCTGCCTTGCAAGCGGATGCTGGTAGACCTAATTGGTCAGATATTCCTGTGGAAAATATATCGCAGGTTGAAGTTCTGAAAGGGGCGTCATCTGTTTTGTACGGTGCGGCCGCTCTAAATGGGATTATTCATGTAAGAACCGGCTATGCTAAAGATCGTCCAACGACATCTGTAAGTAGTTCGTATACTGTTTTTGATGGACCCGAAGATGTGGTTCAACAATGGTGGGATAAGGCGCCAGCAGCGTATAATGTAGGCATTACGCATAAACAAAAAATAGGCAAATTAGATCTTGTAACAGCAGGGTTTTATCACACAGAAGACGGTGTGTATAAAGGGGAATATACGGATAGGGTTCGTGGAAACCTAAATATGAGATATAGGCTAAATGACCAATGGACTATCGGCCTCCAATCCGTATTTAATTATTCTGATGCAGCGAATGCTTTCGTTTGGACAAATCCTACCTCTGGTGCCTTTATTCCTTTTGGGGAGGAATTAACAGCGACCATAGCAACTCGATACTATATCGATCCTAGCATACAATATATAGACGGTGGCCAAGGAGTGCATAAAGTCAGAGGACGGTTTTATTCTATTAATAATGAAAACACAAATAATCAGTCAAACAGCTCATTATATAGTTTTGCTGAGTATCAGTATCAAAAGCGGATGGAATCGTTAGATATGCAAATAGTTGCAGGTCTAAGCGCTAACCAAATTTATTCTAATTCAGAGTTATTTAGTGATACCACCTTTAGTGGCAATAATCAAGCGGTATACCTACAACTAGAAAAAACACTCTTTTCTTCCCTGACGATCAATGTAGGTGGTAGAGCTGAGTTTAATACCTTAACAGCTCCTGCCATAGTGCAAGGTATTACATTGCCTAATAATGGGGTAGATAAGGAATCGCAGTTTATCAGTCGATTTGGTTTGAATTATAGATATAATGACTATTCCTCTTCCAGAATGTCTTGGGGCCAAGGATATAGGTATCCAACCATAACCGAGAAATTTATTTCTACTACCGTTGCTGGATTTAGGATATTTCCAAATCCAGCCCTTGAATCAGAAAAAGGTTGGTCTGCTGAGATAGGACATAGACAAGGCTTTGCTATTCATAAACTAACTGGGTTTGCAGACCTTTCTTTGTTTTGGTCACAATACCAAAATATGACTGAGTTTGGCTTCTATGAAGAAGATGGAGATCTTGGGTTTAGATCGAGTAATATCGGGGATACGGATATTAAAGGCCTAGAGCTTGAAGTGGGTGCAGAATATGCACTAGGTCCTGTGACGGCAAGATGTATTGGAGGGTATACTTTTATTGATCCTACCTACCAAAATTTTAGTCTTGATATAGCTAATACAAGTTCTACTGATGAAAATATCTTAAAGTATAGAAGCCGTCATATATATAATGCAGATGTCCAGTTGGACCTCTATTCTTTTTCTCTTGGCTTTGCTCAGCGATATGCCAGCCATGTGGAAGCCATTGACAATGTGTTTTTCACACCGGTAGATTTTGTCTTTGTGCGGGCATTTTTAGCTAAAAACACAACTAATTATACAATTACTGACTTCCGATTAGGGTATAGATATAAACAATTTGGACTTTCGATTCTTTTAAATAACGCTTTTAATGTTTTATACACTAAAAGACCAGCACTATTTGAAAATCCAAGAAATGTGGGAATCCGATTCTCAGCTCAATTTTAAATCTTATGATCATGAATAGATTATTCAGCATATTGTCACTTACGGTACTGATGGCTTGTAACCAAAATAGCCAAGCAAAAACAGCAAATGCCGAGGTGAATAAAAATCAGAAATCAATTACGGAGGTAAAGAGTGATGTCCACGAAAATAAGGACATTGAACTGCCTATAGAAAAGGAAGTAGTCGAAGAAAGTAATGAAGTGCAAGAAACGCAAAATGAAAGGGCAGAAGTAAATAAAGAGGAAAACACAACTGAAAATGTAGTTGAAAAAGATAGCAAAGTTGAAGCGCCTGTTTCTGAGAAAGAACCAACTGAAAAATCTACAAGCAAAAGCGATGTCTTGCAAAAGCAAAGCTTAAAAGATTTTATAGAAAAGAACAAAGAAAAGCTAGCAGACATTCAAAAAGAACCAACGCCTGACCCTAAGCCTGAAAGTCCCCAAAAAGAGACCAAGGCAGAGCTAAACGAGAAGAAGGAAGAAAAGCCAGAAAAAGAAATAGAAATAACTACTGAAGAAATAGAAAAGCCTGAGCCACCACAAGAAGTCGCCAAACCAAATCACCAATTGTTTTCAAATCTACTCGGCAAATATGTGTCTAGAGGAGATGTCAATTATAGCGGTTTTGCAACGGACATTAAGGCTTTAGAAGAATACCTAAACGAACTGGAATCAGCCAAGATTGATGATACATGGAGTAGGGAAGACCGCTTGGTTTATTGGATAAATGCATACAACGCATATACTATTAAACTAATTCTAGATAATTATCCACTTAAAAGTATTACAGACCTTGAAGGCGGTAAACCTTGGGACAAAAAGTGGATACCCTTACAAGGAAAAACCCTTTCACTAAATAACATAGAAAACGACATCATTAGACCTAGATTCAAAGAGCCAAGGATTCATTTTGCAGTAAATTGTGCAGCTAAATCGTGTCCACCTATTGCCAATGTAGCTTATACTCCAGCAACTCTTGAAGCCTTACTACAAGTGAAAACAGAGGCCTTCATAAATGATAAAAATCATAACCAAATCACTGCATCGAGTGCTTCCGTTTCAAAAATATTTGAATGGTATGCTGAAGATTTTGGAGATCTTCGGACGTTTCTGAATAAATATTCAGCCACTACATTTGATGGAAAGGTCGCTATTCAGTTCAATGAATATGATTGGTCATTAAACCAAAAGTGATTAACCTTTAATAAGCTTTTGCACAGAAACTTGGTTGTTACCATATTCTACAAAGACATAATAGAAACCTTTTTCTAAGGCTGAAACATCAATGGCTTCATTGCTATGTGAGGTTATCAAAGGAAATCCATTAGTCGTACGTATCGTTGCCTTTTTAAATTCATTGGTCTGTACATCATCCAAGATTAAGCTAATTTTTGTCTTAGTGTGATTTTGGTAGATCTCAAAGGAATGGGGGTGTAGACTCAAACCTTTAATAGGGTCATGTGATGTAACGATATATTCAGCGGGTGACTGTATATGCGTGCCTTGTGCTAATCCTGTCGAAGTAAGCCAGCATATAGTAAGTGTAAGTGTTAGTAATGATTTCATGTGTTTCGGATATAACTATTTAGACTCTAATTCAATCCGAAGTCACCCTTATTTTCAGAAACTAACTGTTAAAAAAAAGGCTGTCCCACTTTGGAACAGCCTTTTTTTTTCATTGATCTTAGCCCCAAAGCCAGGCAAATCGTTCTCTGTGTCCAAATACAACTAAGGCACATAACAAACAGCCTAAAGCGGCTCCTGCGCTATTGCCAGGGTCATGAAGTAAATGGAAAACTAAAGCATTAAACATAATTGCTGCCGCGATGACCACAGCTAATGGAATAAAACGACCAATCAGTAATAGCAGTCCAGCTAAGACTTCTAAGACGCCTATCAAGGTCATAAAGCCGGAGGAAGCATAAATGCCCATCAAGGTGCCACCATCTCCGGGGATCGGAGGAAAGGCCATAAAGCCAATAAATTTATTTAGTCCAAAGACGAAAAGGAATATACCCAAGAGGATACGTATTCCCATAGCTACTTTTGCATTCATTGTTTTGATTTTTAAAGTGAGGAATTGATTTTGTACTAAAGTATTTTATCTTTTCAGTTTATAATGATAGCACCCAGACACTTCAGTAAAATAGTCGTTTTAATTAGGGTTAATTAAATATATCCCTTCAAATGTCATCACTTCATAACGCTCTTTCCTATGTGTCTAATGTAAAGACAATACATCTTTCATTGAAAATATACCTTTTTTACCAACTATCCAATGAGCAGCCATATGTGCACCTTTCGCGAACCCATTTCTATTAAAGGCATCGTGAGATAAGCGGATGACGTCTTCTGCGGACTCATATTGTACGATATGGGTTCCCTTAGCCTCTCCTTCTCGTATGGCTTTAATATGCAACATGCCAGGCGCTTCTTTATCCTCTAAAGACCAAAGTTCATAGTGATTATGATTAGCAAAGATGCCTTTCGCTAACTGAATCGCAGTACCGGAAGGCGCGTCTTTTTTATGTATATGGTGGATCTCTTCAATGCTAGCACTATAGTTTTCTTGAGAGGCCATAAAGCTTGCTAAGACTTCATTAATTTTAAAAACTAAATTCATCCCTACGCTAAAGTTACTCGCATATAAAAAGGCACTATTCTGCTCTAAGAATAGTGCATCAATGGACGCTTTGTGTTGCAACCAGCCAGTCGTACCACAAACAGTAGGAACACCTGATGCAGCACACAATTGCAAATTAGCAATCGCAGCATCGGGATGAGTGGACTCAATGAGTACCTCTGCTTTTTTTAGTGTATCCGTTGTTGCATCAACCATGCTTTTACTATCCAATGCAAACACAATTTCATCTCCCATCGCGGTAGCATACTTCGCTATGGCTGATCCGAGTTTGCCCTTTCCTATGATCCCTATTTTCATTACTTGCCAGTTTAAAAAAGAACAATATAGTTAAATGAAAGTAAGCAAATCATTACATTGATATTTTATAAATATTTTCATGATTTCCGTGATGAACTATTATCTTAGCCGCGTTATTCACTCCGGTCCAGCCCGACATATTCAAGTACAACAGCTAACATTAGCATAATCAAAACAAGCATAACTATATGGGATGGTTTAAGAGGTTTACTGATGGTATTCAAACGGCTACTAAGAATAAAAAGGAAGCCCCAGATGGCTTGTGGCACAAATGCAAAAATTGTAATGAAACATTTACGGTTAAAGAGTTAAAGGACAACTTTTACATTTGTCCTAAATGTGAGTATCATAATAGAATAGGATCTTATGATTACTTTGATATCATCTTTGATGGCAAATACACACTTCATTTTGAAAATCTCATTTCGAAAGATTTTTTAAATTTTAGTGATTTAAAGCCTTATAAAGACCGATTGAAAAGTGCTAAGGAGAAGACGGGTTTAGGAGATGCTATCTCTGTAGCCGAGGGGAAAGTAGCTAAGAAAACATTGGTAATCGCTGCAATGGATTTCTCTTTTATAGGCGGTTCAATGGGATCGGTGGTTGGAGAAAAGATATCACGAGGCATTGATTTAGCTTTAGAAAGACAATGCCCATTTATGGTAATTTCAAAGTCTGGTGGAGCCAGGATGATGGAGTCAGCTTTTTCACTGATGCAAATGGCTAAAACGTCCGCCAAATTAACCTTACTTGCTGATGCAGGACTTCCTTACATAAGTTTTATGACAGATCCGACAACGGGTGGTGTCACCGCTTCTTTTGCTATGCTTGGAGATATTAATTTTTCAGAACCAAAAGCTTTAATTGGTTTTGCTGGTCCAAGAGTGATTAAAGAGACGATCAAAAAAGACTTGCCTGAAGGATTCCAACGTTCTGAATTTCTATTGGATCATGGCTTTCTGGACTTTATTGTACCCAGAAATAAGCTGCAAGAGCGAATGAAAGAGATTATGTTGATTCTTAAGCCGGAAAATCGTCTTTCTCAAGCATAATAACTTCAAATTCCTTTGGAAAGTCCTCAAAGGAGTCTTCCACTTTAGAAATGAATGTGATTCCATACTTTGAAATGAACTCAAATACATTCGTATAGCGTTCCTGTAATCCATTGTTTGGAAAGTACTTTGCTTTAATTTTCTTGATTTTTGTAATGGATACCTCTTCTTTTGCTTTAAGGGCTCTTGTGATCCTAGAACCTAATTGTTCTAAACTTTTAGTATGCTTAACAGAGGCCGCTTGAATAGATTTGCTAAGGGTGGGGTCAACTTTATTTGATAATTCACTGAGCTCATTATATACTGCACTTGCACGATTTAATAGCGGCTCTAAATCCAGATCTATTTCGCTACTTCGAGTGAGATAGGATTTTATAAGTATATGCTCTTCTTCAAAAATGTCTTCAATATTAAATCCCAGTTGCTGCCAAGTTTGACCATCTTTTGCCTCAATTATAAGGGCTGAATGCCGTCGAACAAGTATAGGGAAAGGCAAATGAATAGCTTCGAATTGACTTTTTCGTTCTAGCCAATAACTCAGTTCACCTCCACCGCCGACATAGGCTACATTGGGCATGCAATGCTCTTGGTACAATGGTCTTAAAACTACATTTGGAGAAAAGTTTTCAGGATGATCATTCAAATATTGCAGTATTTCAGATTCCGTGTAATGGGTAGTCGAATCTACGAGATGGTATTGCTCGCCGTTCTTTTCAATTCTTAGACGTTGATTATCACTATGCATGAAAAGATTAATATCACGGGCAAATGCTTGTGATTGATGATTATGCTCCGCGAGAGCCGTTTGCGTATCATTGACCAAAGGCTTAGAGAAAGACTCTGTTAATTCTTTTTTCAGGATCGGAATAAAAGACTGCTTTAAATCTTTATCATCCATATTTATAATTAGCAGGTCTGTATCTATAAAGAGACGCTCAGTTAACCAAATTGTAAAAGAAGCATAGCTTGTAAAGCTTGCCAATTTCTCCTGGATCTCATTGACAAGATTAATGGCTTTTGAACGTTCCCCCAGTAGCTCTTTTAATTCGACTATGAGCTCTGAAAGACCACTCATTTCCATTCGACCTACAGCGCCAGATTGTTTAGTGTCCCATTCTAAGCGTTTGTTAAATATCTGAGCGTGATTAATTTCATCAAAGTCGTGATCTTCCCCTCCCGTTATAAACAGCGGAATAAATGTGAAGTCATTTTGTTGATTATTTAGATGCCTTGATAGTTTTAAAACACTTATGATCTTATAGATATAGTACAAGGGGCCGGTTAGCAAGGATGGTTGATGGGCTGTAATAATAGTGAAGGTATTTTCATCCAGAAGCGCATTCATACTGTCCTCAGCTCTCTGAGTAAGCGAGCGCTGCGCATATTGTTTTTTCAACACATCTACCAACAAGGTCCGTTGTTCACTAGTAAATGATGCCTTTTTATCTTTAGCTTGATTCAGAATGGAAGACACAGATGGAAAGTCTGTTAGAAAAGAATTCAAATACGATTCTTGTCTGAAATAAGCCTTATCCTTGGAAGACAGTTGAGATATTTCATCAAATGAAATGAGTTTTTTCTGCATGTCTTATTTTCTACCTACGAAGGTATTTTTAGTATTTGTACTTAACAAAAAGCTAAGCATTTGTTTCATAGAACAATGGAAATAATTGAAGATATTTTATTGAAAGTGGATTCTAACGAGGTTGCAATCCTCGACAAGCATTATGTGTTACCGGGAAAAATCATTTGTTCGTCGAGGTTTTCAACCTCGATGCAATACGCCGATTTCAACATTTTAAATGGCTAAGAGTACAAACAATCTAATAAAGAATTTGAAAGGGGTTTCTAGATACGACTATATCATACGTTTAATTTAATGAATTTTAAACATTTGGTCTCGAGTTACAAAACATAGGCAAGCGGATTTGAAATCAAGCTTAAAAATTGTAATACTTTTAATTATATTTCTTCAAAGTAAATGTTTATTCAAATTTTAAAAAGACTGGTATTAGGACTTGGATCCATGCTTATGGTCGTATTGTTAATCTTGAGTATCATTTATGCGTCACCAGTGGATCCAGCAAGATTAAGTTTTGGACAACAATTAGATGATGAAACGCTTGCATTAAAGAAAGAAGAACTAGGCCTTGATAAATCGCTTATAACACAGATTAGGTATTATATAAGGGATATTTCTCCAATAGGGATGAAAGAAGTCAATGGGGATAAAAGGATAGGCTTTAAAACCCCATATCTTCGCGAAAGTTACCAATCTGGAGAGTCGGTAGGCTTACTATTGAAAAGAGCCTTACCCAATACGCTAATTCTAGCGCTGAGTTCTATACTTATTGCAAGCTTTTTGGGTATTTTATTCGGGATAATTGCAGCCTATAACAAAGGTCGTTGGATAGATTCTTTCTTGCTTACCATATCTACCCTAGGGTACTCCATACCCAGTTATGTCAGTGCTATATTCTTTGCCATTGTGTTCGGGTTTATTTTAGCTCCTGTGACTGGATTGAATATGCAAGGTGGTCTTTGGGAGCTCAATGATTTAGGTGATGAAGTGTTTATCGCCAAAAATCTAATCCTTCCGTCCATAGCCTTGGGTATTCGGCCTGTAAGTGTGATCCTCCAAATTAGCCGGAGTGCCTTTTTAGATACAATGGGTAAACCTTTTGTTTTAACAGCTATGGCTAAAGGTCTACCTTCTAAATTGATCTTTCGGAATCACATATTGAAGAATGCATTCAACCCAATTGTAACATCTATCTCCGGATGGTTTGCCGCTCTATTATCTGGTGCCTTCTTTGTGGAAAGTGTTTTCCGATTTAAAGGAATAGGATTTGTAACCGTACAAGCATTATTAAATTATGATGTTCCGGTATTGACCGCCAGTATTTTGATCATTTGCATGCTTTTTATAAGCTTGAATATTCTCATGGATATACTGTATACCTATTTAGATCCAAGAATTCAATTAAAATAGCAGACGGGAAGCGTTTCTATATATGTACTTTTGCGGCACATTAGCTAAATTATGAAAGAATTGGGCAGATATGATAAGAGAGGGGTTTCCGCTTCGAAGGATGAAGTACATGAAGCCGTTAAGACTCTTGATAAAGGATTATTTCCTCTTGCATTTTGTAAAATATTGCCAGACTTTACAGGAGGAGCTGAATCCCATTGCAATATTATACATGCGGATACCGCTGGTACTAAACCCAGTCTAGCTTATATATACTGGAAAGAAACAGGCGATCTAAGTGTTTGGCGAGGAATAGCGCAGGATGCTTTAGTTATGAACTTAGATGATATGGCATCCGTGGGAATGATCAATGACTTTGTTTTATCATCTACCATTGGTCGAAATAAAAACCTAATTCCTGGTGATGTCATTAAAGAGATTATTCATGGCACTCAGGATTACATTGAACTACTACGAGAAAGTGGTGTATCGATAAGACATGGTGGTGGTGAAACGGCAGATGTCGGAGATATTGTTCGCAGTATTGATGTAGGCTTTACGGTCTTTGGGAGGATGCCCCGAAAAGATCTCATCGTCAATAATATACAGGATGGAGATGTAATCGTTGGTTTTGCCTCAGATGGACAGGCAAGCTATGAAAACGAATATAATGGTGGCATGGGTAGTAATGGATTAACATCAGCGAGACATGATGTTTTTCATCATTCATACAGACATAAATATCCAGAAAGTTATGATCCTGCCGTACCTGCTGACTTAGTGTATTCAGGAAGTCGTTTGCTAACAGAAGAGGTACAGATAGCTGAAGAGAAAATACCCTTAGGAAAACTGGTGCTAAGCCCTACACGTACCTATATTCCCATGTTAGTTAAAATGGTAAAAGGCTATAAGGAGCAAATAAATGGGATTATCCATAATACAGGAGGAGCTCACAGTAAGGTGCTTAGATTCCTGAATAATAAAAAAGTGATAAAGGATAATTTGCCCGCCATACCTACTTTATTTAAAATCATCCAGGAAGAGTCTAATACACCATTAAAGGAGATGTATAAGGTTTTTAACATGGGTACACGATTAGAGATATATACAGATCAGACCACAGCTTCTGAATTGATAGATATCGCAAATTCATTTTCCATTGATGCCCAGATTATCGGTCGCGTAGAAAGCTCCCATAAAAATCAGGTAGAAATAAATACGCAGGGCCAGAATTTTCTATATGAATAATACTTAGCCAGGCATTATTCCGTTTTTAGCATAACGATTTTAACGACCCAAATGAAACAATCTATTACTACCTTCCTTTTATGGCTATGCCTTCCGTTAATTCTTTTTAGCCAAAACACAATTAGTGGATATGTTGAAGATGCAGCAAGCGGTGAAAAGCTAATTGGCGCCACTGTCGTTGACAAAACTTCAGGATTAGGCACAGTCACTAATACCTATGGCTTCTTTAGTATCACCTTAGATCAAAAGGAAGTAACCTTGCTGGCATCATATCTCGGTTATGAGACTGTAGAAGCAAGCATAAATCTGACTAAGGATCAATCCTTTACCTTCAAATTAGGTCAAGGAAGTGTCCTGGAAGAAGTAGAGATCATTGCGGAGCGTTTCGAAAATATTGCGGAAGAGACCCAAATGAGTCGTGTAGAGGTTCCGGTTCAACAGATTAAGCGGATTCCTGCCTTATTAGGTGAGGTAGATGTGCTAAAAGCATTGCAATTATTGCCTGGGGTGCAATCGGGTGGTGAAGGCCAAAATGGGCTCTATGTCAGGGGCGGGAGTCCTGATCAAAATTTAGTCCTATTAGATGGTGTACCCGTGTATAATGTTTCTCATGTATTAGGGATATTTTCGGTGTTCAATGCCGATGCTATAAAGAATGTCAGTCTTACCAAAGGTGGATTTCCTGCACGATATGGTGGTCGATTATCTTCAGTCTTAGAGATTAATATGAAAGATGGAAATATGCAGGAGTTTCATGGTGAAGGCTCTATCGGGGTGATTTCATCTAAATTGACCTTGGAAGGCCCGATAATAAAAGATAGAACATCTTTCTTAGTATCTGGAAGAAGAACGTATGCTGATCTAGCCGCGAGACCATTTATTTCATTAGCTAATAGGCAGAATGACCAGGATTTTAAATTGGGTTTATACTTCTATGATTTAAATGCTAAGCTTAACCACAAGATTAATGATAAACATCGCTTATTCGCAAGCTTTTATAATGGGTCGGATGTATTCAGTAATGAAGTTACTGAAGATGAATTCAAAGTAGGCGGGGGTATAAACTGGGGTAACTCGATAGCATCATTACGGTGGAATTATCAAATTAGACCTAAGTTATTTGCAAATACGACCCTGACGTATTCTAATTATGACATCACATTTGATGTTTTTCAAGAAGACAATTTCGCGGGAATTAGACAATCATTTAGAGCCATTTATCAATCGGGCATTCGTGATTTTGGAGCTAAGGTAGATTTTGATTTCATACCTAACCCTAATCATTATATCCGCTTTGGAGCGGGAACCGTACGTCATAAATATGATCCAGGTGCCATTGCTTTCGAAGTGGGTCTCGAAGATATTGATAGCACGTTTAATTTTGGTAATGACCCGTTCTATTCGTTAGAACATGATATATATATAGAAGATGATATTCAATTCGGTGCTTTCAAGGCTAATGTAGGCTTACACGGATCCATTTTTGATACCGATGATAAAGTTTATTTTTCGGTCCAACCTCGTTTAGGCCTCCGATACCTTCTTTCTAACAAGAGTTCAATTAAGGCTTCTTTCAGCACCATGACGCAGAATATTAATTTACTAACCAGTGAAGCTCTTTCCTTACCTACGGATTTATGGGTCCCCAGTACAGCCAGAATAGCACCACAAAGAGCCTGGCAAGTCGCTATGGGTTATGCGTATAATTTAGATAATGGATTTGAATTTAGCACGGAGGTGTATTACAAGCAAATGGATGATGTTATTTCATTTAAACCGGGTGCTTCCTTTTTATTTGACTTCTCTAGCGATTGGCAAGATAAAGTAACCCAAGGACAAGGTGAAGCATATGGATGGGAAGTATTTTTGCAAAAGAAAACAGGAAAAACGACCGGTTGGATTGGATACACACTCGCCTGGAATAATAGAACATTTGAACTCATAAACGGAGGACGGACTTTTCCATTTAGATATGATAGGCGTCATGATTTGTCAATTGTATTAAGTCATCAATTAAGTGAACGATGGAATTTGTCAGCGGCTTGGATTTATGGGACTGGAAACGCAATATCACTACCCATCTTTGAATATCAATTATCCTTAGAGGATCCGGATCTATTTAGTACGCCAATTGTCGAATCACTAGGAGATAAAAACTCCTTTCGTATGTCTGATTACCATCGATTAGATATCGGCGCAGAGCGTCAAGGAAAGGAACGTAATGGATTTCAATTTAACTGGAATTTTGGCGTCTATAATGCTTATTGGCATCGAAACCCATATTATATTTTCGCGGATAGCGATTTAGTCATTGGAGATGATGGGAGCATTTCATTTGAGCGCGTTTTCAAGGAAGTATCTATTCTTCCTATTATTCCTTCAATAGCATTAGGTGTAAAATTTTAGATCATGAAAAAGAACAAGCCCAACATTCTCTTGATACTTGCTGCCATAGTCGTTTCAGCATGTGGCACGGATAGATTTACACAAGTGGTAGAAATTGATATTCCAGAACATGAGCCACGTATTACAGCATCAGGTCATTTGGAATCAGGAGCCCTACAATTGACTTTAGGTATCTATAACAGTGCTGGAATTTTAGATACAACTACTGTTAAGAAAATAAGTGAAGCCAATGTAGAATTATTAGTTAATGGGGAAAACGCAATTGAGACAATTTCGGAAGGATTCAGTGAGTATTTTATCAAACTGGAATCACCACCAGAGGCTGGTGACACCTATGAGCTTACCATTGAAAAAGAAGGATTCGACCCTGTTAGTTCGTCTCAAACCATACCTAATGAAGTGCGATTGCTTTCAAGCAATCTTGAAGTAGAAGGCGCTATTAATTCCTTTGGTGAAAAGGCAGATTTGATTGAATTCTCTTTTAATGATGAAGAAGGTGAGGAAAACTATTACAAAGTAAGTATTTGGAAGGAAAGCTTTTATGAGTCTGGATCAGGTATATCATTATTGTATCCAGAAACTATCGATTTTACATTAGAAAGGTCGGGAGCCGGGTTTGTATTTTCTGATCAATCATTTGATGGGAATAATTATGATTTATCCTTGTCTGTAGATAATTTTTCTGAAAATGCGGACAGTTCTTTTTACTTAATAAGACTAGAGCACTTGACCAAGGATAAGTACTTTTTTAATGTAAGTTATGAATCGTATCTAAATGCGGGAGGCCCTTTCACTGAACCGCCTAGTATCCATGAAAATATAGCCGGAGGGTATGGTATATTCACAGGTGCCAACGTTACGACTGAACGCATTAAGATCCCATAATAAATAAAGGAGAAACGTTAGGTGCTTTGTTCGCGGATGATAAACGTACGTAGTATATGCCTGCTTGAATATTAGAAGGAATTGCGAGTGTATTCGATGATAGTTCGGAACATAGTAAAGTGCCCTTAGAATCAAATAATTGAATACTTCCCATTTCACTAAAGCTGATTTTTTGGCCAGATCTAGCTGGATTAGGGCTTATAATTATAGATTGATTGACATTTTGTACCGAACTGAAACAGTTATCTCCCTTTAACCATTGGTAAGCTTCGGATAAAATAGTGTTTCTATTATCAAAATCAATGGTATGACCCACACCATTCAGCAAGATTGTTTCGTGACAAGCATCATGATCCTCTAAATATTCTAGTAAAGGAAAATACCTGGTATTTGTCGCATCTAACGAACCATGGACCACATAAAAATCCATGAGTGATGCGTTGGAAGATACATTATCAATTAAGGAAGTGCCATCAATTGCAGCACCAATTGGCATTACCCCTTTAAAGATCCCAGGGTGATTAAGAGCATAAGTATAACTGGTTCTGCCACCCCAAGAAAATCCCATACAATATATATTGTTATGATCAATGCTATAGCTGGACATAATGGTATCTAATAGAAAGGAGGTGAAGGCAGTATCGATTTCATCATCCACCTTTCCATCATCACCACCATCAGGACACACCAGTACTAATTGATTTTCTTCGGCAAATGCGGTTAAGGTATCTCTCCAAGAGATGGCGTCCCATCTATTCACATTAAAAGGGTGAAGACCTAGCATTAAAGCATTGGGAGTGCCTTCTGTATATGAGCTAGGCACATATAATGCATACTTTTTTTCGGGATCATTTTCAAAGGCAAAGCTCCCTTCTATTTTTTCTTGGGCTGGGCATACATTGGAAATGAGTAAGAAGGAAAACAAAAAAACGTAATCATGATATCCTTTCATCTTAGAATTTTTATTTCAGTAAGACAGTACCAATAATAGATGTGAAAAATAAAAAAGGCAGACTCTCAGAAAGAGCCTACCTAAAAAAAGGGTATTGAAATTCTTTAGTGTAAACGTTGAAGCGTGCTTCAACGGGCGCTAAAGTATTACTTTTTAACAAATATCCAATATGGAAGGTTAAAAAAAATTAGGCTCTTCTGGATCGCTTATTATTTTTGTAATCCATGAAAATGAATTCACCCAAGCCATTTAAAGAACTGTAAAAAGCTTTTCCTTGGTTCGCTTTTGTGAAGTCATCAACAAATCTAACCAAATAGGGATCTTTTGCGATCATAAATGTGGTAATAGGAATGCCCTGTTTGCGACATTTAACAGCTAAAGCGAGTGTTCGATTTAAGATTTTTCGATCTAGACCAAAACTATTCTGATAGTATTTTTTACCTCTCTTTATGCAGGTAGGTTTTCCATCAGTAATCATCATGATCTGCTTATTAGGATTCTTTTTTTTGCGCAAGATTTCCATGGCCAATTCTAAACCCGCGACAGTATTGGTATGATATGGGCCCACCTGCAAATAGGGCAGATCTTTTACTTCTATTTGCCATGCATCATTACCGAAGACTATTATGTCCAAGGTATCTTTCTTATATTGAGTGGTTATCAATTCCGATAAAGCCATCGCCACTTTTTTTGCTGGTGTGATACGATCTTCACCATATAAAATCATGGAGTGCGAAATATCAATCATCAGAACCGTACTGGTTTGCGATTGATATTGTGTTTCACGAATAACTAAATCTTCATTAGTGAGCTTGAAATCATTAATGCCGTGGTTTATTTGTGAATTCTTTAAGGATTCCGCAATAGAGAGTTTGTTTATCGGATCACCAAATTCGTAAGGCTTTAATTCGGAAGTATGTTCATCCCCTTTACCTGAATATTTTGTAAGATGCTTTCCTGTTTTAGATTTCTTTAAATCATCAAAAATTTCATCTAGCGCATGCCTACGTAAGGATATTTCCATTTTTGATGTTGGAATAAAGGATGGTTGGTTTTGTTGGTCACTTGATTTGATATAGCCTTTATCAATTAAGTCTTGGATAAAATCCGCCATTCCATACTCATCATTTGTAAGATTGTAACGCTTATCTAGTTCGGTGAGCCATGATAGGGCTTCTGCAACATTGCCTGAAGTATGAAGCATAAGCTCTTGGAATGCTCTTAACAAGTTCTCAAAATTAGGATCCTCTCCTTCATTTGGGATGAATTCTGTATATCGCCAAGTAATCACTAAAAACCTTTCTCTCTAAATAACAATAATTGTGAATTGTTTATTTGATTAAAAACTCTCCTTGTCCGACAAGGTATCCTTTATTATACATCTCAACCAAATAGTTACCATTGACCAGTTCAAAATTTGGCGTAAAATCAATACAGGCTTCAGTGCCTCTACTTTCATAAGGAATACTTTTGGATACAGTATATTGGACTAAAGTGTTATCAGACTTTTTGGTCAATTCTCCTGAACCTGCATTCTCTAAGTAGAGCGTTTTACCTGCAGGATCAATAATTCGCACCTTGAAATTTTCTGAGCTGTTTTCTGTAATCAAATTGGATTCAGTTACAAAACAGGTCTTAAGCATATCAATACTTCGTGCTCTTTTTCGTTCCCGTTCTTTCCCAGAACGGTTTATTTTGAAACCTTCTAGGGATATCTTATTTATTTTAACCGCTTCCGCAATTTCTACTTTCTTAGAAAGTACTTCATTTTCTGATGTGATTTGAGCTCGCACTTCAGTCAATTCTTTGTTGGCTGCATCTAAGCTAGTAATCACGGTTTTTGCCGAATCATTTTCAGTTTCTAAAACTTTATTTGACCGAATTAGATCACTATTTGCTAATACTAGTTGATTATTCTCATCACGCAATTTTGTTATTTCATTGACGTAAATCGACGCTTGAGTCTTAAGATTTTCTAATTCTGTCCTTGCAGCAGTTAAATCTTTTTTGGCATATAGTAGGGAGGCTACTTTTCCTTTTTGTGCCTCAAGTTCAGTTTTTTGTTGTTCAATGAGACTATTCAAATCTTCATTGCTGCCTCTTAGTTCTTCTAGGCTATTGAGTGCGGTTTGGTAGTCTTGTTCTAATTCGGTATTGATCTTTTCGATATCAAGCATTTCTTTCTTCTGAGTATCTATTTGACCAGATAGTTTGTTGTTCTGAAACCATAGAAATCCTGCTAAACCTAATACTAGAATTAGACCTACAAGAAGGATCGCATTTAAATTATTGTTTGATCGAGCCATATTACTTTTACTTATTAAGGTTGAAATTTAGTAAGAAATTTTATCCTTAGCTATACATGTTACTCATTATCGTCATTTTACGGGTTAACCCAGAGGAGGAATATGCAAAAAGCTAAGGGTTTTCCCGATACGATCTTTGGATTTATCTCATAAGGAATAGAATCAAAATCTACCTCAGTCGAGTATAGATGCGTACTTTTGAGATATGAGTCATTTAATTGCCCCTTCTCTTTTGGCTGCTGATTTCACCCAACTCAAACATGAGGCTGACATGTTAAATCAAAGTGAAGCTGATTGGTATCATTTGGATGTAATGGATGGAATGTTTGTACCCAATATATCCTTTGGTCAGATGTTCATCAAATTCTTTAGATCATTAACAGATAAGACACTAGATGTCCATCTAATGATAGAAAAACCGGAACGATATATTTCTTCCTTTCGTGATGCCGGTGCAGATATGATTAGTTTTCACATCGAAGCAACGAATCACGCACATCGGGTCATTCAATCCATACATAATTCTGGTGCTAAAGCAGGGATAGCATTGAACCCGCAAACACCCATTGCAGCTATTAAGCATTTACTTGAAGACGTGGACATGATCGTATTAATGTCAGTAAACCCAGGTTTTGGAGGACAGAAATTTATTTATGAGACGATTTTGAAAATTCAAGAATTAAAGGAAGTACTGACAGCTCGAAATTTAAACCCTCATATAGAAATAGATGGTGGTGTAGGCTTGCAGAATGCCGAAGCTTTATTGAAAGCAGGGGCTAATGTACTTGTCGCGGGAAGTGCAGTATTTAAATCTCAGGACCCTGTAAGCACGATAGCCCAGTTAAAGCGCGTTGGGGTTAAGAATCTTCATTTCTAAATTCAGTATGTTGATCAGGACACTAATTTTAAGTTTGGTGGTTTGTTGTCCAATGTTATTATCGGGGCAAATAATCAAAGTAAAAGGTAAAGTATTGGATGCGAGCACGGGTGAAGCTATTGATTTTGTGACCGTGCACCAAAAGCTAAGCACCAATGCTACTGAATCTGATGCAGCGGGTAACTTCTCCTTAGAGGTTGATATGGAGGTTTCCAGAGAATTAGTATTTAGCCGAATTGGCTATAAAGGCCTCGATTTTCCTTTAGTTAATGTAAATGTCAATAGGACAAAGGTTTTAAATATACGTATGGAGCCTGATGTCATGGATATTGATGTTACCATTAAGGATGATAAGATCCAAGAAGCCAATATGGTTACTGAAACAGTGGAAGAATTAATAAAACTACCTAGCACCACGGGTAACCTCGAATCTGTATTACCACACATTGCTTTAGGCGCAAGTAGCGGCACAGGTGGTGAACTGTCTTCTCAATATAATGTACGAGGTGGAAATTATGATGAGAACTTGATATATGTAAATGATTTTGAAATCTTTAGACCTCAACTTATTCGCAGTGGTCAGCAAGAAGGATTAACCTTTCCTAATATTGATCTAGTCAAAGATCTATCGTTTTCCTCTGGTGGTTTTGAAGCTAAATATGGAGACAAAATGTCTTCGGTTCTAGATGTTAGATATAAGCGTCCCACTGAGTTTGGCGGATCTGCTTCAGCGAGTCTTTTGGGTGCTACGACCCATGTAGAAGGGGCCACAAAAATTGCGGGTAGGACATTTACCTACCTCACTGGATTGAGATATAAGACAACTAGATATTTATTAGGAAGTCTAGATGTACAAGGAGAGTATACTCCGCAATTTTTCGATGCCCAGACATTTCTCAGCTATGATATTAACAAAGCATGGCAGGTATCTTGGATTGGCAACTATAACTATAACCAATATAATTTTGTCCCACTTGAAAGGTCTACTGCATTAGGTTTGATTGATTTCGCATTACGGTTGAGTACTGTCTATGAAGGAAGAGAAGAGGATGAATTTATAAATGGAATGACAGGTGTAGCCGTAACATATATTCCTGAACGAGAAAAGAACCCATTCTTTTTAAAGTTTATGGGCTCATTGTACCAAGGCCAGGAAATAGAATCTTTTGATATACTAGGGTATTATAGGCTTAGTCAAATTGAAACCAGTCTTGGAGCCGAAAATGCAGGTGAAGAGGTTTTTGTCTTAGGGACTGGAACACAGCATAATTATGCACGAAACTTTTTGGAGTCGAATATTAAGAATGTGGAACATAGAGGCGGCTACGAACTGCAACTTTCCGACGCGTTTAACTCTGCACATTTTCTTCAATGGAGCATCAAATTTCAAGAAGAACAAATCGATGATGAATTAAATGAGTGGGAGCGAATTGATTCAGCAGGTTATTCATTACCCTTTGATGAAGAGAATGTGCAACTAGAAAATGTATTCAAAAGCACAAATCAAATACAATCTACTCGATTGAGTGGCTATGTACAAGATACCTATACGTTCAATCTCGCAAACAATGCTGAATTTAGGCTTAATGCTGGTGTACGATTTGCACATTGGAGTTTTAATAATGAAACTATAATTTCTCCGCGCGGTCAAATTCTCTTTAAACCCGCTCGTGCCGAAGATGTAAGTTTCAAACTTGCAGGAGGTTTATATTACCAAGCCCCATTCTATAGAGAATATAGAAAGATTGATGGCAGCTTAAATGAAAATATTCTTTCCCAACGTAGTATTCAAGTCGTTTCAGGCGTAAGTTATGATTTTGATTGGCCAAGAGTAAGTGATAAGAAATTTAGGTTAATAACTGAACTGTATTACAAAAAGTTAGATAGGCTTATTTCCTACGATGTAGATAATGTACGTATAAGATACTCCGGCCTAAATGATGCTAGTGGATATGCTCTTGGGATGGATGTAAGAGTAA
The DNA here is from genome assembly GCA_020629315.1 of Saprospiraceae bacterium. Lineage (GTDB taxonomy): Bacteria > Bacteroidota > Bacteroidia > Chitinophagales > Saprospiraceae > JAHDDO01. The sequence continues at coordinate 92,124 of JAHDDO010000005.1, read as the reverse complement.
ATGGACAATTCATTGATGGTGCTGAATCCTGGGTTAACTTGTCACTTTTGAGTACTAGAGAACAATTAAACGGAATCACACATCTTAAAAGAGAAGTGGGGGATAGCACAGCACAAGAGGTTAAATGGGTGCCTAGACCGACCGATCGACTTTTCAATTTGTCTATATTTTTCCAAGATCACTTACCTAAGAATGAGCGTTTTAAATTGAATATGAATTTGAGCGTTGGTTCCGGACTACCTTTTGGAATAAAGGATAATAATACCATTTACCGAAATACATATCGATTCAAATTGTATCATAGAATTGATATGGGCTTCTCTTATGCACTTTGGGATGAAATGGTTCGAAAAGAGAAAGGACAGGGTAGATTTGATTGGACGAAAAACTCATGGATAAGTTTGGAGGTGTATAATCTGATGGGAGTAGCTAATGTAGCCTCAAATACTTGGATAAAAACAATCTACGGAAACCAATACGCTATCTCAAATTTCCTCACATCAAGGCGGGTCAACCTCAAATGGTACGTTGAATTCTAAAAAACAAAGCCAAGTTTAGTTAAATATTGTGGATAAAATGTTAAAATCTACTTTACTCCGAGTAAAGTAATGATTAATTAAAGTAACTTTATACTATCCGAGTTAACAAGACATTAGGATTATTTGCAATATGTAACATCCCTGTTTTAATTACTATATGTTAAATAATTCTTAATTAGTTAAACAGATCGCTTTACGAAATCGTTTAACTTAAAATTTAGATATCCTATGAACAAATTATTCAGAAAAATCTCTTTCTTCTTCAAAAGAAGCTTCGGCAAGTCTTTTGACGTGGAGGGTAGAAAAAACACCGAAGAGTACGAAGGCTGGTTAGGAATTTAATTATTCCTCAGCTTTCCACATTTTAGTCCAAATTTCAATTGCTACAGATGTAGCCTCTCTTTCCTTTGCAATAACTCATCTTCTGTTTCTACTCTATCAGGATCTGGAACACAACAATCAACAGGACATACGGCGGCACATTGAGGTTCTTCATGAAAACCTTTACACTCCGTACACTTATCTGGAACTATATAATAGTAGTCATCTTCAATAGGGATTTGCTTAGCTTCGACGTCTACACTTTTACCATCCTCTAAGGTGTATTTACCTTGAACTCCGGTACCATCTATCATTGCCCACTCAAATCCACCTTCATATATTGCATTGTTAGGACACTCAGGCTCACAGGCCCCACAATTGATACACTCATCTGTAATATAAATAGCCATGTAACTCTATTTTTTGCAAAAGTAAGCTCTAATAAGTTAATCTGCAGCAAAGAAGTGATAGTATAACGAAAAAAGAATATAACCGCCAAAGCCACTCAATAAAACCCAGGGTCTACAACAAAACGACGGAATAATAAAAGCTAAGCCTGTTAACACCAGCAGGACCTGCCTCATCCTATTTGTGCGCAGACCTTTTAACGAAATCATGGTGAAATTAGTTACCATTAGTATTCCAGCAGTTATTGGAACTCCATAGGTAAGTATAGGCAGAAAATCAGCGCCTTCAGTATGCATTAGCAAAGCCATCCCTAATATAAGCCCTCCTGCCGCTGGTGAAGGCATTCCAATAAAATCAGATGACGCAGGCAAATTGTTAAATCTGGCCAATCGTAAGGCTGCACAAGAAGCCACAAATGGTACAATTAGCATTGGATATTTAAGATCACTATTCAGGACATTGAACCACACCATAATGGGAGCCAAACCAAAACTTATGAGGTCGGCTAAGGAATCAAGATCTTTTCCAATGTCGGAGCTAACTTGTAGCGCCCGGGCAGCGGCACCATCAATAAGGTCAAAGAATAAACTGCAACAAATCAGTATACAACTGGTGTAAAAATCATCACTAAGAATGGCAATCACTCCACAACACAAATTAAGTAGAGTCAACCCATTTGGAATATATCTCCGCATAGATGCTATATATCTCTATTCATAAACATGCGATAGCTTAACGCAATAAAAATAATGATATATAGAGAAGAAACGAGCGCTGATTCAGGATAAGAAAGTAAGATCTCCTTAATATAATCCGGTCCCATTTTAGCTGCAGGAATCTTAAAAGCAGGAAAAGGATGAAGGTCTTCTACTACATTCATCGGAAAATATTTAGTCCATTCAGGAGGAACCTTAAAATAGATCAGTGTCATCCGTATACCGAACTCGATGATAAGGACATAGCTTAAATACAAGAAAACCGAAACAGCGGGTCGACGAAAGAGCACTATTATTAAAAATGCGAAGGATAAATAACCCATACACATCAGAAAATATCGACTCATAGCCCATTCATTAGTTAATGCTTGTGACAAGGTAGCACCCTCCGTATGGATCCATCCAATACCCAAAGTGCAAAGACCATAATACAGGCTCGCTAATACTGAAATAAGGACTATGGTAGATAGCTTAGACAGGAAGTATTCTTTTCTAGTTAAGCCATTTATGACTGATTGGCGTAGGGTTTTATTATTGATCTCTATTCCTAGAATGTAAATAGCTACAACACCTAAGAAAAAATAACTCATCCAGTTGCCAATATATCCCATATAATCCCATATGCCTTGCTCACCTGCTTTTTCAGGGAATGTGAAGAACACATCAGCACTTAAGATAAAATCAGGAAGCTCATCTAATTCTTTACCCATGAAAATGGCTATGGGAAGAAAGATTAAATACAAAATGACCAATAAGCGAATAACTGAATTGGATTTAAACTTTAAATACTCAATTTGAAGTAGTCTAAGTATATTCATTTATCCTGCGTTTTGGGTTATAGCTAAAAATTCCTCTTCTAGATTGGCCTTACGAATCACTAAGTGATTGATGTATATGTTGCTGTCTGCACACAACTTGCTCAGCTGCGTAGAATCAAATTCTTGGGGCACATGGACCTCAATAAACTCTGCTCGTTCTATGATCTTCAATACAGAAGGTAGGGTCTTTAGATAGTTGCTAAGTTCAGCGCGACCAGGGGCATCAATTTCAATGATTTGCTCATCTGAAAGTATAGATCCTACAGGTCCGGAAGCCAACAAAGTGCCATTCTTGAGTATACCTACATGAGAGCATATTTTTTCGACTTCTGCTAAAATGTGACTGGCCATAATGACCGTCTTATTCATGGCTGCGATATTATTCAAGATGTTTCGAACTTCTGCAATCCCTTCGGGATCAAGCCCATTGGTGGGTTCATCAAAAATGAGTACATCAGGTTCACCAATCATGGTGGCTGCGATTGCTAAACGCTGCTTCATACCTAATGAATAGGTACTGAATTTAGATTCTTTTCTATGCAGTAAGTTTACCGTATCTAAATATGAATCAAAATTTTGGCTTTCGATATTCTTAATTCGAGCCACAATTCGAAGGTTTTGTTCCGCATTTAAATACGGAAGAAAATTGGGCGTTTCTAGAATAGCACCAATGCGCAATCGAGGATTTTTATATTGCCCCTCAAACCATTCATACTGACCACCACTGGCTTTTAGAATATTTAAAATAATACCCAGTGTGGTTGTTTTGCCACTGCCATTCGGTCCTAAGATACCAAAGACCTCTCCTTGATTAATCGTCAAGTTTAGATTTTGTAATGCTTTGATATGCCCGTAATTCTTACTGAGGCCTTTCGTTTCTAATACTTTCATGCTTTGCAGCCTTTGTGACAAATTTTAATATTATTTAAAGCTTGACAAATAATAATTGATAAACTTATTTCTTTTTTGGATTAAATGAAGATTATACCTTGCATCCTAGTGAACTAGTCAATACTATTCTTAAGACTCAAACAGTTATTTACTACGGAAATGAAGTTGTTAGACAAATATGTGATAAAAGCTATGATCCCACCTTATGTGATGGCTTTTTTCGTAGCAGAATTTGTCCTGGTCATGCAATTTCTGTGGAAATATATAGATGAAATTATAGGAAAAGGTATATCTGTTTTTGTTCTGTTTGAGCTGATATTTTATTTTGCTGTCACCATTATTCCTATGGCTATACCCCTCACCGTCCTGATTTCAGCGGTTATGGTCTACGGTAATATGGGCGAGCGGTATGAGTTATCTTCTATCAAATCAGCAGGAATTTCACTATATCGAATCATGCGTCCTGGGTTAATGATAGCTGTTCTAACAGCCATCTTTTCACTGGTTTCATCAAACTACTTAAAACCAAAAGCTAACCTAAAATTCTATCAAAGATTACATGCTGTGCAAAAGCAGAAAGCATCATTAGCCATCGAAGAAAAGATCTTCAATGATGATTTCAAGAACATTGTTATGCGTGTGGAAGAAAAGGAAAACAATGGACCCGGAGTCGAGGATATTTTGATTTATGATCACACGGCGATAAACAAAGAAGATATCAATGTTATTCGAGCTGAAAAGGGGGAAATGCTTACTTCGGATGATGGAAAATACTTTGTTATCAAACTGGAAGAAGGGACACAATATATGGACCTAAAAGAGAACAAAGCAAAGAAATCAAAAGGCTCTTATCGCCCGTTTATGCGGACCAATTTCAAAGAGTACCAAAAGGTCTTTGACATGAGCCAATTTGAAATGGAAGCTAGTAAATTGAATATGTCACGGAAGTCTTACGATCTGATGAACAGCATACAGCTTTTGGAAGCTATTGATTCTTTTAAAATGACGGGAGAAGAGAACATAGTTAAGATCAGTGAACAATGGCTGGAAAAAAAGAAACCCACTTCTAACGATCATCCTAAATCCGGAAAGAAAACCTTGGATGAAAATAAGAGTCCAGAAATACCTGATTTAAAGAAGAACACCGAAAGAGCCGCTTTTCAATCCAAAGGCATAAAACAAGATAGTTTGCTGACTTCCGATACTAAAAGTCTGCTTGACTTGTATGCACCCTTGCACCACAAATCATTGCTTGCAGGAGCAGTCAGTAAGGTATCTAAGCACTCAGATTATGTGTATAATATATCAGCAAAGAACAAGAATCTAAGAACTAATGAACGAAAGCACTTATTAAGGCTTCACCAAATGTATAGTTGGGCATTTATTTGCATTTTGTTCTTATTTATTGGTGCACCTATGGGAAGTATCATTCGGAAAGGCGGGTACGGATATCCATTATTGATCGCTATCATCTTTTTTATGCTGTTTGTTGTATTGAACATTATGGGAGAGAAACTAAATAAAAGCAATACGATATCTCCTATGTTAGCAGCTTGGTTATCAAGTATGATCTTAACACCTTTCGCTTTCTTATTGACCTACAAAGCTGTTAGAGATGAGAATCTTAGAATTGGTCTGCCTTCCTTTCTTTCCTTTACGAAGAAGACAACATCAAGTAAGTAAAACTTCTTTTTGTCTACCCTTTAGAATTACATCTATATTTTCTTGTAAAGTCGTTGCTAAAGACAAACCTACATAATCGACTTTCACAGGATAATGTTTATGTTGCCTATCTACTAACACGGCCGTTTCGATCTTTTTAGTCAAGATCTGCAATAGGGGTTGGAATGCATAGAATAGAGTACGGCCAGTATTGGCTACGTCATCAACGATAATAACTACTTTATTTTCTAGTTTTTTTAGTTCAATGTCCAATGTGATCGGATTATCCACTGGTGAAGATGGAGACATACTTATATGATTTAACTCACATTTCAATGATGAGATGTCTTCTACTTGTTTAGCTAAGAGACTAGCCAGTTTAAAGCCATTTGTATTAATACCTAACATATAAATGACCTTTTCGTAAGGGTTGTTTTCATAGATTTCATAGGCCAATCGTATGATTTTCCTGTCTACTTGTTTATTATCGAGTACTCGTACACCCATTGTAGCTGTATGTGCGTGTGAAAATAAGCTTTCTTCGAATTATTTTGCATGTAATATTTACAAAGTCTAAATAGAAGATGTGATATTCGTTTGTTCTAAATTGTACTATTTTTAGCCCTGAAAAAGCAATACATCGATGCTCCAAATTATAGCATTTCTATTACTAACAGTAACCGTTTTTGGTATCGCGACGCGGAAGTTCTTAAAACTAAGACGTAATATCCTTTTAGGAAAGGACATTGAGCTAACCCAGGATAAGGGTGCTCGAATTAAAAATACCTTGTTGGTTGCCTTCGGTCAAAAGAAAATGTTCAAAAGGTTTATACCTGCTATTTTTCATCTATTCATTTATGTGGCTTTTTTGTTCACAACCCTTGAATTAATTGAGATTATCTTCGATGGTATAACAGGACATCATAGAAGTTTTGCAGCTCCTCTGGGTGGATTTTATACCTTTTTAATTTCTTTCGTTGAAGGATTGTCAGTGTTAGCTTTCATTGCGACCATCATCTTTCTGGCGCGAAGAAATCTTTTAAAATTACCAAGATTCACCAAAGAAGAGATGAAAGGTTGGCCTACTAAGGATGGTAATATCATTCTTCTATTGGAGATTGTTTTGCTAATGGCCATATTCACGATGAATGGGACAGATATAGTTCTACAATCTAGAGATGTAGCGCATTATCCAGATACGGGTAAACTTCTTGTATCATCACATTTGGGTCCAGCCTTGTTTAATGGTTTATCGACAAGTTCTCTTATTGTTTTAGAGCGCATAGGCTGGTGGGTCCACTTGATAGTAGTTTATGGTTTTCTATTGTATTTACCATTTTCAAAGCATCTTCATATTTTTCTGGCTTTCCCAAATGTCTATTTTTCTAAACTGGGTGAGCGAGGGGAAATGGATAATATGCCAGAAATTATGAATGAGGTAAAGTCTATGATGGGTTTAATAGAAGATAATCCTGAAGAGACCATGATGGATGAATTACCAGCATTTGGGGCTAATGACATTTTTGATTTAAGTTGGAAGAATGTAATGGATGCATATACGTGCACCGAATGTGGAAGATGCACCTCCGTATGTCCAGCAAATGAAACGGGTAAGAAACTTTCGCCTAGGAAGATTATGATGGATGTTAGGGATCGGGCAGAGATTATTGGTAGTCGGATAGATAGTGCAATCGAAGAATATAAAATAGACAAGACTAAGGCCTTGGACAAGACGAATTACAGTGATGGAGAAAGCCTATTTGATCATATATCTAGAGAGGAACTTCATGCATGTACGACATGCAACGCATGTGTAGAAGCCTGTCCTGTAATGATAGATCCTTTAAATATCATAATGTCCATGAGGCGATATGAAATATTAACAGAATCGGCAGGTCCTTCAGATTGGATGCCAATGTTTAATAGCATTGAGAATAATGGAGCCGTTTGGCAATTGCCAAATCCTAGAACCGAATGGAAAGACAGTGAATAAACTATGGAAGAACTAAAAGTACCGGTATACGCAGACGTCATAGCCTCAGGTGAGGTGCCAGAATATTTATTTTGGGTAGGTTGTGCTGGAAGTTTTGATGCTAGAGCACAAAAGGTAAGCAGAGCTTTTGCCAAATTATTAAATAAGGCAGGTGTATCCTTTGCTATTCTGGGTGAAGAAGAGAGTTGTACTGGAGACCCAGCAAGGAGAGCCGGTAATGAATTTCTTTTTCAAATGTCAGCCTTACAGAATATCGAAATTCTGAATGGATATAAAGTGCAAAAAATCGTTACAGCTTGTCCACATTGTTTTAATACACTCAAAAATGAATATCCTGCCTTAGGTGGAAAGTACGACGTTATTCATCATACACAGCTGATACACACGCTTTTAGAGACAGGAAAGATACAAGTAGAAGGTGGTAGTTTCAAAGGAAAGAAAATAAGTTATCATGACTCTTGTTATTTGGGTAGGGTCAATGGCATTTATGAAATTCCAAGAAAAATTTTGGCAACCCTTGATGCTGAATTAGTGGAAATGAAACGCTGTAAATCAAAGGGTCTTTGTTGTGGAGCTGGTGGGGCTCAAATGTTTAAAGAGGATGAACCAGGTGATAAACGTATTAATACAGAACGGACGGAAGAATTGTTACGTACAGGCGCTGAGATAGTGGGAGCAAACTGCCCATTTTGTATTACTATGCTTCAAGATGGAATAAAAGCTGAGGAAAAACAAGATGAGCTTAGTGTTTTTGATCTTTCAGAATTAATAGTCCAGAATTTAAAATGATCCGAGATTTAATTGCACTCCCACCAGAAAGCAAAGTTTGGATATATCAATCTAACAAAGAACTTAGCTACGATCAAATTGACTTAATTCGCCCAGCTATCTATGAATACGCTGACAAATGGGTATCACATGGTCATATGATAGAATCATATGGAAATATATTCCACAAACGATTCTTAGTTTTGGTGGCAGATGAAGCAAGTTTAGCCGTAAGTGGCTGTTCCATAGATGGTAGTGTTCATTTTGTTAAGTGGGCAGGGGAGCAATTAGGCGTTGATTTTATGGGCCGGATGGAGTATGCCATAATGCATGACGATGAAACCATTACGACTATACATCATAACGACTTTAAAGAAGCCTACGATTCAGGTAATATAAACAAATCAACGAAGGTCTTTAATAACCTTGTGAATACTAAACAGTTATTTTTGGAACAATGGATAGTGCCTTTGGAAAAATCTTGGCACTACAAGTTTGTGCATTAGCAACAAAAGACTTACTTGTTTTTGCGTTTCTCTTCAATCATTTGCAAAATCTCTTCATCTGATTTTCCAAGATTTTCTATTAGAAATTCCACATCATCAGCAAGATCATGTTTTGGGTATTGTTTAAGAAACTGCTCATATATTTTTCGAGCTTCACTTATTTGTCCGAGTTCATTCTCAATAAGAAATCCTTTTAAGAACAAACTAGTAGGTGCCTTTTCGTAGTTTGGATATTTCTGTAATATCCAATCATAAAGATTCATAGATTTAGTAAAGCTTCTAACACTCTTTGCTACTTCAGCAGCTTTAAATAAATATACAGGCGCATTTGCACTGCTAGGGTTTGCTAAGGCAAACGCTTCAGCTCCATCCACAAAAGCACGAGCATTTCTTTCATTGATCCCAAATTTATTTGGGTCTTTGAATATGTTATTAGATAACACATTCATAAACGTGTCAATGTTGCCTATGGGACTTGTCATTTTTGATGTCGCTTCATCTATTTTCGGGTGATTTGAAAATCGACTTTGTAAAGAAGAAAAGATGATATCCGAGGTTTCAAACTTTTTGATGCTATGCATAAATTGACCTAAGTCGAATAAATTATCTGCATAGGATGATGAGTTTGGATAATTCTTTACCAAAGGCACCAAAAATCCAAGTACTCTATTCATAAGTCCTTCTTTCTTTGCTATTTGAATGCCTTCTGCATACATAGACTCTTTTTTAGCTGGATCTTGCTCATTATAAATGTCTAAAGCTAATTGACTTAAGAACTTGTCTGCACTATCTTTTGATGGAGCATTTTGATAGTCAGCTTTAGCACTATTTGCAGTACTAGTAGAGTCCGATTTGCATTGGAAAAATACAAATGGAAGGAATAACAGGATGATCTTCGCAATCTTCATAGGTCAAAATTCACGTTAAATTTAGTTGGAGGGTATGAGTTTTCCAACCTTTTTGATGGTTTACTGGTTCATAATGTACTAAGCTTACATCATGAGTACTAAAAATGGATATTTCTGGTTTAGACGAGATTTACGATTAGAGGATAATGCCGGATTATATCATGCGTTGAAATCTAAAGAGGACGTACAATGTGTTTTCATTTTTGATAAAAATATTCTGGATAAACTTGTTAAGAATGACCCGAGGGTCACTTTTATATACCAAGAGGTTAAAAGAATAAAGGATTCTTTAGTAAGCATGGGTAGTGATTTGTCTGTGTATTATGGCGAGCCTTTGGAGATTTGGGAAGGTATTTTAAGTCAACAATCAGGTGATATATTTTATAATGAAGATTATGAAAGCTATGCTATGGAGCGCGATAGAAATATTCATAAGATCGCTTCTACGTATCACTGTGACACCCATGCCTTCAAAGATCATGTCATATTTGCTAAGAATGAAGTGTTAAAAGATGATGGCAACCCTTATACCGTTTTCACTCCTTACAAACGAAAATGGTTAGCCGCTTTGAAAAGTTCTGAACCTAAAGATTCATACTATTTTTCATCATATCCAAGTATGAAGTATAAAGCGCATTTTAGTAAGAAAGCGACACCATCATCGCTTATAAGCTTAGTTGAAATGGGCTTTGAAAAAAGTAGTATTACTATCCCAGAAAAGGATGTGCCTCAGAAAATTATCAAAGAATATTCAGAAAAAAGAAATTTTCCAGCAGTTAAGGGCACATCAAAATTAGGTATTCATTTTAGGTTTGGGACCATTAGTATTAGAGAAAAAGCAAGGAAAGCAAGTGTTATTAACGAAACCTATTTGAGTGAATTAATTTGGAGAGATTTCTATAGCCAAATATTACATCATTTTCCTCATGTTGAAAAGAATGCGTTTAGAAAAAAGTACGAAGCCATTCCATGGCGGAATAACGAGATTGAATTTAAATCCTGGTGCGAGGGACAGACGGGTTACCCGATTGTTGATGCAGGAATGAGGGAATTAAATGCAACAGGATATATGCATAACAGAGTTCGGATGATAGTGGCTAGTTTTTTGACTAAGCACCTGTTAATAGATTGGCGATGGGGTGAACAGTATTTTGCGGACAAACTATTGGATTTCGACCTAGCTTCAAATAATGGGGGTTGGCAATGGGCTAGTGGTTCAGGAACTGATGCAGCTCCATACTTCAGGATATTTAATCCTACCTCCCAATTGACGAAGTTTGATAAGCAATTAGAATATGTCAAAAAATGGGTGCCAGAATATGGGTCGGAAGATTATGTGGCACCTATTGTTGATCACAAGGAGGCGAGAGAACGGTGTTTGCAAGTGTATAAAACGGCGCTTAATGACCCACAGAATTTATAAAAGATCATTAACTTTTTCCAAGAGCCATTCCTTATTTACAATTTGGGATTCCTCAACTATTTGCTCTTTTAATTGAACTAGTTTCTTTTTGTCATATTGACCAGAAAGGATTAATCGCTTCAAATACTTTAAAAAGTTAGAGTAGAATGGCGCTTTGTCCTGAGATATGTTAATACGTTGGAGATAACCATTAAAGCTATCAATTTGAGATTCCATCACATCCATTTCACTTAACTCATAATTGGTGGCTAAGGAAAGAATTCTAGAATTTAAGTTGTAGAACATATCTTCATAATCTACTAAACTCAAATATCGTAAAGTGTCCTCAAAGTCACCTTTGTAAAAGTGAACTCTAGCCAAATTGAAGTTTAATGCATTTTCACGGAGCTTAATATTTAATAGAGATGCATTTTCTGTAATGAAGGTTTCCGCTTTGTCGTATTCCCCATTACGTAAACAAAGAATAATGTAGTTTCTAAATGTAATTGGAGAAAGTTCATTGTTTGTCAGAATCACTCCAGTACTTATCGCTTCATTGTAGACGAGTAATGTTTCTGTTACAAAACCAGGGACACCTTTGTTTAACTGTCCAACGCAATAGCTTATCAAAGCATCGAATATATTTCGCTGTTCATCTTTTGAAAAAATATCAAAATGTTGATTAACCATGTCTTTGAGCTCCTCAAAGTATCGCTTGGATTCTTTTTCTGTCAACATCAAATACATATTCCTATAAATGGATATTGCAGGATTCTCTAACAGCTTATTTTTGGCCAACATCCTTAGTATAATCTCTACTTCAAATGGTCTGTTTTTAGTTTTCAGTTTTTGCTGCCAAGTTGCTAATGAACAGGCCATCTTCAATTTTTCGATGACATAAAACTGATCCAGGTTGCTAGATAGGGTGTCAATTCGTAATAATTGATCAGATGTTTTTTTATTTTTCTTTTTATCGAACTGGGTATCTATTTCATATTGAATCCGACCTTTCTCATATTGCCTTAAATGAAAATTGGCTGATTTTTCAGGGAAGCGTTGATAATATTTATCTGCATTTTGGATGGTCTTATTAAGCATATGATCAAAACCCTTATTATGAATCTGTTGCAGCAATAGATTTTTTTCTACCAAGGGTTGATCTTTCAAGGCCTCAAGAATGAGGAATGATTCGAATTTCGAAAGTAAATCACTGCACGTTTTTCTAAACTTTAAGTCATCGAATTCGTGATTAGCTTCGTTATACGAGTGGAAAGCATCTTCCCTTGTCGGAATTTGAGTTTGTTGCTTAAAGTGTAGATGGAGAAAGTGCAACAATTTGTATTGAGCCATATTAGCATTATGATATGGCGATTCCATGAACTTGAGAAATCTACTTAATTCGACTAAGGATAGCGCGGATAATGTTTTATATAATCTGGTATCTGTCAATTATATTAAATTATTTACATATATATAGTAGCTGTCAAAGCAATTAGTTATATATTATTGATGTTAAGCATATTACGTGTGTGAAAATCAAATATTAAATATTTTTTAATATGTGCAATTTCTTGTAAAAAAAGACTATTTTTGAACTGCTTTATGAGACACCAAATCATCACCAAAACAGCACTTTTAGCCGTAGCTATGCTATTGGCCTTTAGTCTAGTGTCTCAATCGAACCCCTCTTTTGTCAAAAAAAATGTTAAGTCTGGCCAAATATACGAGTTCACTTTGAACTCCATTAACGAGACTCCAGTTCCAGTTTCCTTCGATCAATTGGAATATACCACACTAGGATTTTACGAGTCATCTGAAAATACTTGGGTGATGGAAGTAGAAATAGTGCAAGGTCTTGAAAAGGATGTAGAGCTTATTGTTGAATATCAGGATTATGGTGACATTCCTGGCCTAACATTTCCATTTTACACTACCTATAAATTTAGGTCTAAACAGACCGAAGTTAATAGCTTAATGGATGCATTTGTTGTGGACGGAGGTCAGGGCGTTGTTTTCCCACTTGACAATGATTCAAGTTCTGATTACAATCTTGAATTAAGTAATATTGTTTTCACTCAAAATTGTACAGCTGAAATTGTAAGTGATGAAAGTATTGAAGTACAAGTAATTGATGCTGATCAATTTGCATTTGTGGAATATGTTGCCACAGATCAAGTAGGGGTTAGCTCAAGTGCCTCAATCATGCTTAGAGCGAGTGATTCGTCTATTGATGTATATTCACTACAAACTGATGACAAATCTAATCTAATTCTTGTTGTTGAAGAAGGTCATCTTCCAAACCAAGATCCAATAGGTGGTACTTTAGAAGAGATTAATGCTAATTGTTGGGAGTATGCGCCAAATTTAGGATTTAGTGGAGAGGAATCCATTACATTTTCAAATGGATCTGGCAATGATATTTCTTACGACATTAATGTTCATGAAAATCCGAATACTGTCCAATACGTAAAGGATGATGAAGTATATG
>JAHDDO010000005.1:38199-78604 GCA_020629315.1 Saprospiraceae bacterium | reverse complement strand
TTCAATGCATTCGTTGGTCAAGATTTAGTCATTCACCACAACACACCCATGGTGGATTACACATTTGAGCTTATTTCAGCTCCATTATTCGGTGATGTTCAAATATTAGATACTAATGATGAGCTTGTTCTTGAGTGTGCAACAATAACAGGCGAAAATAAAATTATATATAGCCCTAATTCTGCGGGGGACGACTTTTTGGAAATTGAATATTGTACAGATGCGGGTAGTTGTGAAATTATAAAGTTGGATTTCAATAATGTTGCCATGAGTACAGATGACTGCCTTTGCGTGGAGGATTGTGTGTATTCTGGTGATGTAAATAATGATGGAAAAGTAGATGTTCAAGATGCAGTAGCTCTGGGTCTTTCCTTAGGAGAAACGGGTCCTAGTAGAGATGATCTAGATGGCTTTGTTCCTCAATCTGGTGATTCTTGGGTTTACACTCAAGATATCAATGGCCTAGATTTAGGTTTTGCTGATGCTAATGGAGATGGTCTAGTAGCTGCGAGTGATTTGGAAGAAGTAGATAGTTACTACGGTGGTGTACATAATCTCTTGCCTCAAATTTCGTATGAAATAATTGAAAGTCCAATAGTTCTAGAGCCGCATCAAACAGAAGTCGATTCGGGTGAACTATTAGTCATAGACATTCTTTTAGGTAGTGAAACTTTACCTGTTTTTGATGTTAGTGGGCTAAGCTTTAGTTATACAATTAATGGAGATCTTATTGATTCCTCTTCTGTTCAACTTACTTTCTTAGAAAATTCATGGTTAAGCTATGGAGCGCCAGCTTTTGAATATGTCAATCAACCCATAGGTGGTCGAATTGAAGCTGGATTTTCTAGAGTTTCTGCGAAAGGGGCATCTGGGGGCGGTCCAATTGCGACCTTAGAATTTATAGTTGAAGATGATATTATAGGATTCAAATTAGAAGAGCTATTATTCAAAATGAATATGAGTACTTCTGAAGGTATTATTGTATCCGAAGAAGGTAGACAATTCTCGCTTCCTCGGTTTGATACATCTGTAGATTTAAATTTAGCTTCAAACACACTTCACCCGGATTCTTATGTGAGTATATTACCAAATCCAGCCTCTGACTTTGTATATATCACAAGTGATAAATTCGAAATAGATAGGGTAGAGATGTATACTATAGATGGTATAAAAGTTTTAGACAACAGATATAATAATGAATTTAGCTTAGCTGTAGAACTTGACCAATTATTACCAGGCACTTACATATTGGTTGTAAGCTCTAATGATAAAGTATCCAGAGAAAAACTGATTAAGATTTAGACTCTAATTTCGTATACTTTTTTCCACTTCCAGCTTTACTCTCTCTATTATTAATTTTTAATACACACCCGCCCAAGGTTTCAATTACAATCTATTGGCATTAATTATATTCAATAGATCATCTTTATAATTCTTTCCTACAGGGATATGCTTCGAAGCTCCTTTTTCAATAATTTCTACTGAATTACCTATGACTGCTTTTATCTTGTGAATATTGACAATGTAAGATCGATGAATCCTCATGAAAATATTCGAAGGAAGTTTTTGTTCTAGACTCTTCATCGTTTGCAGTGTGATTATGCGCTTTTGATCCAAACGAATAATAACATAGTCTTTTAAACCTTCTATATATAAAATCTCATCAAAATGAACCTTAACTAATTTTTTATCAGCTTTTACAAAAAAGAAGCCATCACCAGGCTCTTGTATAGGCCCTTGTAACTCAATGAACTTGTTTGTTGCTCTCATGAATCTATCTAATGGTATCGGTTTCATTAAATAGTCTATTACATCTAGCTCATATGCCTTAACAGCAAATTCAGGGTGTGCTGTAGTAAAGATTATTGCAGGTGGGTTTTTAAGAGACTCTAAAAATTCCACGCCTGAAATTTGGGGCATATTTATGTCTAAAAACATTAGATCCACACTATTTTGATTTAATGCAGTATTGGCTTCAATGGCATTTTTGCAACTCGCAACGATTTCAAAATCATCCATTTGCGATAAGTAGCTCTCAATCACCTCTCTTGCCAAAGGCTCATCATCCACAATTAATACTTTGTAACTCATATTTTCAATTTTAAATCTAATTCTATACTATAAATATCTTCTTTATCAATTATCCTTAAGCTGTGATCATTAGGATATTCAAGTTTTAAACGCCTCTGGACGTTGCTGAGGCCTATACCGCCAGCTTTTGAATCATTTTCGTATAAAGGAACCGTTGGTAGACGCAGATCTGACTTACTATTCTTTACATTGAAATAAAGTTGGGACTCTTGAATGTCTAGTTTTATTTCAATAAACCTGTCGTCTATATTTCCTTGTAATCCATGCTTAAAACTGTTTTCTATAAACGGCGAAAATACAAGAGGCATAATTTCTTTGTTTGTATAATCTCCTGTGATATCTAGCACAATTCTAGCATCCTTTCCATGTCTTATCCTTTCTAAGTCAATGTAATTGTTGATATATTGAATTTCTTTTTCAAGAGGTACTGTTTTTTCATTACACTCATACAGCATATACCTCATAATTTCTGAAAGCTTTAGAACAGTTTCAGGCGCACTGTCTGACTTTTTTAATGTTAAAGCGTACAAACTGTTCAAGGTGTTAAAAAAGAAATGAGGATCTATTTGAGACTTCAAAAATTTCAATTCTGAAGTAAGATTTTGTTCTTGAAGTTCTTTCTTTTCTAATTGATGCCTGAAAATGGAACTTACTAACGAAAATTCAAGTGAAGCAAGCAAAACAAATAGTAATTGAAATCCTATTAAATATTGGTGAGAAAGTAAATACGCTTGTTGCTCGGGATATTGATAATGAATTAAAAAACTAACCACTGTTTTTATCGGGGTTAGCAATAAAATCAGGGTAATGGAGATAAGAAAGTACTGTAGAAATTTACCTTTTTCTAAAAATGACGGTATGAGATAATTAAGATTGAAATAGACTAAAGGAATAAAAAAGCTTATGTTGATTATCTCCTTGAAAAATACAAACGTAGCCGGCTCATCTGCACGATCAAAGATGAGTAGAAAAGCTAGTAAGGATAGCCAAAAAATTACATGGTTAATAAAAGGATAGTTCCGTCCTAGCTTTATATCGCCTAAAAGAATACTCCTCACAATTCTAAAAGTAAGATAGATTCTATTTTTGATGCAGTAATTATAGACGAATCCATGATTTAAGGTGATTTATACAATATAATATGTGAACAATTTCTATTATTTATGCATTTATTGCACGGAAAGAAGCTATATGACATACCAAGAGAAACACAACTACGACGAAGAAACCACTGAGGATATAAAAAAGAACTATGATTCTATTTTACAACTAGTGGGAGAGGATCCATCTAGAGAAGGTTTAGTTAAAACTCCTGAGCGAGCCTCTAAAGCTATGCAATTCTTAACCAAAGGGTATCAACAGGACCCCGAAGCTATATTAAAATCAGCCCTATTCAAGGAAGATTATCAAAATATGGTTCTAGTAAAGAATATAGAGATGTATTCGCTGTGTGAACACCATATTTTACCATTCTATGGTAAAGCTCATATAGCCTATATTCCGAATGGTTATGTTGTCGGATTAAGTAAAATACCTCGAGTTGTTGATGTTTTTGCTCGACGTTTACAAGTACAAGAGCGCCTAACCAATGAAATATTGCATTGTATCGATAAGGCACTAAAACCACTAGGTGTTGCAGTTGTTATTGAAGCGGCTCATATGTGTATGATGATGAGAGGTGTTCAAAAGCAAAACTCAGTCACTACAACCTCAGCATTCACAGGTGAGTTCGAGAAAGTTGAAACGAGAAATGAATTCATGAATTTAATCCAGGCAGACTTAAAATAAGTCACTTGCTTTTCATTCAAATCAACTAGGCTCGGTATTTTTGCCAAAATTTTATTGCAAAATGAAAGTATATGTTTTCCCGGGTCAAGGTTCTCAAAAACCCGGTATGGGCTTGGAGCTATATCAAAGTAGCTCGATAGCAAAAGAATTATTTGAAACGGCAAATGACATTCTTGGCTTTGGATTGAGTAAGATAATGTTTGAAGGGAGTGAAGAAGAATTGAGACAAACCAAAGTAACGCAACCTGCTGTTTTCTTAAATGCCATAGCAAGCTTTAAAGCTAAACAAATCAGCGATGCTGGTGCAGTGGCAGGGCATTCTTTAGGAGAGTTTACAGCACTGGTAGCTAATAATACACTAAGCTTTGATGAAGGCCTAAAATTGGTTTATAAACGAGCCTTGGCTATGCAAAAAGCTACTGAACTGGCAGATGGTACAATGGCTGCTATTCTAGGGATGGAAGATGAGCAAATAGAATCTATTTGTAATAGTATAGAAGGTGTAGTACCTGCTAATTATAATTGTCCTGGTCAACTAGTGATATCAGGATCTAGAGATGGCATTGAACAAGCTGTAGAGAAATGTCAAGAAGCGGGAGCTAGGAGGGCAATCGTATTACCTGTTGGTGGTGCATTTCATTCGCCACTAATGGAGCCAGCAAGGGCCAATTTAGAACAAGCTATCCGTGAGGCTAACTTTCAGAAGCCAGAATGTCCAATCTATCAAAATGTAACAGGAAATGCCGAAACTGACGCTGAGCAAATTCGTGAAAATTTAGTTAAACAACTAACTTCTCCTGTAAGATGGACACAAACAATGAAAAATTTCGTTAAAGATGGAATGGAATCTCATACTGAAGTAGGGGCAAAGGTGCTGACAGGTTTCATTAGAAAACTAGATCGAACTATTGAAGCTAATGTAGTTGTTTAATGAATTTAGAAAAAGGAATAGTGTTATTGGCAGAACCATTTATGCAGGATTCTCACTTTAGTCGTTCTGCGGTTTTGCTTTGTGAGCATAATGAGCAAGGAAGCCTTGGTTTTATACTTAATAAACCGGTTGATATAGACATTCAAAGTCTATTTGAAGAATTCCCTGAATTTGAAGCTAAAATATTTTACGGAGGCCCCGTAGCGACTAATTCAATGCAGTATATCCATACAGCTGGCGATTTATTAGAAGACAGTGTTGAGGTTTCTCCTGGTGTTTATTGGGGTGGTGATTTTGAAAAGTTGAAATTCTTAATTACCAGTAAATTAATACGACCAAATGAAATTCGATTCTTTCTAGGATATTCAGGATGGACGGAAGGCCAGTTAAAGGAAGAAATGGATTATGGAAGTTGGATTATATCAGATATGGATGCTAACTATGCCTTTAAATCTGATAAAATAAAATTGTGGAAAACGATTTTAGAAAATAAAGGAGATAACTTTAAAGTCATAGCTCAGATTCCAGATTTTATAAGCCTAAACTAGTCATATGTTCTATCTTAAAGATGTAACCTTACAATTCGGCGATAGAGTGCTCTTAGATTCGGTGAATTTTATGGTTTCTCCAAAAGATATCATTGGACTCATTGGAAGGAATGGTTGCGGTAAATCCACCTTACTTAAGATTATTGCTGGTGATCAGTCAGCAGATACAGGTAAAATAGACATACCAAAAAATAATCAAATTGGCTACCTCCGTCAGTTCCTGCCAGAAGATAAATCAAATACAATTCTACAAGAAACGTGCAGCTCGTTTAAGGAGTATTTTGCGTTAAAAGCTGACATTCAAGAAATTGAAAGCAGTCTTGAAAATGAAAAAGATCATGATCGAATCACTAGCTTATTAGATGATCTTGATCAAAAACAATTACAACTAACGGCGTTCCCTTTTACAAATCCAGAAACAGAAGCCATTAAGTTATTAAAGGGTTTGGGGTTTAAAGATGAACAAATGAACCAATCTTTGTCGACATTAAGTGGCGGTTGGCAAATGCGGATTGAACTAGCTAAATTATTGCTCAGACAACCAGACTTGCTACTTCTTGATGAGCCTACCAACCATCTTGATATTGAGTCTATTATTTGGTTCGAAAAGTATATTGCCAATTATCCAGGTGCTATAATTCTTGTATCACATGACCAAGACTTTCTTTCAAACACAGCCAATAGAATAATTGAACTAAGAAATGGGGCAGCAGAAGATTATAAATTACCATATAGGAAATATCTGGTAGAAAAAGAGCAGCGCCATGAAATCCTTCGAGCCCAATATGTTAATCAACAAAAAGTCATTAAAGAAAAAGAAAGAACCATAACTAGATTTAAAGCGAAGGCAACAAAAACTTCTATGGCTCAGTCTATGGAAAAGCAGTTGGCTAAGATGGAGCGAGTACATTACGAAGAGGATCATGAAAAATTGATGAATTTAGTTTTCCCTTTTGAAGGTAGATCTGGCGAAATTGTTTTCGAAGGGAAAGAATTGGCCAAACACTATGGTGAGAAAAAAGTGTTTGAAAATGTTTCTTTGGAGATTCTGCGTGGCGACAAAGTTGCTTTTATTGGTCAAAATGGAATGGGCAAGTCCACACTCATAAAAATTATAAAAGGAATAATAGAACCAACTAAAGGTGATGCAAATCTTGGTTATAAAGTTATCACAGCTTACTA
The DNA here is from genome assembly GCA_020629315.1 of Saprospiraceae bacterium. Lineage (GTDB taxonomy): Bacteria > Bacteroidota > Bacteroidia > Chitinophagales > Saprospiraceae > JAHDDO01. Next base: position 72,064 of record JAHDDO010000005.1, on the reverse strand, counting down.
TGATCAAGAGCAAAGTGAAGGCTTAGATGTTCGAAATACAGTATTGGAAACAGCTACTCAAGTAGGTTATAATAAAACGAGTTCTGAAATTAGATCCGTGCTAGGTGCTTTTATGTTTTCAGGAGAGGACGTTGACAAAAAAGTGAGTGTGTTAAGTGGGGGAGAAAAGGCAAGATTGGCCTTGGCTTGTATGATCATGCATCCGTCAAATTTTATAATCCTTGATGAGCCAACCAATCACTTAGATATCTATGCTATTAATGTTCTTAAAGAAGCTCTTCAAAAATTTGATGGTAATGTTCTTGTCGTCTCTCACGATAGAGAATTTCTAAAAGGATTAAGCAATAAAACGTTTGAGTTTAAGGATGGCCAGGTAAAGGAGTACTTAGGAGATATAGATTATGTTCTTGATAAAAGGAAAGGAGAAGATCTTAGAGTTTACGCTCATCAAAAAAATAAAAGTACAAATGAGAATTTGGCAAACGAATCTGAGCAGAAAAAGCCAAGCCTTACATTCGAAGAAAGGAAAAAATTGAATCGCCAACTTCAATACCTAGAAAGAGATATAGAGAAACTAGAATCATCCTTAGCAAACAGCAGGGAGAAAATGGCCGACCCTGAATTTTACCATCAATCAAATGCTAATGATTTGATGATTGAATTCAAAAAAATGGAAGAGGAATTAGAGCGAAAAACAGTTGAATGGGAAAAGGTCTGCGATATTTTAGCCTAATGCATTTTAGCTTACTACTCTTTTTTCGAAAGCTTCCTTAATTGGTAAAGAACAGCTTTTAGATCTTTAGGTAATTGTTCAGAAAGGTCCACATGATACTCATTGCCGAAAGCAGCAAATGATATAACAGCTGAATGCAAGGCTTGACGAGAAAGTAAAGGCCTTTCCTTTTGATCGGCTGCTAGATTCATTCGCTTGCGTTTTATCTCTGATAAATAAAAAGCATCCTTAAAGCCATATATGCTATCTACAATCAAAGGATAACCAGCAAATCGAAGATGTGTTCGGATTTGATGCATCCTCCCAGTTTCTATTTCTGCCTTTATTAAGCTTACCGTTTGAAAACTTTCTAATAGTGAAAAATGACTGGTCGATTCTTTCCCCTTTGGGTTTACCTCCATGCGTTTTGCAACCTTATTATAAAGTAAAGGTTCATTGACCGTTAGGGTTTCATTAGGAAATTGACCTTCAACAATGGCTAAATATGATTTGAATATTTGTCGATTTTCGAATAGGGTATTGATCGTCTTATGAGCTACATCGTTTTTTGCGAACACCATTAAACCAGAAGTATCTTTATCTATTCTATGAATGGTGTAAATACTACCATACATGTCGTGTATGTAAGTCTGCACATTGAACAGATCCTCTCTATACCTATCAGGAATACTAAGTACCCCAGGTGGTTTGTTTACAAAGACCAGATGTTCATCTTCAAAAACAATACTTGGTTTTAATTTTTTATTCATTAGAGCTCAGAGTATTTCTTCTTACCAAATAAGAAATATTGAAAGATGCTCCACTGTCGGATTCTACCGTTATAATTCGGAAACGCCACTTTATATTTTTCTGTAAGCATTTTATTTTGCCTTCTCTTTTTCCGTATTTGACCTATAGACATATACACATTTAGATGGGCAGACACAACATTGATCGTTCCTTTCCACTGACCTTTAAAAAGCATAAATATACCTGCCGCTCCATCTAGGATAAGGCGTATAGGAATAATCCAAAGTAAATTCGATCCTTTCTCATTTTTGAGCAGTGTCCATAAATTATTTCTAAAATTTAGGTAGACTTTATATGGATCCTGATAGCTCAAGGTTCCTCCACCAAGATGAAATATTTCTGATTGTGGGAAGACTTGACATGAATATCCTGCATTCTTAAATCGCCAGCAAAGATCTATTTCTTCTTGATGAGCAAAATAGTCCGCATCAAAACCACCGAAATCCTTGAAGATTTTAGTTCGAACAACCATTGCAGCCCCGCTGGCCCAAAACACTTCGGAGCCTTTATCATATTGACCCTCATCAACTTCGCACGTTTCAAACATCCTACCTTTGCAAATAGGATAGCCTAAGGGATCTAGCAAGCCACCGGCCGCACCAGCATACTCAAATAGTTCTTTATTCTCAAGGCTTAACACTTTTGGCATCATTGCGGCTATAGTATCCTGTTGCTCCATTTGTTCAATGATAGGCTCTAACCACTGATCAGTAACTAGCACATCAGAGTTTAACAATACGGTAAATTCGGCATCAACATATTCGAGACCTTTATTATATCCTTCCGCAAAACCATAATTTTGACTAAGTTCAACTAAATGGATCTCGGGAAACCAGTCTCTAATGAATTTGCAAGATTCATCTCCACTTCCATTGTCAATGACATAAATATCGCAATAGTCAGGAATGGTTCTCACTACTTCTGGAAGGTAGGCTTCCAAATACTCAACACCATTATAATTGAGAATAGCAATAGCCGCCTTCCTTGATGGCTTTTGGTATGTTGGTCTATCAAAGTATTCCCTAGTTTGTATTTTATCTAAGGCTAACTGATTCGATAAAGCTTCCATCGAATCAAATGTGGCATCTCCTCGAATATATGATTTGAACCGAATGGAGAGCGTTCGACCGTAAATATTTTGATCGAAGTCAAAAATGTTAACTTCGACTTTCTTTGAGTCATTCTTTTTGATGGATGGTCTATGACCTATATAAAGCATACTTTCATAGCTGACCCCATCTAGTTCTACCAAGCATGCATATATCCCATCTTGAGGGATTAACTTATGACTACCTAGAATTTCTAGATTTGCTGTTGGGTAGCCCAATGTCCTTCCTATTCCATCTCCTTTTATTACTTGACCACTTAAGGTATACGGATATCCCAGTAATCTATTTGCTTGTTCAATGTTACCTTCGGATAAAGATTTACGAATAGAGGTTGAACTAACCGCATTTTCATCAATTTGCTTCTTGTCTATTTGGAAAATGCCGAATTCAAATCTCTCCTCATATTGTTCAAAAAGACTGAAATCACCTTGTCGATGTAAGCCAAACCGATGATCATAGCCTAGGACTATACCGGATGGTCTGATTTTTTCTAGTACAAATTTTTCAATGTATTCCCTGGGGTGTTGTTGGGAGAATTCAAGAGTAAAGGGCGCAATAATAAGGTTATCTATACCTAAATCATCCAAGCCTTTCTTTTTCTCTTCAATAGTCGATAGAAGCTTGATATTGGCATTACTGGCATCCAATAGTAATCTGGGATGGGGGTGAAAAGTAATAACCGTTGTTTTACAATCATGCTCCTGTGCTAATTGTTGAATTCTTTCCAATAGTTTTTTGTGTCCTAGATGTAAGCCATCGAATGACCCAAAAGTCACAATATGTTTTCCTAGATCAGGAAGATCATTAATGGAAGTATAAACCTTCATTTATTTAAAAATTCGGCATTTGATTCACCGCTGCAAAGCTAAGAAACTTAGATATAAATTATCTTTGAACCCTCTCAAATTGCAGACGTTTATATGAGTATGATTGATAATAATACTGTGCTACAAGCATTGCGGACGGTGAAAAACCCAAATACAGGTGAAGATATCGTTCAATCGAAGTTTGTTCATCAACTTAAAATACAAGATGATCAAATAACATTTGATATACGATTACGACCTCAAGAACAAAATTTAAAACCTTTGTTGAATGCAGAATGTACAGAGGCCATACTGAATAAATACCCAAACGCAAAGGTATTAATACAATTTGTGGCGGAGAATACAAACAATGCTAATGATCCGCTTCCTCAAATTAAAAATATTATTGCTGTCGGTTCAGGAAAAGGAGGAGTAGGAAAATCAACCATATCAGCTAATCTGGCCTTGAGCCTAGTTAAATCGGGATACAAGGTAGGTCTACTAGATGCTGATCTATATGGACCTTCCATGCCCACAATGTTAGATTTAAAAGATACTCGACCTCAAGTGCAAAATTTGGCTGGTAAACCGAAGATAATTCCTATTGAAAAGTATGGACTGCATTCGATATCTCTTGGCTATTTATTGGAAGCTGAACAAGCGGTAGTGTTAAGAGGGCCAAGGCTGGGTGGTATTATTAAGCAATTTGTATTTGATTGTGTGTGGCCAAACCTTGATTTTCTTATTATAGATCTTCCACCAGGCACTGGAGATATACAATTGACATTGGTGCAAACATTACCGCTTACAGGTGCAGTAATGGTTACAACACCACAAGATGTTGCAGTTGCAGATGCTTTAAAAGCCATGAATATGTTTTTATTGCCCAATGTAAATGTGCCGATATTAGGCGTAGTTGAGAATATGAGTTGGTTTACACCAGAAGCGCATCCAGATGAAAAATATGAGCTGTTTGGAAAGGGTGGTGGACAAAGATTGGCGACATTAGGAGAAACAGCCTTACTAGGTCAAATACCGCTTATACAAAGCGTTAGAGAGTCTGGGGATGCAGGACAACCTTTTATGCTGAAAGATGATCATCCAGCGATTGAACCTTTTGAAAATCTCACGCAAGCTTTTATTACTAACTTAGAAGAAAGAAATAAATCATTGGGTAAGACGCCTATCGTACGGGTCAATTAAATAGTTATTTCGTAATTTTACCATATGTCCACATCTGAAAAAGTAGAAATTCTAAAGGAGCTTGATAAAGCATTGGATGATTTACGTCCTCATCTTGCCGTCGATGGGGGTAATATCGAACTAGTAGAGATTACAGATGATTGGGAAGTAAAAGTTCGTTGGCTTGGAAACTGCCAAACTTGTTCAATGTCTGTGATGACAATGAAAGCAGGAGTAGAGCAAACCCTAAAGCAGAAAATGCCTCAAATTAAATCCGTAGAAGCTATTAATGGCATCTAATCTTAGTAAAGACAAGCAATTTTTGAAAAAGGAAATCCTTAGGAAAAAGAGTTTTCTTTCCGTAGGATTAGATTCAGATATTGCAAAGATTCCTTCCTTTATTCGTGAAGAGAAACAGAACCCAATCAGTTATTTTAATAAGTGTATTATTGAGGCTACTGAAGATCTTTGCATCTCATATAAAATAAACATAGCTTTCTATGAAAGCTTAGGTATAATGGGTTGGCAAGCCTTAGAGGAAACCCTCAAATATATACCCGAGGAGCAATTTATTATCGCTGACGCAAAAAGAGGGGATATCGGTAATACTTCAACTCAATATGCTAAATGCTTTTTTGAAACCTATAATTTTGATGCGATCACTTTAGCCCCATATATGGGCGCTGATTCCATTAAACCATTTTTATCTTTTGAAAATAAGTGGTCTATACTTTTAGCCTTAACATCGAATCAAGGAGCCTTTGATTTTCAATTTATCAAAAATGAAGCAGGGGTTGAACTGTATAAAGAGGTATTAAAAACATCTTCTAATTGGGGCAGTGATGAAAATATGATGTATGTAGTCGGTGCAACAAAACCTGAGCACATTGGGCAAATCAGAAAGATAATTCCTAACCATTTTCTTTTAGTGCCTGGTGTCGGAAAGCAGGGGGGAAGCTTATCAAAGGTATGTGAGCATGGACTTAATGATGATGTTGGACTTATTGTAAATTCATCACGTTCCATCATTTTTGCTTCTCAAGGCAGCGATTTTGCATCAGCAGCCAGAATCAAAGCACAGGAACTTCAAGTCGAGATGTCTGATATCATTTCCAAATCAGGGAAATACAATTCGTAGATTTTTTCTACTTCCCATATATTGCCTAATTATATCTTCACATTCCTCATTTCCGTTCGATGGAATATGCAAGCTTTGCTCTAAATCTTGGTAGGTATATGATCGTTCACTACTCGCATAACCATATCCTTGGAATTTGTTGTCAGCGATAATGAATACAACAATCTCGTCAATGTTGTTGCTTTCTTCTATGATAATAAAGTTTGCATTTGTGAAAGATCGGAAACTATTCTTTGCAGCTAAAGCCCGTAAATTATATGACTCCAAAGATTCTTCTCCCACACAAGCTCCCATACATTTTTGAAATTCGTATAGAAAGCAAGCAGCATCACTTTTCTTCTCAAGACCGACCTTTTGATTGCATAATTCATATTCGGCACTTAACCATTTCAAATGATCTGTTGCATACTTTTTCTTTGTAAATCGTCCATGTAATTCCTGCCCATCAACAAGCAGTAAGTCTTGCTTAACTATGGCAAATGTGATAAACTCATCATCTAGTTGCTCACTAAGTATTCTATATGGATATGCTGTAGTTTTCTGCGCAACATTAATAGGAGGCTTATGTTTTTTAATCTCCATAGACTCGTGTAAAAGTGATAATAGTTCACTTCCCGTTATCACGGTATCAATTTGAGCAACTTCTCGAAACAAGCGGTTCGCTTTACGCCCTTCTTTAGAAAAATGTTGCTTTACTCTTTTTTGGATACTCTTACTTTTCCCTATATAAACAATGTTGTCATGAGCATCTTTAAAATAGTATACCCCACATTCCTCAGGAAGGGTCAATATATCTTCTTGTTTCAGTTGAGTTGGTAAACGTGTTAAAGCAACCCCTTCAGATACTAATTGCCTAATTTCTTTCTTGGTATTGGCTGACTCTAAAGCGCTTTTGAGCACCTCTGATGCTGCATATGCGTCATCCAAAGCTCTATGTCGGGCACTCACCTCAATTTCAAAATGTTTGATTAGATTTCCTAAACTATAAGAAGGTAGCCCTGGCCAAACTCTACGACTTAATCGAACAGTACATAATTTTCGTTTTGAAAAAGTATACCCCAGCTGTTTAAATTCATTTTGAAGAAATTGATAATCAAATCGGACATTATGTGCAACAAAAATTGCACCTTCCGTTTTTTGAACGATCTCTTTAGCAACTTCATAAAATTTTGGCGCTGAAGCAACCATTTCATTTGTTATACCAGTGATGCGAGTTATAAATTCAGGAATAGAACGTTCGGGGTTAATCAATGTCGAATATTTATCGACTTGTTCCTGATCTTCCATGATCACAATGCCAATTTCGGTGATTTTATCCCGTCTAGGATCTCCACCAGTGGTTTCTATATCTACAACTGCATATCTTTGTGACATATTAAAAATATGTTCTATGTATAGAATTGTGAAAGTAGTAATTCCTACATTATTTTTATTTTCTTGCAATGCTCAAATTCAAGAACAAGAGCAATTAACCCAACATGATAAGTTTGTAGTTGATTATCCTGCCCCAGGTGCTGTACAAACAGATTTGTATTTAAATAAAATAAAAGATAAAAATGTAGCACTGCTTGTCAACCAAACCAGTGTTCTTGAAGGCAAGCACTTGGTAGATAGCTTGATTGCAGCAGGTGTTACTGTTAAAAAGGTCTTTGCACCTGAGCATGGTTTTAGGGGAAAAGCAGATGCAGGGGAATTGGTAGAAAATGGAACGGATACTAAAACTGGATTACCCATTATTTCCTTATATGGATCAAATAAAAAACCCAGTGAAAGCCAATTAGAAGGTATAGATGTTGTTCTATTTGATATTCAAGATGTTGGTTGCAGGTTTTACACCTATATATCCACATTGACTTACATGATGGAGGCATGTGCTGAGTATGATGTCCGACTTATAGTTTTAGATCGGCCTAATCCCAACGGCTTTGTTGTGGATGGACCTAGCCTTACCGAAGAATACAAAAGTTTTGTAGGCTTACATAATATTCCTGTTTTATATGGTATGACAATAGGGGAGTACGCTCACATGGTGAAAGGAGAAGAATGGATAAAGGATGCCAAGTCTTTGGACTTATCTGTAATTGCTTGTCCGAAATATAATAGAGCTACAACCTTTGACTTACCAATAAAACCATCACCTAATTTGGCTAGCCACAAAGCTGTACTATTATATCCTTCACTTTGTTTTTTTGAAGGGACCAATGTTTCAATTGGAAGAGGTACCGAAGACCCATTTACTGTGTTAGGACATCCAGCGTTAAATCAATATGAATATTATTTTACACCCAAGTCAGGCGAGGGCTCAAAATATCCCAAGCATGAAAATATGCTTTGCTTTGGACGCGATTTGGAAGCTTTGACACCGGAGGAAATTAAAGAACAGGGTCTAGATGTATCATACCTTCTTGAATTCTACAAAGCCAGTAAAGAAAAGAATGTTCCTTTCTTTCTTGACAATAACTTTTTTGAAAAATTAGCGGGGACTAGTGAGTTACGACGCCAAATAATAGACGGGTTTGATAAAGCTAGTATTGAGAATTCATGGACTTCAAGTCTGGCTACTTTTAAAGAAATGAGAAAACCATACTTAATATATCCTGATTAGAATTTGTATTTGACTTGGGCCTTAAGTTCGGTCCTTTTATTGCCTTCTATCAAATTTAGACCAGAACCAATTATATCACGATTATCGTATTGCACATAACCATATCTAAACTCCATCAACACATTCCTTATGCCCCGATAGCGAAGATTGAGATAATACCTTGATCCTTTATAGAAGTAAGCCGGAATATAAAACTCATACAAGAGATCATTTTCATAGGCATATATTCTACTATTGTAATCATCAGTATTGAAAAATGCTAGACGTGTTGAAAACTCAATCGGTGATTCAATCGGTTTGTAGACTATATCCTGAAATAATAGATATCCTTTGGACCTTTGATCGGATTGATTAAACCATGAAAGCTCATACCTAGAGCGAAGGAGTATTGCTTTTGAAATATTGTAACTTATGTGGAGCCGCATCTTTTGTCTTCTTTGTGCGGTCACTGGATCTATAATTTGATCCAGGTTTATGTTGTCAAACTTACGTTCGTTAAAGTATAGCACATAGGCATTTAGTTTCCTCTTAATTTTATAGTCAATTCTGACCAAATACTCTTTGCCAGTTGTTGGAGAATCTGTTTGAAACTTTAGCCATGGGTGCCTCCAAATATCACCATACGCACGAATCTGCCAATGATAGTTTGGTTTGATATCAAGACCTAAATAAAGACCTTGCTCATTGGCAACAGCTGTTCTTTCACCAAAAGCATTTGGGTTAATTACATGATAATCGATATCATATTTTCGATATATCAATGCCAAAGATGTTTTGCGATCAAGACCCATAAGGAGTCCATGTATATTTGCAAATCCAGACCCTAAAGAATGAGCAGACTCACCATAGAATAGAAAGTTCTTGTACTTTAAAGAGTAGTCTAGACTAAGATTATCAAGACTATTTCCTCTAAATCTATATGCATTGTACAACGCATTTACCGGCGAAAATTCTGAATTATATTCTTGATGTTGGTAATTTAAACCAAGCTTAAGATATCTGCCTTTGTACTTGACAACGGAACCATATTTAAGTTCTGTAAGTGTTTTCTCCTTTTGAATATCTAAAGGAGTCCGGTGATATCCACTGTTGAAAAAAGAACTAAACGATAGATCCACAATATCATTGCTTACCGTGTCTATAGCTAAGATAGTCCCATCTTTTCTAGCCATGGACCCAAATAAACTAGCCTCTATCTTATTGCTTACATTTAGGGTAGCCGCTAAACCTCTGTTATATAGATTCTCGTTTACAGAGCCGTAAGGCCTAATAGTCCTCCCTCCTTTTTTAACATTGGTAACCCAAGCGCTTTTTCCCGAAGCAAAATCATTATGTGCTATAAGTCCTTGCCCCATACTAACGGTATAATCACCGATGATTACATCTTTTAAGACAGGCGTTCTATCCTTTAAGTAAACATATCCTGACATGTAATCAAAACCTTGTCTATTTGAACCTCTAAAAAACTCTTCCCCTTGATCTTTCTCTAGTAGAAGTCCATACCGTAGCCGATTTTCATAAGAATACTTGTACCGTACAGTATATTTGTTAGGATCGCCTAAATATCTATTCTTATCCGGGTTACCATCAAAACCTACAGAGGGTTCTAAAACTCTAATCCATTTTGTATAGAGTTCATTGCTACCTTGATAAGCCATTTTATGTAATGGTACATGGAAGGCGCCTTCACCTTTGATTTGTCCTATACTAGCCAATAAATTGGCTAAATCAGGATCAATACCTGGGATGACTTGAAGTTCCTCCTCTTCTAAAAATGGCCCATAGAGCTCACGATACTGAATAAATTCTTCAATCTGAAATGCAGTTAAGATGCCAAGCTCTGCGATATCTTCTGCTGAAACCTGGTTCAAATCAAAAGGCCTTTCCAAATAGGTTGAAATGACATCTATTATCTGAGTTAGATCAATGTCATCTGCTTCGGCATTCTCAACAAAGGCTTCAATCTGAGCGCGCAGCTCTACTGGTATATCTTGAGCAATGGCTGTAGAACTAATGAATATGAAACAATATATCAGTATGTGTTGAAAAAAGGGTTTCATCCCTAGGACTTCTTTAGCTGTTAGGAAGGTACGAATATTACCATGCAACGAGCGCCCAAAGACCAAAAAATCGCCCAATAAGCAAAATTGTGGAAAGATGTGGAAAAGTATTAAAGCTTATATATATATTTTTCTTAATACATATCCTTTTTTTGTGGTTTCGTAAAAATGAAACTTAATACCTAAGATCAAAACCATGGAGAAATTCAAACTTGAGTACATCTGGTTGGATGGCAGTTACCCAACCCAAATGATGAGGAGTAAAACAAAGATCCTCGATGAAAGCAAATTCAAAGGCAATCTAGAGGATTGTCCAATCTGGTCTTTTGATGGTTCCTCGACTAATCAAGCAGAAGGTAACTCTTCAGATTGTTTGTTAAAGCCAGTTCGCTTAATTCCGGATCCAACTAGAGTAAATGGATATTTGGTAATGTGTGAGGTTATGAACCCAGATGGTACACCGCATGCTTCTAATGGACGTGCTACTATTGACGATGATGATAATGATTTCTGGTTTGGTTTTGAACAGGAATATACATTGTGGGATTTAGATCACCATACACCTTTAGGTTTTCCTGCCAAAGGTTATTTCCCTCCACCGCAGGGGCCATACTACTGCTCAGTTGGAGCTGAGTATGCTGTGGGTCGAGAGATCGTTGAAGAACACATGGATATCTGTATTGAAGCAGGGATTAATATAGAAGGGATTAATGCGGAGGTGATGAAAGGTCAATGGGAGTATCAAGTATTTGCGAAAGGAGCTAAAGAAGCTGGTGATCAAGTATGGTTAGCACGATTCTTATTGGAAAAAGTAGGTGAAGCATATGGCGTTCGAATAAATCTACACCCTAAGCCAGTTCACGGTGATTGGAATGGCTCTGGAATGCACGCAAATTTTAGTAATACAGCTTTACGAACTGCTGGTAAAAAGGAAGTATATGATGAGATCTGTGAGAAATTTGGAGCGCCAGACAGAATAAGACATGCTATTTCAGTTTATGGTGCCTATAATGATCAACGATTAACGGGTAAGCATGAAACGCAAAGTATTGACAAATTCTCTTATGGAGTTTCCGATAGGGGTGCTTCAATACGTATTCCAATAGCTACAGTTGAAAATGGTTGGAAAGGATGGTTAGAAGATAGACGACCAGCTTCTAATGCAGATCCTTATAAAGTAGCCGCGAATATTATAAATACGGTAAAAGGAAACTAAAGTATAGAGGGCAGGATTTTTATCCTGCCTTTTTTCTTTCAGCAAATTTCTGTCTTTGTATGTAGAAGACGCTTAAGCCGCCAAATAGAAGTATTAACTTAAAAATTAAGGATAGTATTGGAGGCCATGATTTTAAAAAAGAAAGCACCTGCAAGTCCAGTCCCACAAAGCCAAGCGTTAAGGATAAGAAACCCGTCAAAAAGCAAAGAAAAGAGATGATTAACACAATTGATTCTTTCATATTTCAGTAACTATTACATTACGTCCTGATTATTAGACATTCTTATTTTACCTTTGTTCATAATGTCAACAGGAAAAATAAAATTAATTGAATGCCCAAGAGATGCCATGCAAGGTATTCATGAATTTATTGAAACTGAAACCAAGATAAAGTATATAAATCAACTATTACAAGTTGGATTTGATACAATCGATTTTGGAAGTTTTGTTTCTCCTAAGGCAATTCCTCAAATGAGAGACACGCATGATGTTTTACAAGGTCTAGACAGATCTACATCATCTAGCAAGTTATTATCTATTGTAGCCAACTTTAGAGGCGCTTTACAAGCTACTAAATATGATGAAATAGACTATCTCGGATACCCATTTTCTATTTCGGAAACGTTCCAAATCAGAAATACAAATGCAAGTATTGAAGAATCCATGGAACGGGTGCAGGATATCCAAATGCTTTGTGAGGATACGAATAAGAAATTAGTAGTTTATATTTCAATGGGATTTGGCAATCCATATGGGGATCCATGGAACACAGAAATCTCAATACATTGGGTGGAAAAGTTAGCTACTTTGGGTATTGAAATATTTTCATTGTCAGATACCATTGGTGTTGCCACACCAGATTCTATAAGTTATTTGTTTGAAGCACTTATTCCAGCATTTCCTAAAATTGAGTTTGGCGCTCATTTACATACCAGACCTGATAATTGGAAAGAAAAAATACAAGCCGCATACGATCAAGGTTGTTTACGATTTGATGGAACCATTAAAGGGTATGGGGGTTGTCCAATGGCCAAAGATGAATTGGTTGGCAATATGCCCATGGAAAACCTTTTTTACTTTTTTGATGAAATGGAAAAAGTGAATAAGACAGATGATAGGGCATTTATAAAATCAATTGGACTCGCATCAGAGACATTTCCATTGTAAGATCCCTAATATACTTGATTTCAATTTGTCAAAATTCCTAATATTGTATTAGATAGCTAACATGGCAGTGTTTAAACATAAAAATGAATTTCGTCAATTGTTTGATCAATGGTTTAATCCATTGTGCAATTATGCATATTCATTAGTACAAAACCATGTATTAGCGAAAGACATTGTGCAAGAAGTATTTATACAGATCTGGGAAAAAAGAGAACAAATCAAGGATGACATTGATTTAAAACCTTATCTCTTCAAATCCACCTATAATAAGACCATAGAAAAATTCAGGCAAAAAAAACTGAGACAAAAGTTAGCCAAAGAGAATCTTATTAAAATAGAAAATGCCGAAAAAGAGACTCAAGATTTTGAACTTGTCAGCGCTAATTATTTGTTAAAAGAGAAGTTGAATAATTCAATACGACAATTGCCTCCAAAATGCCAAGAAGTGTTTCTCATGAGCCGTAAAAATGGTTTAACTTACGACGAAATCGCAAATGATCTAGGTATTTCTAAAAAAACAGTCGAAAACCACATGATGAAGGCATTAGATTTTTTAAGAAAAAACCTAAAAGACACTAAGTGAGCCGTTTTAAAGAAAATATTGAATCCATAATTCTTAATATGCTGAGAGATCACTCTGCAGAAGCAGAAAAGTCTCAGCTTGATAAATGGTTAGAAGAATCAAAGGAAAATGTAGAAGCTTTACAGGATTATGAAAAAATCTGGAACGCTTCAGAAGATATCCATGAATATAGAGAGTTCGATGCTTCATCATCTTTCGATGCCATTGAATCTAAACTAGACTTTCCGAAAAGTAAAACTCGAGTTATTCCTATTTGGAGCGCTGCAGCCGTATTGTTATTAGTAGTAGGTGCATACTTTATATTTAATTCGGGATCTAGCAGCATCATACAACCAGATGATACAAGCTATTATGCTTCCCATGAAAATCTTGGTATTGAGTTAAAAGACAAATCGGACATTTGGCTCATGAAAGGTTCAAGCATAAAAGAGCTAACTAACTTTGAAAAAGAACGAATAGTAGCGTTAGATGGTCAGGCTTTCTTTGACATAGAACATGATCCTTCCAGAGCATTTAAAATCAAAACAGCAAAAGAAACGATAACAGTTCTAGGGACTTCTTTCAGCGTATTATCCAATGATTCAGAATTCGAAGTGTTCGTGAGAAGTGGTAAGGTTTCAGTTAATACAACTAAACGGAACATAGAATTAAACCCAGGTCAAAAATTAGAAAAGAAAGGCGGTGACTATATTGTATTTGAATCTAATGCGAATGCCCTCAATGATTGGGTAGGGCATAGGTTTACTTTTAAAAATGAACTTCTTTCCAATATTCTTACCGATTTAGAAAATGCATTTGATGTACGTTTCTCTATCCAAGATGATAGCGCTATAAGCTCTTGTCGTGTTACGAGTAGATTTACCAATGAATCGTTAACTGAAATTCTTGATGAATTAAAAACGATCATAGGATTAGACTATACCATTACTGAAAATACAGTTTCAATTAATTCAGTAATTTGTAAGTAAAAATACGTGTATGCGATGGTATCCGTTCGCCACGATTTTTCTACTTCTTTCTTCACTCCAATTAAGTGCGCAGGAATACCTTGAAAGTACCATTCTTTTCAAGGAAAAAATCACTCTTGATCTTGAAGATTGCCTACGTGTAATCCAAGATCAAACGGACATTCAATTTTCCTATTCACCTAGTTTAATAGACACAAAACAAGAAGTTTTTATTTCTAATGGTCAATGTACATTAGATGAGTTCCTCAATGAAATCTTACCTTTTTACAACATTTCTTATTTACTAAAGAAAAATCAGAAAATTCTACTTTATATAGACCCTAATAGAATAGAGTTTAGCTACAATTTCTTTGGTAAAGTCATTGACTCAAGAACCTCAGAACCCTTATCAAATGTATTAGTGTTAGCTGGGGAATATGTGTCTTATACAGATGATAACGGATATTTTTCTTTTCGATTTAGCCGATTACCCGAGAAGATCAATAGTTTGTTTTTTAGTCTATTGGGTTATCAGGACAAGAACTACTTAGTAGATCCAAGAACCAATATTTTAGAAGTCGCGATGGATCATAGCAACCGTCTTGATACCATCGTAATTAGACCTATACCTAAAGTGTTTCCGGACGATATTATCGGAGGTAAATTACATGATCTTGAAAATATTGAACACTCCACTGGTATCACAGGATCAAACGATATTATCGGAGCTTCCAGACAAATAGCCTCGGTAGATTCCGGTGGTGAAGGCAGTCATGGTCTGTACGTAAGAGGCGGAAGTGCTGACCAAAATTTAATTTTAGTAGATGGTATTTCTGTGTATGAGTTTAGTCATGTCGGAGGGATAAACTCTATATTCTTGCCAGATTTAGTTCAAAATGCAAGTTTTAGTGCTGGGGGATTTTCTGCCGAACATGGAGGCAAGCTTTCATCAGTTATCGAAATTAATTTGAAAGAAGGTAACAAAAATGTGCATGAGCGTAAAGTGGGTTTGGGTATAGATGGCGTAAATATTGGTATAGAAGGACCTATAATTACAGGGAAATCCAGTTACTTGTTTTCAGGGCGGATAAGTACATTGGACCTCATAACAAAACCTCTTATTAACCGCATTCTTTCTTTCGACAATAGTACATTGGGTTATTATGATGGCTATGGTAAACTGACGCATAACTTCAGTCCTACACAAAAGATTTCATTAACGGCGTACAGTGGAAATGATGTGATCCAGTTTCAGGATCAAGATGATTTTTATCGGGTCGATACTTTATTAGTAGAAAAGAATTTCAATGAAATTAATTGGGGAAATACACTAGTAGGCTTGAACTATAATAGCATAGTTGGTAAGTTTAATATCAGCGCCTTTTTAAATTTCAGCCAATATAATTTTAATACAAGAAGCTCTTTTGAACGCTCTGTCTCCACGGATACCTTACTAAATAACTTTGCCTTTGATGTACTGACTCTTTCACTCAATCGAGATTACTTATCCAAAGTTAGAGTGAAGTACTACTCCGACAGACTGGGTGAATTGGTTTTTGGAGCCGAATTTAATAGACAATCATTTTCTCCAATCATTAACAGAGATACACTCTATTTGTCTTTAGATCCGCTGGCCGTTAGCAAGATCCAATCTAAGCTAAGATCGAATAATGCAGCTGGTTTTCTGGAGTTGCGGAAGCATTTGATTCCCACTATGTACCTCAAAGCAGGATTACGTTTTGTAAGAAATTTTGGGGATGACTTTGGGTATAACTTGTTTGAGCCCCGGTTCTCACTTTCGTACCTAGGTGACAATATAAGGATCGAACTTATGAGTTCTATTATGCATCAGAATGTCCACCTATTACTTAATCCGGGGGTAGGTCTACCTTCTGATCTTTGGTATCCTAGTTCAGCAACATTGGAACCAGAACAGGCCTTAGAGTTTTCATTGTCTACTAAATTAAAATTATCCAAATATCAATCGGTGACCCTAAATCTATTTAATAAGAACTACAGTAATTTGCTAGATTATAGGAACCCAACTGACTTTTTCTTTAGCATAATTAATAACGAGCCTATTGTTGTTGCAGAGGTAATCGATTTGGAAAAAGAAGTGGTAGTAGGTTCAGGCAACTCACAAGGCGTTGAATTAAGCTTTCAAACAGATACGGAAAAATTGAACTGGTGGATTAACTATAAATATGCCATCTCGAATAGGCAATTTGATGAAATCGATAATGGCCAGCCATTTCCCTATAAATATGATAGAAGACATGATTTGAATGCAGGTATTTCTTATCAAATTAGTCCTAGCCGAAAGCTTGCTTTAAATTGGGTTTATGGAAGCGGTTATCGCTTTTCGATTGCTGATGATGTCTCATTTATTAATGGCCAATTTATAGAAACTGCTTCTCAAAGAAATAACGCCATACTCCCTCCGTTTCACCATTTAGATATAAAATATCAGTGGTTCAAAGAGTTGCCAAGTGGGAAAATTGATGCCCATATAGGTGTATATAATCTCTATAATCGTAAAAACCCTTTCTATGCATATATCAGTGATAGTGACGAAGCGGACCAAGAAAACCTAAGAATTATTTCAATTTTCCCAATAATCCCCAATTTTAATGTGAATTACCGGTGGTAAGCCATGTTTTTTATTGGCAAATATTGTAACTTAGAATAATAAGCTACCTACTTGAGCAGATATTTCCATATATCACCTTGGGTTTTACTATTAACCATTTCAACTATCTTCTTTAGTTGTGAATCGTCTATTGAGTATACTTGTAGCGATTTTAAATCAAGAGTAGTCTTAGAATCCATTTTCTCTCCAGACTCAAGTTGGCATGTACAGGTTACAAAATCAAAATGTAGATTTAATCCTGATGAGGAAATTTTCATCGATGACGTAAATGTTCAGATTACAAATATATCTGCAGACCCTCAATATGATTTAAATGTAGATAGGCTTGATAAAAGCCAATTTCATGTGAAGAATAAATGCATTCCTGGAAATCTATATCGTATTCTTGTCGAATCAATGATTGATGGAGAGTTGGTCAGATCAGAGGCCTTTGGTAGAGTGCCAGCTGTTCCAGAAACCTTTGTGGATATTCGTGAGATCAAAAATGATGCAGGTGTTTCTTATTTCGAAATTGACTTCAAGCTTAAGCAATCAGGAATAGAGGAAAATTATTATATCATGAATTTGGTAGATCTTGGAGAAGAAGAAAGTGATATTGTGATTGATACTCTTGGAAATGGAAATGAAGGCGGCACACAATCGCCAAATGAAAATGCCATTGTTGATTTTCGAAATGGTAGTGACGGTTTAGATTTAGAATTTATTGATAAAGATGATTTTACTAGTGGTGAGTACAATGGAACTATGTATACGCCAGTAAGATCAAATATTAGTGGACCAAACGGATCCTTAGCTAATAAAAAGTATGCTATGCGGGTTAGGTCCGTATCCCAAGATTTATTCGAGTTCTACAAGACTTTGGACGAATATGACAATTCAAATCCATATGCAGGAAGCATAAGTAATCCACTCGATATACATTCAAATGTCAGCAATGGTTTTGGGATTTTTAGTGGTTATAACCAAACCCTGCATTTAATTAAGCCGTAGTCCCATATGTCTCAATCTCTTGAGCTCATCAAAATTTGGGAATCCAATAAACATAATGTTCGGAAAAAGGAAAGAATGCTTTCGGCCATGCAGTCTTTGCCTAAAAATGGAGAAACTATCCAGCGTATAGATAAGGCACATTCAGATGTTTTTTCAAAAATTGACTGCCTAGATTGTGCAAACTGCTGTAAATCGATACCCCCAATAGTCCTTAAAAATGACGCGAGAAGAATTGCGAAGTTTCTAAAAGTATCTATTTCAGAATTCTATGAAAAGTATACACAAACAGATGAAGATGGCGATAAAGTTCTTTCAGAATCTCCGTGTATATTTCTAGACGAAAATAATGCTTGTAAAATTTATGATGTTAGGCCAAAAGCCTGCCGAAAATACCCGCATACAGAAGCGCAAGAATTTATAAATCACTCGAATCTTCTTGCTCAAAATATTAATTATTGTCCCGCCGCTTATTCCATTGTAAGTAACATTTTTGATAGTTTAGATTAATGAGTTGGGAGAAAGGAAAACACATTGGAAACCTAGTTGAGCAATCAACGAGACTTATCAAATTGCGCTTTGGCAATGCATTTTCAGACCATGGTATTGATATTACCCCGGAACAATGGATCGTGTTGGATTGTATACACGAATTAGAAAGTTCTTCTCAAAAAGATATCGTTGAAAAAACCTATAAGGATGCGCCAACCATTAGTCGGATATTAGCCAAGCTCATTCAAAAAAAATGGCTAATCATTCGGCCTGATGTTGACGATAAACGTAAATCAATAGTAAGGCTGTCAGATAAAGGTAAAGCGATATATAATACATGTAATCCGATTGCCATCACCGTCAGGGAGCGGCTTTGGAATGGCTTATCTAAGGATGAGTATGCTACTTTTATTCATGTTATAGATAAGATATTTCAAAATCTGGAGAAAGAATCTTGAAAAGCTCTTCTTCTATGAATATATTTGTCATGACAACTAAATTTTCTAATTCCTAATTGTTTGTATTATGAATTTATTGACTCAGGACATTCCTAAAATATATGAGGAAGCTCAAGATTTTATGCCAATAAATGGCACGGATTATTTAGAGCTATACGTGAGCAATGCGAAGCAAGCAGCTCATTTTTATAAGTCTGCATTTGGCTTTCAGTCCTTTGCATATTCAGGTTTAGAAACTGGAAACACGGAATTGGAATCGTATGTAGTCATTCAAGATAAAATTCGATTAATATTAACCAGTCCATTAAAAAGTGGTACTTCAGTCGGTGAACACATAGATAAACACGGCGATGGTGTTAAGGTCATTGCCCTTTGGGTAGATGATGCTACTCAGGCCTATAAGGAGGCTACCTCTAGGGGAGCTCGTTCTTTTATGGAGCCACAAAAGATAGAAGATGATCATGGACATATCGTTCGTTCAGGTATTTACACTTATGGCGAAACAGTCCATATGTTTATCGAACGAAAGGAATACGAAGGTGTATTTATGCCTGGATTCAAAGCTTGGGAATCTGATTATTCACCAGAGCACGTGGGCCTAAAATTTGTTGATCATATGGTGGGTAACGTGGAGTTAGGAGCCATGAATACCTGGGTAGAATTTTATGAAAAAGTAATGGGCTTTACCCAAATCATTTCATTTGATGATAAAGATATCTCCACAGAATATACGGCATTAATGAGTAAAGTTATGTCCAATGGAAATGGACGTATAAAATTCCCAATTAATGAACCAGCTGAAGGACGTAAGAAATCTCAAATCGAAGAATATTTAGACTTTTATGAAGGCGCAGGTGTTCAGCATATTGCGGTTGCTACGGATAATATTATCGATACGGTTACCCAACTTCGTAATCGAGGCGTTGAGTTTTTGCGCGTACCTGATACGTACTATGATGTAGTATTAGATAGAGTAGGTAGTATAGATGAAGATATCCAGCCATTGAAAGAGTTGGGTATTTTAGTGGATAGAGATGATGAAGGCTATCTATTGCAAATATTTACAAGACCTGTAAACCCAAGACCAACTATGTTTTTTGAGATCATTCAAAGAAAAGGAGCCACTTCTTTTGGTAAAGGTAATTTTAAGGCACTCTTTGAAGCGATTGAAAGAGAGCAAGAGTTGAGAGGTACGCTCTAATATAATCAGCTATTTTTTTGAGAAATATGTAGTAACTGACATAGATTCCTGTAATTTGTATCTATGAATAATTCGGCTGAGCGTAAAGCCATTCATAGAGTCGCACCATTACTATTCTTTTTTGCCTTATTAATTTATGGCTTATTTATTCATCCTGTTTTTGTGGGCGGTCCAATGTTATCTTTGGAGGTTCTCATACTTATTGCATTAAGCTTTTCAGGTATTTACCTATTATCTATTGGTTTTACTTGGAAATATATTGAATCTCACATTTCCAAAAAAGTCAAGGAATCAGTACCCGTATTACTTATTCTATTTTCTATAGGTGTATTGATTGGCAGCTGGATAGTGAGCGGCACCATCCCAATGTTAATATATCATGGCATTAGTTTAGTGTCTCCAGAATGGATATATCTATTTGCCTTTTTAATATGTATTCTATTTTCATTACTTACAGGTACATCATGGGGATCAGCTGGTACCATTGGGATTGTTATGATGGGTATTTCAGAAGTGTTTGAAGCAAACCTTGCCATAACTGCCGCGGCTGTGGTTGGGGGATCATTTTTTGGAGATAAAATGTCTCCATTGTCAGATACAACTAACATAGCTTCACTAGCCACTAATGTCCCTGTATTTGATCATATTAAATCAATGATGTACACTACAGGTCCCTCTGCAGTAATTGCTATGATCTTGTATGGAATACTAAGTCAGCAAGCTGGTTTTGATAAATCAGATGTTTCGAATATTGAGACGGTAGCCATGACACTTTCAAGTCTAGACCAATTATTTACATTTCATATCGTTTTGCTGCTGCCTCTGCTCATAGTGTTATATGGATCCATGACTAAAAAACCCATTGTGCTTACCTTACTCAGTTCAGCTTGGGTTGCTTGTTTACTAGCATACTTCTTTCAAGATTTCAGTTTTGGTGATATTATTCAGACGTGTAAATCAGGATTCAATACACAATATTCCGAAGTACAATTAACTGAAGATGCTAGTGTTTTACAAATCTTAAATAGGGGAGGATTATATAATTTGATTGAAGGTATAGTCGTCTCCGTTTTAATTTTTGCATTTATTGGCACACTTGAAGTGGTGGGATCTATTTCCTTTGTTATTGACTATCTTTTTAAGTCACTGAAAAAGAAATCAAGCCTGATCGCTTCTTCTTTAGCAGCTACTTTATTTACAAACCTAACGACATCAAATCAGTATGCTACCAGTTTCATTATCGGAACAGCCTTTCAAGACAAGTATGATGAAATGGAAGTGGATAGAAAAGTATTATCTCGATCTATTGAGGATGCTGGGACTATGATGGAAAATTTAGCGCCATGGACACCTTCCGGTATATTTATGATGAGCACTTTAGGTGTATCATCATTGGAATATGCAGGGTATCAGTTTCTTTCCTTAGCCAATATTTTGATTGCCTTTCTATTTGCCTTCACAGGTATTGCCTGTTTTTATAGAAGATAGTCTTTATTGCTTTTTATAATTAGCTTCATAATCAGCATAAGAGATACTTTCGTCTTCTTGCAAGGCTTTGATTAAGGCATCACCTTCAATCATCGTAGTGTCATAGGTAATAAGCCATTCTCTTTTATCTTCATCCATACGCTCTAATATCCTAACGCCATATTGATCTCTTTTCTCTTTAAACCAAATGGGGAGTTTTACCATTCCTTGCATTTGGATCACAATTCTAGATTTATCCACTTGAACTTCGCCCTCGTCGCCTACCTCCATATTATCAACGTTTAAGGCTTCTACCAATGTCCAACCATCTCCTTCAGCTACATTTTCTAGTAGTGCTTGTAGAGATTCCAGACTTTCAGGCCTATTTTCTCGTCCTTTAGAAAGTTGTAATGTATCTAATGCCTTGTAACCAACTGTGATCAAAGGAAGGTCAGGGAGCCGACTATCATACATGTAATCAAATGTTTGAAAATCAGATGCTTCAAAAGTGCTTTTGAGGGTATTGAACACATCTTTGTCAAGCGTCTTATGAAACGTGCCTAGCTTATCTGTAAATCGTTCTCCTTTAAATTCGGCTAAGCCATTTCCATAAATATTTAATTGGTAAATAGGACACCTTCCAAAGCATGGACCTTTAGATAGGTACATTATTACTTCGTCCTCTGCGAAACTGACTGCTTTTTTTGCCTCTTTATTTGTCTTGCAAGCTAGTAAGGATAAAGACATGAACAGACAACCAATGATAAATCTCATACATCTAATTTTAAACAAAGGTAAAATACCTTCTACAATATAAATGCAAAAGTACTAGGTAACAGTTCCCCCACAACTACTACCAGCACCAGCTGTGCAACCAAAACAATGCTCTTTTGTGATTATTGTTCTGTTTTCAATTTCGTCTATATCAAACTCTGAAATGTGTGTATGATTGATATTTGATTTTAATTCTAGCATTTGATTAAAATCACAATCATAAATATATCCATCCCAAGAAACTGAGATCATATTCCGGCACATCAAGCCTTCCAGGGTAATAGGGTTAAAAGCTTGAATCAGTTCTTCCATGTAGCTTTCATAATTATCTGTTTCTAAGAGATAATCTAAAAAACGACTCACGGGTAAATTAGTAATGGCAAAAAGATTATTGAATTCGATATTGTATTTCCGTTTCAATTGTCTCTTGAATTCAATTTCTAAACTTCCTTGATCGCCCGGTAAGAAAGCTCCTGATGGGTTATATACTAAGTCTAATTGCAATCCAGTCCCTTCCTTTCCATATCCAATGTCATTTAATTCTTGCAAAGACTTGATCGAGTCTTCAAATACACCATCTCCCCGCTGGCTATCTGTTCGGCTTTTGCTGAAATAGGGTAACGATGAGATTACATGGACTTTGTTCTTTGCAAAGAAAAGGGGGAGGTCATTATAACTTGGATTCGCTTGGATTATGGTTAGATTACACCTATTAATAATTTCTACATTCAGGGTATTACATTGCTCCACAAACCATCTGAAATGAGGATTCATTTCGGGAGCTCCACCGGTTATATCTACAGTCTTTACGTCGGAGTTTTTAATTATGTTTAGACAACTTTCCAATGTCTCTTTGGACATATTCTCCCGCTTTTTGTCAGGACCTGCATCTACATGGCAATGTGCACAAGTCTGGTTGCAAAGTTTACCAATATTAATCTGTAATGTATCTAAATGGCCCGCTTTCAATACACCCTCATCAGTAAATGATTTTAATTTATCATCAAAAGAGTCCATATCCAATTTAGGGGCTATACTGTCTAAGACCTGAAGTTGGATTAGTGTATTTGATAAATCAGATTTTCTTGCACTTAACGATTTCGTTCGCTGCTTTACACCCATATTACATCATTATCTTTTTAACGTGATTCATCATTTGAACACTATTCACGAGAGTCGCTCCACCTTTGATCGCTGCGGCTACATGTACAGCTTCCATCATCTGCTCTTCATCAGCACCTTTGCTCAGGCAACCTGAGGAATAAGCGTCTATACAATACGGGCACTGAATGGCATGAGCCACAGCTAATGCAATTAGTGCCTTTTCACGTTGTGTGAGAGCCCCTTCTTGAAAAACATTACCATACCAATCAAAAAATTTATCGCCAAGCTCCTTTTGGAACTCTGTAATATCCTTGAATTTCTTTAGGTCCTCAGGATTGAAATATGATTTGCTTTCTGACATCTTAATTTATTTGGATTTTAACAGACGGAAAATAGTATAGTTTATAATAATGACATAAACTATAGGTAAGATTAGTCGAATTTAGACATTTCACACGAAGCTTTATTATATTTAAGTTTTTTATTATATGAAAAAACTTACCTCAATAGTCTTTTTATCACTGATATGGTGTTCTTGTCAGCCTAAAGAAACCGTAAACGTGTACCCTCAACTGGAAGGACATGTATTAACTGTCGAAAAGTTAGCTGGTGAAAAACTCTCTTTCGGTTTATATGATGCCAGTATCCCTTGTTTTCTTCCTAGTGGACGTTTCCAAAATAAAATTCAGACGTTTTTACTAGCTAGTCAAGTAGAAAAAAATGAAAAGCTTGAAATAGAGGAAATCGGTTTGGTAAGCTTTATGTTTAAAGATAGTTTACATGAGGTAATTGTAGCCCAGCCTACACATGAGTCTAAAAAAATAGTAGATATATCGAATTATAATGAGTTATCATTGAATCATCCAGAATTAAAGCATTTATTTGAGAATTGGATTAAAACAAATTGTAAAGAATTCAGTTGTATAGATGTTAAATGGCACAACGATTTTAAAGCAAAATTGAAGATCCAAGATATACTCACAAAATAGAAACACCTTGGCTGAAGTAGCGTGTCCCTTTTTTGGGAATAAAACAAAAAACCTCTCTATAACAACTAGTACTTTGGATAATTTACACTTTACCATTTCAAGTACTATTTCTGATGAAGTATTGTGGGATGAGTTAGCTGGAACTAATAGCTACTTAAAAAGCAAGTTTTTACATTTTGTTGTCAAAAATCCTCCGAGTAGTATAGTTTGTCGATTTGTTACTATTTACAATGGAAACAAACCAATTGGTATTGCCTATTTCCAAATAAAGGACCTGAACTTAGGCGCATCAATGAGAGTTGATAGAGATCAAACAAAGTGGTATGATATCATAGGAAATGGGAGAAAATGGATTCTAAAGCGCATAAATCACAAGATTTTGATTTGTGGGAATACTTTAGTTACAGGAGAAAATGCATTTTCATTTTCCATAAACATAAGTAATGAAGAATGTGACTCCATAATTGATAGTGCTATCAATCAAGTTATACAAAGTGAAAAAGGAAATGGTAAAGCCATAGGTTCTGTATTAGTCAAAGATTTTTACTCTAGCGAAAATAGAAGATCTATATATTTTGGTCATCCTTGTTATACTGGTTTTGAAGTCCAGCCAAATATGCAGCTTCGATTAGATCCTGATTGGAAGACTTTCGATGATTATTTAGCTTCTATGAAGGCGAAAAGCCGCACTCGTATAAAGAAGGCTTTGAAATGTGCAACAGGCTTACAATTTAGACTTTTAGATACTGAAGAGATTGCCTTGTATAAGGATCAGATTTATGCCTTATATAAATCAACCTCTGAAAATGCATCATTTAACCTTTTTCTTCTACATCAAAACTATTTTGAAAACTTCCAAAAGTCATATGATAAAGACTTTGAGATTTTTGGGGTATTTGACGAAGACGGCATGATAGCCTTTTATACAACATTTCATGCTGAAGAAGAATTAGATGCCCATTTCCTTGGATATGATAGAAGCAAAAATGCCAAGTATAAGCTTTACTTGAACATCCTATTGAAATTGGTTGAAAAATCAATATATGATCGGATTGAGATTTTGTGCCTTAGTAGGACCGCGATGGAAATCAAAAGCTCAATTGGAGCTGAAGGACATGATATGCGAATCTACCTTAAATCAACCAACCGATTCATTAATTTTCTTTTAGGAAAAACCTTGCATTATTTTCTTCCTAAGACGGAATGGACACCAAGAAGTCCATTTAAAGCCTAATATTTTACTACCTTTTGGAGGTGGAAAGTACAAAGAAAACGTTTTCGCTTAGCCAAAGCATAATCTATACAAGCATTATTCTAATTGCTCTTTTACTATTTTTATTTATTGTATTAGAGATAGGGCTTAGAATCTTTACAGCACCAGATCCTTATTCCGATAGAACTAATTACGATACAGAACTAGGTTGGGTACCGAAAGCTCATTATTCCGCTGAATACACAATTCTAGATAAAAAAGAGAATGAACGAAACGTTTTGTTTTCCACAGGAAAAAATGGATTTAGGGAATGGAAGTATGCTTCCGATAATCCTAAGCATGTTCTTTTTATCGGTGATTCATATACCCAAGCCGTTGAAGTAAGCAATGATGAAACCTTTTATAGAAAATTGGCTGATTCTCTACAAATCAGTGTTTCTGCCTTTGGTCAAGCTGGTTATGGTACAACGCAACAGTATTTGATTATAAAGAAATATTTGAAGGAAATCAATCCGGATCTTATTGTACTACAGACCTGTGACAATGATTTCATAGATAACGAAGTAAGCTTAGAGTATAATAGCAATTATCGAGTAGGCTTACCTAGGCCGTATATGGATCAAAAAGGGAATATAGAAATGAAAGATCCTACAAATCAAATAAGCGGCTGGTTAAAGAACTCAAAAGCATGGAAGATGCTTTATAGCAAGTGGAAATATGGCGTTAAAAATGTATATCAAGATCCTTCTGAAAAATTAATTGCCGAAAAAAAAGAGGAATACGAACCCTATTATACTGCTATACAAAACACAAAATCTGCCGTCAGTGAAATAAAACAATTAACAAAGGATATTCCAATTATTATGTTTTCTAGTAGTCTATTTGAACCCCAATTATCTGATTTTGAGACTATTGCTTCAACATTAGATATCCCCTTTTATGACGAACCAGCAAGGCAGATTGAATCTGTAAAATATGATAGAATCGTCACCTCAGTAGATAAATATCATTGGGTTGAAGAGGGGCATAAGATAGTTGCAGATGCCCTAACTCCAATTATTAAAACCTATTTGTAAATACTATAGAATTCATATCTTCGGGGCTATGCTTATCCTCGGAATTTCAGCCTATTATCACGATGCAGCAGCTTGCATTGTTAAAGATGGACAAATCATGGCAGCTGCCCAAGAGGAACGGTTTACAAGAAAAAAGCATGATGATAGTTTCCCAGTACATGCCATCCAATATTGTTTGAAGGAGGTAGGAGCCCAGTTAGATGATTTAGATTATATAGCCTTCTATGATAAACCCTTTTTAAAGTTCGAAAGACTTTTGGAAACGTATTATAACTTTTCTCCTAAAGGCTTTTTGTCATTTGTTAAGGCCATACCGATCTGGATCAAGGAAAAGTTATTTTTAAAATCAGAGATCAAAAAGAACTTAAAGGACATTGGACTAACAAAAAAGAATATAAAACTTCTATTTCCTGAACATCATTTAAGTCATGCAGCGAGTGCATATTTTGCTTCTCCGTTTGACTCTGCAGCCATACTTACCTTGGATGGGGTGGGCGAATGGGCTACTACTGCCATATGTAAGGCCGATAGTAATTCTATAACTAAACTGAAACAATTAAACTTCCCACATTCTATAGGTTTATTATATTCAGCATTTACATATTTTCTAGGTTTTCGAGTTAATTCTGGAGAGTACAAATTAATGGGGCTAGCACCTTATGGTAGATCGGGTAGCCGGGAAGTAGAACAATACAAAACCACCATAAAGGCGGAGTTAATCGATATAAAATCAGATGGTTCGCTTTTTATGAATCCTTCATATTTTAGCTATGCTCATGGTTTACGGATGATCCCAGACAAAAAATGGGAAAAACTATTCGGTATGGAAAAACGGCCAGCTGAGAGTGCATTAGAACAAAAACATTGTGATCTAGCCATTGCGATACAAGAGGTTACGGAAGAAATTGTCTTGTTACTGGCTACAACTGCGAAAAAGATAAGCCAATCTGAAAATTTGTGTTTAGCTGGAGGTGTAGCTTTAAACTGTGTGGCGAATGGAAAATTATACAGATCAGGTCTATTCAAAAACATATTTATTCAACCTGCTGCAGGAGATGCTGGAGGCGCTTTGGGTGCAGCATTGAGCGTACATCATATTTACTTAGGAAATGTAAAATCAGCCTCTACCAAGGATAAAATGAAAGGGGCTTATCTAGGCCCTAGATACGCTGATTTAGATATCGAATATGCAGCAAAACAAAAGAAGCTTAGGTATCAAAAGGTAGATTGGTCAAATCTGTTTGATGAAACCGCATCTCATATAGCAAGTGGTAAGGTGATAGGATGGTTTCAAGACAGAATGGAATTTGGGCCTCGAGCTCTAGGCAATAGAAGCATTATTGCAGATCCAAGAAACAGAGAAATGCAGCTTAAGCTTAATCTTAAAATAAAGTATAGAGAAAGTTTTAGACCTTTCGCTCCTTCAGTAATCATGGAGGATGCGCATCATTTTTTTGATGTTGTCCATGATTCCCCATATATGTTATTAGTAGATCAAGTGAGTGCCAATCAACAGAAAGTATTACCAGATGATTATAAAGAACTCTCAATAAAAGATAAATTGTATACAGAGAGGTCAACTATCCCTGCCATTACTCACGTGGATAACTCTGCTCGGATTCAAACAGTTACCAGCGATTCAAACCCAAGGTATTATTCACTTTTGGAATCTGTTAAGGAAAAAACAGGAATTGGAATGCTAATAAATACAAGTTTCAATGTTCGGGGCGAACCCATAGTTTGTACACCATCTGATGCTATGGATTGTTTTTGTAATACAGAAATGGACGTTTTAGTTATAGAGAATTTTATTTTTGAAAAAGATCAACAAGAGTCAGAATCGGTAGAGAAGACTAAATCGACTACTTTCGAATTAGATTAAGAGTAAGGTAAACTATGGAATTTTTAAAAGATCTTTGGTTATTTATAAAGGAACGAAAAAAATGGTGGCTAGTACCACTCATAATTGTTCTTCTTTTACTTGGAATCCTTCTAATATTTGCGGAATCTTCTGCATTGGGTTCCTTTATTTATACTCTTTTCTAAGTGGCTATAAATACTGATAAAAAATATCAATCCATTTTAGGAATAGTAATAGGGTTCCTAATTCTTTATGTATTGTTTGACAGTAGATCTCTTTTGTATATAGCGCTAGGAGTAGGCTTACTTTGTTCTATAAGTAAGCTAGCATTAGATGCGGTTAATAAGGTTTGGTTCAAGATTGTCAAGTTTATAGGTTTCATAAATTCTTATGTGGTACTAGGTCTTGTCTTTTTCCTTGTATTAATACCTGTTTCGTTTTTGTATAAGGTCTTTAAGAAAGATCCACTATGGCTAAAGAATACTAGAGAAAGCTTGTTTCGTGAACCTAACCAGGTATTCGAGGCTAAAGATTTAGAAAGACCATGGTAAGTGCATATTACTGGTAGGCAGTATACAGATTTCTAATTTTAGACTTTTCGTATAGAGGCGTATTGTCTATCATGTGTGAGGCATCCTGAAGACTAGCTAAAGCTATGGCGTCTTCCTTCTCAGATATTGAATTAAATAAGAAAACAGAAGTTATCAGAATTAAGAGTGAAGCGGCTATAGTCCAATGATATTTCTTTAGTCCAACTGTTTTTGGCTTGTCAGATTGTTGCAGTTGAACATCAATTTTCTTCCACGTTGATTCGCTCATTTGCACTTTACCTCCTTGAGCGGCCCGTTTAAATACGTCATTCCAGTTATCTTCCATGTCTATCAACGTTTAGTTTGTGTTTTTTTTTAATTAATTCTTGCATCTTCTTTTTGGCTTGGATAAGCTGAGACTTGCTTGTATTGATACTTATGTTCAATTCTTCAGCAATCTCACGGTGTTTATAGCCTTCAATAACATATAAATTAAATACAGTTCGGTAGCCATCTGGCAGTTCATTAAGTAAGCTTAAGAGCTCCTCATATGACATGGCATCAACCACACTATACGGATCAGCTTGCTTTATATTAGTATGATCAAGTGTGAGATGGAAATTTTTCCTTTGCCTCAAAAACATCAATGATTCATTAATCATTATTCGTTTCATCCAACCTTCAAAGCTACCTTCTGACTTAAATCTTGATATATTAGAAAAGATCTTGTAAAAAGCTTGAATAAAAACATCCTCAGCATCGTCTTGTTCCTTTACATATCGTCTACATATAGCCAATAACATTGGACCATAATAGTCATAAAGTTCCTTTTGCGCTTTACGATCTCCATTCTGGCAATTAGCTAATATGTTATCTAAATTGATCAAGTTTTCAATTTATGTCTATAAGATGCAGAATTTAGCTTTTTTGGTGGTTATGATTATCTATCCACATAATGTTTAACGGAATATTGATTTAGCAATATATTTGTCCTTTACTTAAAATCAAAACGCTTTCGGATGAGTTTAGCTAAGCAGTATGATGCAAAAAGTGTAGAAAAAAAGTGGTACGACTACTGGATGGACCATGATTATTTTAGTTCTACACCTGATCAAAGAGATCCATTTACCATTGTGATTCCGCCTCCCAATGTTACAGGTGTATTACATATGGGGCATATGCTAAATCTTACGATCCAAGACATTTTAATTCGAAGGGCAAGAACTAAGGGGATGAATGCCTGTTGGGTACCAGGCACCGATCATGCTTCGATTGCTACAGAAGCCAAGGTGGTAAAAAAGCTACGAGAAGCAGGCATAAAGAAATCTGACTTAAGTAGGGAAGAATTCTTAAAACATGCCTGGGAATGGAAAGAGAACTATGGAGGTATAATCCTTGACCAAATCAAAAAGTTGGGTGCATCATGTGATTGGAATCGAACTTCGTTTACCATGGATGAAACCCGATCAAAGGCGGTAACTAAGGCGTTTATTGATCTATATAATAAAGGTGTTTTATATCGAGGAAAACGGATGGTAAACTGGGATCCTGAAGCTAGAACAGTACTTTCTAATGAGGAAGTGATTTATAAAGAAGAGAAAGGAAAATTATACCATCTAAAGTATTTCACAGAAGATAAAAGCGCGCATCTTGTAATTGCAACGACTCGTCCTGAAACATTACTTGGAGACACTGCCGTAGCCATTCATCCAGATGATGAACGATATGCGAGTTTTCGTGGCAAAAAGGTAATTGTGCCTTTGGTAAATAGACCCGTTCCAGTAATTCAAGATAGCTATGTGGACATAGAATTTGGCACAGGAGCACTTAAAGTTACACCAGCACACGACCCTAATGATTATGATCTAGGTAAGAAACATCAGCTTGAGGTAATAGAAATTTTTGAAGAAGATGGATCCATTAGTCCAGATGGTCAGTTATATATCGGAAAAGATAGGTTTAAAGTAAGAAAAGAAATTGTAGCAGATCTTGAGGAAGCGGGATTATTAGAAAAAATAGAAGACTACGACCATAATATAGGCAGGTCAGAAAGAACAAATGCCGTTATAGAGCCACGTCTATCCCTGCAGTGGTATGTAAACATGAAAGACATTTCAAAGAAGGCATTGGAAGCTGTAGAAACAGATACGGTAGAATTTTTTCCAAAAAAAATGAAAAACACCTATCGCCATTGGATGGCCAATATTCGTGATTGGTGCATTAGTAGGCAACTTTGGTGGGGACACAGAATTCCAGCGTATTATGTAGGGGAAAGCGTATATGTAGGCGAATCTAAAGAAGAAGCCTATAAGAAAGCGTTAGTTGACCACCCAGAATTAACTATGGATCAACTTATCCAAGATGAGGATGCTTTAGATACATGGTTCTCATCTTGGCTTTGGCCAATTTCTGTTTTTGATGGTTTTGAAAATGAACATGATATTAACTATTATTATCCAACGAGCGTACTTGTAACAGGGTGGGATATCATTTTCTTATGGGTAGCTAGAATGATTATCGCCGGATATGAATGGAAAAATGAATTCCCTTTCAAACACGTATACTTCACGGGTATGGTGCGAGATAAGAAGCGTAGGAAAATGAGTAAATCCTTAGGAAACTCACCAGATGCATTAGCTCTTATCGAAAATTTTGGAGCAGATGGTGTACGATTCGGTATGCTCTCTTGTTCACCTGCTGGTGGTGATTTATTATTTGATGAAAAACTCTGTGAGCAAGGAAGAAACTTCAGTAATAAAATTTGGAATGCCTTGCGTTTGGTTGATGGTTGGGAAGTAGATCACAATGCAGTACAGCCAATTGAAAACGAATTGGCTATAGACTGGATGTTTTCGCTGACTAATCAAATTTTAGAAAAAGTGGATACGGATTTTAATAGTTACAAGCTTTCTGAAGCTTTAATATCCTTGTATTCCTATGTCTGGACGGATTTCTGTTCATGGTATTTAGAAATGATAAAACCCGCATATCAGACGCCTATAGATCCTATTACTGTTGAAAAAACAAAGGAATTATTTAGGTATATATGCACCATGTTGCATCCATTTATGCCGTTTATTACGGAAGAAGTGTGGCAGCAAGTAAAAGGTCAAGAATCCATTGATTGTATATTATCACAATATCCTGAAGTAGATGTTTATGATCCTCAAATATTGAAGGATGTAGAATTTATCAAAGAAATTACATCTGGCTTAAGAGATCTTAGGAATAAGAACAACATTAAACCTAAAGAACTACTTCATTTATATGTGCAACAAGATGATGTGACCGAAGATTTGATAAAGGATCCTAGAAAAAAAGCGCTTTTAAGCAAAATGGCATTTTTGGCCGATGTATCAATAAGTAGCGACGCTGTAGAGAATTCGATTAGTTTCATTGCGGGAAAGAGTAAATTCTTTATCCAGCATGAAAGTGAAAAGGATCCAAAAGAGTTACTTGAGGAAAAGCAAAAAGAACTGGAATATCAAAGAGGTTTTGTGGCTTCCGTTGAAAAGAAGCTAGCCAACGAACGCTTTGTAAATAATGCACCCTCAGCGGTAGTAAATAAGGAAAAACAAAAGCTAGAGGATGGTATGTCTAGGATAAAAATCTTGGAAGAGAGTATAAAAGAATTGTCGGCTAAGTTATAAAAGGGGAGTGAGTATTCACTTTACCGTGTTTTGTCGGCTAAGTTTATATGCACTTCAATAAAAAATAGTTAATTTGACCCAAAATTTTGATTAAAATTACTGTAATTAAACCACACATAGTATGAAAAGAACTTTACTATTACTTCTTTCAATCTTTACATTTTCATTTGCATACGGGCAAGGAAAGTTAATCGTAAAGAATCACCCATCTGCAAAGGTTCAGCCAGCAATGGAAACACCAATGGGACCTGCAGAAAGTCTTCCTTTGAATAATAATATCGTTTTCCGTGATGCTGAAGAAGCTGGTGAAACGACTTATGATCTTCAAAGTAATTCATCCTTGCCTTCAAGAATCATCAATCACGATGGGAATATTCTTTTGAGCTGGACATATGGTAATACATCTCCTGGAGCAGGGGTACCAGAAAGGGGAACTGCTTTCAGAATGAAAAATGCTGCTGGCGAATGGTCTCCAGAGCCAACAGCTAGAATAGAGCCTGTACGTACAGGTTGGCCATCAACCAACGTAACATCTAACGGAACTATCACCAATTTAGCGCACTCTGTGGATTATGATTTAGTTTTCTCTACTAGAGCATTAGATGGCGGTGATTGGGATGTTAATTTTATACCAACATCAACACCTAATGGTGCTTTATGGCCAAGATCTGCAACAGGAGGACCTGATGGAAACTCTGTTCATGCTATTGCTGTTACAACACCTACAGCTTTCGGTGGTGTTGAAGTAGGAGGCATAGACGGTCATTTATTGTACTGGAGATCTCAGGATGAAGGTGCTACTTGGGATGTGCAAGATTTCATTATTCCAGGTTGCGATACGACTAGATACGGATTAATGACAAATGATGCATACTCCATTTCTTCTCATGGTAACACAGTTGCAGTGGCTGTATTTACAGACTGGGCAGATCTTAATGTTTTCATTTCAAGAGATAATGGAGACACATGGGAGAGTAGAAGAGTCTTGGATCATCCATTAAAGAAATATACCATTGATTCAGGTTACACTCTTGATCAATTACCAGAGGATCCTAATAGACCGGATACATTAGCTGTT
>JAHDDO010000005.1:0-38099 GCA_020629315.1 Saprospiraceae bacterium | reverse complement strand
TTACACTCTTGATCAATTACCAGAGGATCCTAATAGACCGGATACATTAGCTGTTCGTTCAAATGACAATACGGGTATGGTATTCGTGGATGCAAACGAAATGGTACATTTGGTTTATAGCCCAATGTACTATATGGATGCAGATCTTCTTGATGGTAATTTTCAATATTTCCCATTTTCAACTGGAACAATAGAATATTGGAATGAAACTATGGACAATGATGTAGCTGTAGTTGTAGCTGGTGTTGAAGATATGGATGGAGATACAGTATTAAGTGAGGCTATTACTGAAGCAAACGGATATTTTGAATCTATGGCATCACAAGCTTCTATTGGTGTGGACGGTAATGGAAGAATTCATGTTGTGTACAATGCATTAAACGAGCTTAATGTAAATGAAGCAGGTCAAGCATCAATGCAGGTGTTCCATACATATTCTGATGACGGAGGTATGACATGGTCAGAAGATATCAGAAACTTAACAACAGAATGTGAGGAAACCCAACCGTTTGCTGAATTCGGTTATGAGTTTTATTATGCAAAATTGGCTAGTGTTGTAGATGATAGATTACATGTTTTAGTCCAAGCTGATCTTCAACCTGGAACAGCAGTACAACAAACTGAAATACCAATTGGAGAAGAGGCGAACCAAATGTTCTACATGTCGCCACCAGCAGACCCAACTGTTAATAACGAAGAAGTATTAGTGGAAGGGATTAACATTTTCCCTAATCCAGCTAACAACGCGATCAATGTTGAGTTAGGCTTAGATGCTGATTTGGCTAGTGTACAGATTGTAGATTTACTAGGAAAGGTAGTTTACTCAAATACTATTCAAAACGCTTCGGCAACTAAGTTCCACGTAATTAATACAGAAGCACTAGGTAATGGTACATACTTCGTACGTATTACTTCTGAGAATCAAAAAATGATTGAAACATTAGTTATCCAACATTAATCTGGATAATTAAATAAAATAGTACATTAAAGGCCAGCAATTATTTGTTGGCCTTTTTTCATTTACAATATTCAAAAATGGATAAACGTGTTTCTTCCTCTGAGGCAGCCCTAAAAGGCGTTCAGGACTCCATGACAATCATGTTGGGAGGATTTGGTCTCTGTGGTATACCTGAGAATTGTATTGCGGCCTTGGTAAAATTAGGTGTTACTAATCTAACCTGCATTTCTAATAATGCGGGTGTTGATGATTTTGGTTTAGGCTTGTTGCTACAGCATAGACAAATAAAGAAAATGATTTCCTCTTATGTTGGAGAAAATGATGAATTTGAGAGGCAGATGCTAAGTGGTGAGTTAGAGGTAGATCTGATTCCTCAAGGATCGCTTGCCGCAAGATGCTATGCTGGTGGAGCAGGCATACCGGCTTTTTACACGCCTGCTGGCTATGGAACTGAAGTGGCATCCATGAAAGAGGTTCGATACTTTAATGGAAAACCCCATCTCCTTGAGGAGGCATTAACGGCTGATTTTGCTATTGTTAAAGCTTGGAAAGGGGATTGGCATGGAAATTTAGTGTATAAAGGAACAGCAAGAAACTTTAATCCCCCAATGGCGATGGCTGGTAAGATTACGATTGCTGAAGTAGAAGAATTAGTTGCTCCAGGTGAATTAGATCCAAACTATATTCATACTCCAGGCATCTTCGTGCAACGCATATTCCAAGGGGAAAAATATGAAAAACGAATTGAACAAAGAACAGTCAGATCAAAAAGCTAAGTCGCATGTTGGATAAAAATGGAATCGCTAAGCGTATAGCACAGGAATTAGAAAATGGTTGGTATGTAAATCTAGGCATTGGGATACCTACTCTAATAGCGAATCATGTGCCCCCAGGTATAAATGTCACATTTCAAAGTGAAAATGGGATATTAGGAATGGGCCCATTTCCTTATGATGGGGAAGAAGATGCCGATTTAATTAATGCCGGAAAGCAGACTATTACGGCTCTACCCGGGTCTTCTATATTTGATTCAGCAACAAGTTTTGCAATGATCAGAGGCCAACATATTCAGCTTACTGTTTTGGGAGCTATGGAGATTTCACAATCTGGGGATATAGCAAATTGGAAAATTCCTGGAAAGATGGTTAAGGGTATGGGTGGTGCGATGGATTTAGTAGCCTCAGCTGAAAACATCATTGTTGCCATGACTCATACAAACAAACATGGAAAATCAAAACTTCTAAAAAAATGCACGTTACCCTTGACCGGTGTTAGTTGTGTGAAGAGGGTAGTCACCAACCTAGCATTAATTGATATTACAAAAGATGGGTTTAAACTAATTGAGCGGGCACCTGGTGTAAGCGTAGAACAAATAAAAGAAAGTACTGAAGGCAACTTAATAGTTCAAGGAGAAATACCTGAGATGGACATATAAAAAAAGGCCCTACTTATAGGGCCTCATATTTATTTTACTTTGTTTACTATCGATTTGAATACATCCGGATGATTCATTGCAAGATCTGCAAGTACTTTTCTGTTCAAATCAATTCCACTCTCTTTACATTTATGAATGAATACTGAATAAGATAAGCCCTCTAATCTAGCAGCTGCATTTATTCTGGTAATCCAAAGACGTCTGAAAGCTCTCTTTTTGTTTCGTCTGTCTCTGTAGGCATACTGCCACGCTTTTTCTAAAGCGTTTTTAGCTACAGTGTATACATTACTTCGGGCACCAAAATATCCTTTGGTTTGTTTTAAAATTTTCTTTCTTCGTTTTCTTGAAGCTACGGAATTTACCGATCTAGGCATGATTCTAAAATTTTTATTGCAAAGGGGTCAAAAAGACACTTTACCTCTGTAATAGTTAACTAATTAATTGATACCTAATAAAGCTTTGATCCTTTTCTCATCTGCTGTCGAAACATTAGTCGAACCAGACAATCTAAGCTTAGCCTTCTTAGATTTTTTACGCATTAGGTGAGAAGTGTTTGCTTGAAACCGCTTCACTTTACCTGAAGAGCGCACTCTAAATCTCTTCTTAGCACTTGAATTTGTCTTTACTTTAGGCATTTATGCAATTTTTAAAGACCGCAAATATAGGTATTTATATAAATATATGGGTTGCTTATTTCTTCTTTTTGACAGGGGCAATAATAGTAGTCATTCTTCTACCTTCAAGCTTAGGTAGATTTTCGGCAGCTCCTAAACCTTCTAGCTCAGCAATAAATCGTAGTAGAAGTAACTCACCACGATCTTTATAAACAATGGTTCTACCACGAAAATGAACATAGGCTTTGACTTTGGCACCATCTTCAAGAAACTTCTTAGCATGTCTTAGTTTAAAATCAAAATCATGATCATCCGTATTAGGACCAAATCTGATTTCTTTGACTACTGTTTTTGAAGTTTTTGCTTTTAGCTCTTTTTCTTTCTTCTTTTTGAGATATAGGAACTTGTTATAGTCTATAATTTTACAAACAGGAGGGTCAGCTTTAGGACTGATTTCAACTAGGTCTAAGCCAGCAGCTTGAGCCCATTTCAATGCTTGAGATGTATTATACACCCCAACTTCTACTGTTTGACCTACTTCATTAGAAATTTTATCTAAATCGTCTCCTACAAGCCTGATTTTAGGTACACGAATGTACTCATTGGTTCTAAAGCTAAATTTTGGTTCTGGTTTTGGTCTTGATTTTCTTGATCTATGTGCCAAATGTTATGTTGTTAGTTTAAAAATTAATTGCTTACCTGATTATTTAACATCCTCAGGTATTTGGTCTTCGACTCCAATAATAATCACATTATCTTCTTTTTCGTTCATCACGGCACGAATTTTCGCGCCTTCTTTCGGATTATTGTGCAGAATGTAATCTGCCAACGGCTCTTCAAGGTGCTTTTGGATAGCTCGATTTAGAGGTCGTGCACCAAATTGTGGATCAAACCCCTTTTCAGCTACAAATCGCTTTACTTCCTCTGTAAGCTCTAAATGCAAGCCTAAATTTTCGAGTCTTCCAAAAAGCTCTTTTAGAGATATATCTATGATTTCGAATATGTGATCTTTCTCTAACGAATTGAATATAATCACATCATCAATACGGTTCAAAAATTCTGGC
The DNA here is from genome assembly GCA_020629315.1 of Saprospiraceae bacterium. Lineage (GTDB taxonomy): Bacteria > Bacteroidota > Bacteroidia > Chitinophagales > Saprospiraceae > JAHDDO01. Next base: position 34,028 of record JAHDDO010000005.1, on the reverse strand, counting down.
GAAAATGTTTTCTTCAAAGCATTCTGAATGACAGCTTTTCCATCATCATCACTCGCTTTTTTTCTAGCCTCTGTATTAAAGCCAACACCAGTTCCAAAATCCTTCAATTGCCTGACTCCAATATTCGAAGTCATAATGATCATAGTATTTTTGAAATCAACCTTGCGTCCGAGACCATCTGTCAAAACACCATCATCCAATACTTGAAGCAAAATGTTATAAATGTCTGGATGGGCTTTCTCTATTTCATCTAAAAGGATAACTGAATATGGCTTTCTTCTTACCTTTTCTGTTAATTGCCCACCTTCTTCATATCCTACGTATCCAGGAGGTGCTCCAATTAATCTAGATAAGGAGAACTTTTCCATGTACTCAGACATATCCACTCGTATAAGTGCATCATCAGAATCAAATACATATCGAGCCAGTGATTTAGCTAATTCTGTTTTACCAACACCAGTTGGTCCTAAGAAAATAAAGGTTCCAATAGGTTTGTTTGGATCTTTTAACCCAATTCTATTTCGTTGAATAGCTTTTGTGATCTTTTCTACCGCCTGATCTTGCCCAATGATATGGTCTTTCAAAGTGTCAACCATACCAACAAGCTTAATACTCTCTTTTTGAGCTACTTTAGTTACGGGTATACCGGTCATCATAGATACTACTTCTGCTATATCTTCCTCATCGACTGGATATCTAGTCTTCTTAGCTTCTTCTTCCCAATCTACTTTAGCTTGCTCTATCTTTTTGACCAACTTAGATTCATGATCCCTTAAATCTGCGGCTTTTTCATATTGTTGATTTTTAACTGCCGCATTCTTTAAATTTCGTACACTTTCAATTTGCTTTTCAAGATCTTCTATATACTTGGGAACATGTATGTTCTTCAAGTGTGTTCTTGCTCCAACTTCATCCATTACATCAATGGCCTTATCGGGTAAGAAACGATCAGTGATATATCTATCTGATAACTTTACACAAGCCTTTATTGCTTCATCAGAATAGGACACTTGGTGAAACTCCTCATACTTTGGCTTAATATTTTCCAGAATATGAACGGCTTCTTCTGCTGTAGGTGGTTCAACAACCACTTTTTGGAATCGCCTGTCTAGTGCCCCATCTTTCTCTATAAACTGCCGATACTCATCCAAAGTAGATGCCCCGATAGTTTGCAATTCGCCTCGAGCTAAAGCCGGTTTAAATATATTACTAGCATCTAAGCTTCCAGTAGCACCACCTGCTCCAACAATTGTATGAATTTCATCTATGAAAAGGATTACATCTCTTGTCTTCTGCAATTCATTCATAATAGCCTTCATTCGCTCTTCAAATTGCCCTCTGTATTTAGTTCCCGCAACTAATGCTGCAAGATCTAACATCACAATTCTTTTATTGAATAAAGTACGAGAGACTTTTTTCTGCTGAATCCGTAAGGCAAGTCCTTCGACAATAGCTGTCTTTCCAACACCAGGTTCACCAATCAGAATAGGATTATTCTTTTTCCTTCTACTTAATATTTGTGAAACACGCTCTATTTCTGTAGTTCTACCAATAATAGGGTCTAACTTGCCTTCTTCGGCTAATCGAGTGATATCACGTCCAAAATTATCTAATACAGGTGTTCTTGATTTAGTATTTCCTGCCTTTTTGCTAAACTCTGATGGTTCATCTTCAATAGGTATGTCAGAATCAGAAGCTGAGGCACTAAATGTATCACTAAATTTATTTCCTTCTTCTTGCTTTACAAATTCCAACTCACTTTTGAAAATGTCATAATCAATGTCATATTCATTCAAAATTTTTGACGCTTCATTTTCGCCATGTTTTAGAATGGACAAAACAAGGTGCTCTGGATAGATTTCCTCATTCTTAAATAACTTTGCCTCCAAGAAAGTTACCTTAAGTACTTTCTCTGCATGTTTATTAAGAGGAATATTTCCTACACTTACATTGGTTTTAGATGTTTTGTTTTCTTTTGATTTTTTCTCAATCTCAAACTGTAATTCCTCTAAATCGATCTCTAAGCCATCAAATACTTTTAATGCAATATTCTCCTTATCCTGTAATATACCTAACAGGAAATGCTCAGTTCCGATAAAATCATTTCCCAAGCGTACTGCCTCATCCTTGGAAAAAGAAATGATGCGTTTAACTTGTGGTGAAAACCTTCTGTTCATATATATTATGATTTATCTTAATTTATATCCTATTCAAATATATAAAATAATGTACCATTCTGATAAAACTGCCAATTTGGTAGTTTTATTAGCCATTTCATTTAAAATTACTGCAATTGTGACACTAATTATTGTCACATTGCCATGATTATATTTTATTTAACCACAGTAAGTTTGAAATGGTAAAAAAAAATAACTTTGCATTCCATAAGTTTTTGCGATGAAATATAGTGTGGATAAGCAAGAAAAATATGCTCTGTTGCAACTTGATGAGCCTAACCTCAATTCAATTATTGCACCTGATCTAAAATCTGAGTTCGTTTTCTTACGAAATGAAGGAGTCAAAAATTTGATTCTGGATCTCTCTAGAGTTGATTATGTCGATTCTTCAGGATTGTCATCTATCCTCACAGCCAATCGGCTATGGAAGAATTACGGCTCATTCATTCTGACAGGAATAGTGTCACCTCACGTTCAAAAATTAATTGACATTTCCAGACTTGATAGCATTCTAAATATCAAAGGGAACATGGAACAAGCGATCGACCATATATTTATGGAAGAGATAGAAAGAGGTATGTCAGGTTCTGAGCAAGAATGAAAAAATTTGAGCTGACCATTCTTGGTACGAATGCAGCTTATCCAGCTCATGGACGTTTTACAAGCGCACAGGCAGTTAATTACGACAATACAATATTTATAGTTGACGCTTGTGAAGGCTTACAAATAAGGACACAACAATACAAGATTTCTCCAAACAAGGTTCAAGCAGTATTTATTAGTCACCTACATGGTGATCATATTTTTGGGTTACCCGGTTATCTGCATTCATTGAATATGAATAGTCGGACTAAAGCTTTAACGCTATATGGGCCTAAAGGCCTAGCAAAGTATGTTGAGTCATGTTTGAATGTTACCCAAAGTCATTTACAATTTGATCTAAGCATTGAAGAGTTTGATCCTTCAATACCTAATACTTTATACAATTCAGAGGTCTTACAGATTAGTAGTTTTCCATTGGACCATAGAATACCTTGTATGGGGTTTTTATTTCAAGAACAGATTCCTTCATACAATATTCGTGTAGAAAAGATTGGGGAATATAAGCTGACTATTGACGAGATTAAGACGGCTAAAAATGGAACTAACATTATTAGGGACGATCAAATAATTCCATTTGAAGAAGTAGTAATTCCAAAACCTTATCCAAGATCCTATGCATATTGTAGTGATACGGCCTATAACCTATCATTGTATAATTACATTAATAAAGTTCAGGTTATTTACCATGAAACTACATATACTCAAGAATTTGCTGAACTGGCATACGAACGAAAACATTCCACGAGTGTTGAGGCCGCGACTATGGCTCTCAATATTAATGCACAAACCTTAATTACAGGTCATTACTCTCCGAGATATAAGTATGTAGATGATATTATTACAGAGGCAAAAGCAATTTTTCCAAATACCATAAAAGGGTATGATGGCATGATTTATAAACTTCCTAAAAATGAAGGATAAAGACTATATTTCTATTAATCAAGCAGGATGGAATAAAAGGGCCGAGGTACATCTAGAATCAGAATTTTATGATAATGAAGCATTTAAGACAGGGCGTTCAAGCTTAAATGAAATTGAAATAGCGCTTTTACCAGATTTAAAAAATAAATCTCTTTGTCACTTACAATGTCATTTTGGTCAAGACACTATTTCTTTATCTAGAATGGGTGCAAATACTGTGGGCATAGACCTTTCTAATAAAGCTATACAAATTGCATCAGACTTATCCGCGGAATTAAAATCTAACTCCCGATTTGTTTGTTGTGATGTTTATGACGCTCCTCAGCACTTACCTGAGCCTTTTGACATTGTATTTACTACCTATGGTGTTATTGGCTGGTTACCCGATGTAAGGAGGTGGGCCAATGTTATTTCTTCCATATTAAAACCGGGTGGCACTCTAATATTTGTTGAGTTTCACCCCGTAGTTTGGATGTTTGATGATAAGTTTGAAAAAGTGCAATACAAATATCGAAATTCAGGACCGCTGTTCGAAACTTCATCCGGAAGTTATACAGAAAATAGTAGCGACTTAGAAACAGATTTTATTTTTTGGAACCATGGAATATCGGATACAATACAATCTTTAATAAATGAAGGACTGACAATTTTAGACCTGAAGGAATATGATTACTCACCATACAATTGCTTTGAAAATACGATTGAAATCGAAAAAGGTAAATACCAAATAAGAGGTTTAGAAGGTAAAATACCTATGGTTTATTCCATTGTTGCGAAAAAATGGGAAAAGGCATAAACGAGCACACAAAGCCAAGTTTTTTATTACCATTTTTTAGATTGGAAGAATCTAAAAAGCATAAAAAATAACCCACCAAAAACTACAAATATCCAAATAGGGCTCATTCAAAACGGTTTAAACTGTCTCTATCTTTTTTAGATAACTTCTTTACCACCAAATCATATGAATGGTCAATAAGATCCTTTAAGAAAGTTGGATCCACTCCATCTGTATATACTGTATTCCAATGCTTTTTATTCATATGATATCCAGCTTGAATAAAAGAATGCCGCTCTCGAAGTTCCATGGCTCTTTCAGGGTCACATTTTAGGTTTATAAAATGAAAGGAAGGAATTATTTCACCTTTAAATTCTACAGCATCTAAATTAGAGATAGCAAATAATTTACCTAATACCTTCATCCAAGCATGAGTGCCCTCAAATGGGTAATCTTCAGTGACACCAGGCTTACTAAAACAATATTCTCGAAACTCTTCAAAATCCATGGTTAGAAAAAGGGTGGAGCTTGTGGTTTTAAAATCTGATCAGCAAATATATTTAATAGCTCAGGAATTAATATGATGGATAAAACTACACCTGCTACTGCTCCCCAAAAATGTGCACTGTGACCAATATTATCTCTGCTATTTTTACTGGCCCAAGAGCTATACCACAAATATCCCACGGCCATTAAAATACCAGGCAAAGGTGGAAATAAGAACCAGTTCCAAGGCTGCTGGAGAACATAAACAAATACAATTCCTGAGGTAGCTCCTGAAGCACCAATTGCAGTATATCTTGGATTATTTCTATGTTTTAAGTGAGTTGGCAAATCTGAAATTACTAGGATAGCAAGGTAAAAGAGTAAAAAGTAGATTCTACCAGACATTCCAAATTTTGCCAAAAAGAGGGATTCTACTTGTGTACCGAATTGCCATAAAACAAACATATTTATCAGAAGGTGATTCATGTCACCATGAACAAAACCAGAGGACAAAAGTCTGTAATATTGCTTTTCTTTTGACTCTAAGTAAGGGTAGTGTTTGAGTGTATCAAATAAATTTCTATTACTGAAAGCTTGATATGATATCAAACTGGTAATTCCGACCAAAAGTATTGTTATACTAAATTCCATATACGACTAAGGGTTATGGTATTTCTCTCCTCTCAGAATAGTGCAACACCTGTATAGTTGTTCCATAAACACTAAGCGGATGAGCTGATGAGAAAATGTCATTTTGGATAAAGATATTTTTTTATTAGCCTTGGCTTTAATAGCATCATGAAATCCATATGCCCCACCTACAATGAAAATTATGTTTTTTTTAGACTGGTTTAGCCATTGTTCCATTTGCTTGGAAAAAGTTACGCTATCATAACTCAGTCCATTTTCATCCAATAAAATCACATATGAGGAGTCAGGTATTTTATTTATTAAAAATTCAGCTTCCTTTTGCTTCAGCCTATTGACGTCTTTTTCTTTAAAAGAAGGAAACTCCTGATACTCAAAAGTATAATAGTGATTTACTCTTTTAGCGAAAGTATCGACGCCTCCTTTTACAAAAGAGAAGCTAGTTTTGCCTATACTCCAAAGATGGATTTTCAAAATCTATCGATTGGATAGGATCTTATAATCCCAAGAGTCTAAGTAAACACTCATCCCTTCCCCCCCTTCAAACCGCCTAGCTGCAGTTATATTTTCAAACATGGGTGCATCTCTATGCAGCGTGTATTTGACAGGCTCATTCGAAAGATTAAACATACATATCACTTCATCTTCACCATTCTTTTTTTCAAATACTAAGAGTTTATCATCAGCAACAATAATATTGGGTTCTACACCATAAGAGCCATTCCATAAAGCTCTATTCATATGCTTAACTTGCAATAATCGACGATAAAATTCTTCATACTCATAATTGCCAAATGGAATAGGGTCTTTCTCAAAAAATTCTAATCGTTTTTTCAAAGGCTCTTCCTGTCCCCCGTATATCAGAGGCATTCCATCAAAAGTAAAAGTCAAGGCAGTCATGCATTTATCAGCGTCGCCATATCTTTCAAACACAGTCCCATTCCACGAATTCTCATCATGATTAGATGTAAAATGCATATGCCATCCTTTGCTAAACTTTTCTCTATCTTCTTTATACCATTTCGCTATATCAGCAGCTGTTTTCTCTCCTTTCGCTATTTCATTTAGTAAGTGATGAAAGCTCCAGCCATAAGTAACGTGAAAGTTATCATTATTTCTATGGGTGCTTACTTCGGACTCAGCTAGCATGAAAATATCTTTCTTTTTGGCAAAAAGAGCTTTAGAAACTTGATCCCAAAAATCATCTGGAACATTATGCGCAACATCCATTCTATATCCATCTACCTCATACGTATCTACCCAAAACTCTAAAGCAGAAATCATTTCTTTACGCATTTCTTGATTATCAAAATTGAGATCAGCTACATCTGTCCATCCCCAACTTTCTCCAGTATTAGGATCTATTGGATCTATAATATTTCCATTACCATCTTGAGTAAACCATTCAGGATGTTCCTTAATCCAAACATGATCCCAACCTGTATGATTAGGAACAAAATCTAAAATAACTTTCATACGCAAACTATGGATGGAGTCTACTAGTTGCCTGAATTGAGCTTTATTCCCAAATTCCGGATTTACATCTTTATAATCTGAAACGGCATAGTAACTGCCTAAGTCTCCTTTTCTTTTCGTTTTGCTAATCGGGTAAATTGGCATTAGCCATAAGACATCAACACCCATTTTTTTTAAACGAGGCAAATGTGGTAACAAAGCACTAAAGGTTCCTTCATCTGTGAATTGACGAACATTAACTTCATAGACATTCGCATTCTTTAGCCAATCGAAGAAAATGCCATTTTTTTTGTGAACTGGAGGGGTTAACATTACTGGTGCTTCGTTTTGACCAGAAGAACTTGTCTGCGCCTTGTCTTGCTTGCAAGAAACAGAAAATAGTAAGCTAACTACAGCAAACGATAAAAAGAAGATACGCGTCATTAATGCTCTATTTAATTAATAAGATATTCTTTCGATGATTGAAATTAGAATCTATTGAACCCTTAACTTCATTAGCAATATCTTTAGCCCCAATAGATTTTAAATGTGTCAAAATCTCTTGAATTCTCTCTTTACTCTTGGAACCTATGTGCTCTTTAAGGTATCCTTGTGTCCAAGAGATATAGAATGATTTAATTTCAGATTCAAAATCTTCAAGTAATTCCATATCATGAGCCATCATTAACTGGGCATCATTTTCCTCAGTAATTGTTTTGAAAATAGATTCGTCATCTCGGAAATTATGGAACAATTTTATTTTTTGATATGCTGGGTAATTCTTTATTTTCTCTATTAAGACATCTCGATATTCCAAATATAAATCTACCGGCACCAACTGGAAAAAAGCAATAGAACGAGAAATATCTTGTCCTTTTTCACACATGTGTATTAATGTTTCTAATGCTTGCGCATACTTTTCATTCCGTATGGAATCCCGAATTAGTAAATAAGAAACTTCTTGGATCTCAGGAAATTCATCATTATACCTTTTTAACAGGGTTTCATAATGATCAATATTAGCTTGCGATAATATGCTGATAGATTTTATCACTCTTGAAAGAGTATACTTTTCCTTTATCCAATTATACTTTGCATCATTGTCCAGAGGAGAAACTAAAACTTGTCCCATTATTGTATTCGCTCGATGGTCATTGGAGTCATTGATCTTTTTATCAATGTCTTCTAATATTTCATTCATCTGTAACGCTGTTAATGGTATGGATTCAAAAACCATCGCATGTACATTATTAGCATGAAGAGGGATACAAAACGAATATTGACAAAATTGAATAATATCTGCTTGCACTTTGTCTCTAAATTCAGGAGCCAAATCCTTAGATAATAAGGATCGCAAGAGATCTAAAAAGTTTGAAATGTATTCTTCTATAAAATCCTGTTGTATCTCATAAACGAATTTGCAATAGAATAGCTTTTCTAATGAATATCGAGTGGCGTAAAAGACTTCATCGAATCTATCCAAACTAAACATATCATTGGCTTGAGCCCAATAATCATTGAGGATTTTTTTGAAAGTGTAAATAGAAGATGATACTAATTTAGGGTGGACATTACTCTTTGGTTTTACCACTCTGTCAAGGACACTTTTATATTTGCTTTCATTGTTTTCAAAATCAACCTTTGAAGAAAAATGAGCTTCTAGCTCTAATTTGAAATGCTGATTTTTACGACTGTATGATTTTATAAAATTAATGAGATCTTCTTGCTTTACAGCTTCTAATATTCGTTGGAACTCCGTTTTTCTACTTCGACTTTTAGGTTTTGATGATTGTTTAACTGGCTCACTTAATTTTCTTCTAATTAAGAAGAGTGAAGCGTAAATGTGCTCGCAAGCATCTTTCTTGTTTTTACAATTACAACTACCGCTATAGTTTTTTGAATCTATAAATTTAATGGCAACCTCAATGTTTTGATCTCCTTCTTCTAAAAATACTCTAAAATTGCTTCCTCTTTTCTTTTCTACTCTTGAGGATACTATGCTATCTAACAAACCTTCCCCTGCAAGATATTCGGGTTCGCTTAGATTTTGCTCAAGTTTGTTTAGGTAAGACAGCATGTATAGATATTAAAGTCGTTTTTTGCTTTGCAAGTCGACTGTTTATCAATAATCTCTAAAGATAGTTCTATATTCGAAATTAAACGGATGAATTGTGACTAAAAAATTAGTGTTAACTAGGCATGCCAAAGCACGAGAAAGGGATCATGTAACCGAAGATCTGAATCGACCTATTAGAGCAAAAGGAATTCATCAAGCTCAATCTATCGGATTGCAGCTAAAACATCTATCCCTAGTTCCTGATTGTATTGTTTCAAGCCCTTCTTTACGAACTAAAGAAACAGCCGTATACATAAAATCCATGCTTTCATGTAATACAGATATTACAATCGAAGAGCGTTTATACGATTGTTACTATGATGACATTGTAGAAAGTGTGAAATTATTATCAGAAAACCATACTTGTGTTCTTTTCACTTTGCATAATCCTGCCATAACTGAGCTAACGTACCAATTAGATAGATCCAATGAAAAAATTACACATTTACGATGTGGAGAGTCTGTAATAATTGAAATTAATAATAGATGGGATTCCTTTTCTGTTCATGATGATTATAAATTAACGATACTAAAACCATGAATCGAATATACCTCTTGTCCTTACTTACTATATGGATAGTTTTATTTAATGCATGCAAAGAGTCTCAACACGTTACGGTCAATGAAGAATCTTTTGCGGCCATAATGGCTGATATTGCTATTAAAAACCAATTATTGAGAAAGGTGGGAACGGCCCACAAAGACAGCATTGACAGCATTTACACAGAACAAATAGAACAAATTCATAACATCTCTTTAGATAGTTTTTCTCAACATTTGGAAGTAATACAACAAAATCCTGATGCCTATAAATTATTACTTGATCAGAGCTTTGAATTACTAAAAGAAAAAGAAAAGAATCTAAAAGGAAGCAAGACCAGATAGTACGACTTAACAATAATTTAATTTAGAAACTTGCGGATGATCAGAAGTCATTCTATTTTTTCACAAAGAAATTGCATACATGCCCACAGATATAAAAATAATGTTGGTTGATGATGAAGAAGATATTCTAGAGTTCCTAGAATATAATTTAGTAAAAGAGGGGTATCTCATTGAAACAGCAACTCAAGGGGAAGAAGCTTTAAAAAAAATAAACGAATTCAAACCTCATTTAGTAGTACTGGACATTATGATGCCAGGGTTGAACGGTATAGAAGTGTGTGAACAAATCAGACAAAATCAAGACTATAAAGACATTCTGATTGCCTTTTTAACGGCAAGATCTGAATCGTTTACGCATGTTTCAGCATTAGAAGCAGGAGGTGATGACTTTATTACAAAACCCATAAAGCCCAGTGTTTTTAAAAGTAGAGTTAAAGCTATACTTCGAAGACACCCAGTTCTATCTCAGCAAAATGAGAGTAAACGTTTGACCTTTGGAGAGTTAACTATTGACTTTGATCAATACAGCGTAACAAAAGAAGACAAATCAATAACATTAGCCAAAAAAGAGTTTGAATTACTTTCATTACTGGTCACAAAGCCAGGAAAAGTTTATAAGCGGGAGGAGATATTAAAGAAAGTGTGGGGTTCTGAAGTAATAGTAGGTGATAGAACGATTGATGTACATATTCGTAAATTAAGAGAAAAAATAGGCAGTTCATACATTCAGACCATAAAAGGAGTTGGCTATAAATTTGATATTTAATGTTGTCAAAAATTTCCATAAAGAACTTCTCATTTATTCTAGCTATCATTATATCGGTAGCCCTAACCCTTTTAATTATTTGCCTAATCATTTTCTTTGAATTTCCGATTACGTTTGTCCAAGGTTGCCTGTTCTTATTACTATCGTTTGGTTTATGTTATTTTTTGTTGAAAGTATTTATGGAGCGGATGATACTTCATCGAATCAAACCGATTTATAAGATCATTCGAGATTCGAAGTTATCCCCACAAGCTAAGGAAGCAAGGCTAAAGACTGAAAAGAACCAATCTTTTTCAGATATAAATGATGAGGTAGTTCATTGGGCTGAAAGTGCTCAAAAAGAAATTTCAACTTTAAAAGCACTGGAAACGTATAGAAAGAACTTTGTGGGTAATATTTCTCATGAGTTGAAAACACCGATTTTTTCCATTCAAGGATATCTACACACACTTTTGGATGGAGGCATGGATGATCCGAGTGTATCCTTGCGTTTTCTGCGAAAAGCCGCCGATAATGCCACAAGACTTCAAACAATTGTTGAAGATTTAGAGCTAATTAACAAATTAGAATCTGGGCAACCTATATTTAATATGGTCAGTTTTGATATTAAGGAACTGATTAATGAAATTTATATGGATCTTCAAAATCTTGCTGCAGAATCAGACATTACATTGGGATGGAAAGATAAAGCTACTGGCAGTATTAAGGTATTTGGCGATAAGGAAGCCATCAGACAGGTTCTTATAAACTTAATGGTAAACTCTATAAAATATGGTAAATCAGGAGGTTTGACTGAAGTGGGCTTTTTTGATATTTCTGATCAAATACTTATTGAGGTGTCAGACAATGGCATTGGCATTGGAGAAAATCACATTAAGCATCTCTTTGATAGATTCTATAGAGTGGACAAAGGAAGATCTAGAAAGCAAGGGGGTAGTGGATTGGGTTTGTCAATTGTCAAACATATTATTGAGGCTCATGGTCAAACCATTAATGTACGCAGCACCATAAATGTCGGGTCGACCTTCGGCTTTACATTGAACAAAGCCCAATAATATCATTTAATTATTCCGTTTCGATTTCGGCTTCCGTTGTCAGAGTTTGCAGAGCTACACTTTTCAATCGTTCTATCAAAAATTCCGACTGTTTATTGAAAGCGGGTAAATCTGTTGATGGTAGTGGATCCGCTGGTGGAAAATTCTCTCTAAGGTGATTTATCTGAACACCATTTTTCCAGAATCTAAAACAGACATGTGGCCCTGTTGCTAATCCTGTCATCCCAACATACCCAATAGTCTGGCCTTGTTTCACTTTAGTGCCAGACTTAATACCCGGCGCAAAACCACTCATATGGAGGTATTGTGTCTCGTAGGTCTTATCATGCCTTATTTTCACATATTTTCCATTATTTCTAGTGTAAGAGACTTTAGTAACTACACCATCCGCTACAGACATTATGGGTGTCCCCATAGATGCCGCATAATCAGTTCCTAAATGTGGAATTCTTCGTTTTTTGATAGGGTGAAATCTATTTCTGTTGAACTTTGAAGAGATCCTTGAGAATTTTACTGGTGATCGTAAAAAAGCGCCTTTGGTAGGTCTGCCTTCAAGATCATAAAATCCCTCATAGCGATCATTTTCAAAATAAATAGCATAATGTTCTCCTTGCACATTTTTGTAATACGCCGCTAAAACCTCACCATAGGTTGAGCCCTTTCCAGCTATTTCAATCTCTTGGTATATTAGTTTAAATTGATCTCCTTTTTGAACATGGTAAAAGTCAACAGAAGAAGCTAGTGCATCTTCCATCTTGGAAATAATTTCGTAGCCTAATCCGGATGATTCAAGAGCTTCTGACAAAGAAGACTGAATGACACCAGAAGCCTCTGACTCACAAATCGTAAATGGACGCTCTTTTTTCTCCACCATCACTTCTTGGTCGTCACAAAAAGTATATTTCAAATAACTCCGTGAGCCAAGGTCATAATACATATACTTAGGCGCATCACATTCGCCTTCCCTAACAAAAAGTAAATCCTTACCCGCTCTAAAATGTCTTACATCGAAGATATCCTTAGTCTTTTTTACTAAGTCAAGCGTCAAAGCAAAACTTACTTCATTTAGACTAAGAATCTCACCCATAAACTGATTTTTGCGGATGCTATGGTTGAACGTGTAGAATTTGTCTAAATCAATATCAAACAAACGCTCTTTAACAAAAGCATCTATAGTTGATTCTTCTTTGGTATTTGTTTCCTTTTCTGAGGTAAACGTTAAAAAGGAAGACACGAGGAATAATACAGAAAGAGAGAAAATGAAAATAATTATAAACTCTATTCCTTTCTTTTCTTTTCGGAGCAGTAACGGGCTCTCTAAACTCATAGTGTATCAGGTTGACTAAATTTCTCTACTATGGACTATGTTCATCGGATTTACCAAAATTAAAAAATCCCTCCAAAAAAAAATAATAATACATTTTAAGAAAGCTTCGGAAAACTCACTTTAACGTATACTTGTATTTTATTATGTATAAATCCCCAATTTTTAGGTAACATGAGACCAGTTTTGCCCACATTTAATTTGCAAGGCTCAATATTAGATTTTGACACACCAAAGGTTATGGCTATTATCAATATTAGTCCTGAGTCATTTTATAAAGGGAGTGTTTCGCAAGGTGACAAAGCGTTTCTGAAAGAGGTTGAAAAGCACCTAAGAGATGGGGCTGATATTATAGATATTGGGGCAGTATCTAGTAAACCTTTTGCTCCTGAAATATCAGTAAAAGAAGAATGGGAGCGTTTATCGTTTGTCGTACAATCCATTGTCAAACAGTTTCCTGAATGTTTAGTATCAGTAGATACTACTAGATCAAGCATTGCAGAAAAAGTTTTAGACCTGGGCGTCCATATAATAAATGATGTGTCTGGTTTGGATGATCTTACTATGATAAAAGTCACGGAAAGGTATAAATGTGCATACGTCTTAATGCATATTCAAGGAACACCTCAGACCATGCAAGTGAATCCGAAATACGAAGAACCGACATTAGAAATACTACATTTTTTTAAAGAAAAGCTATCTCTTCTTAGCCAACACAACCATCAAATCATTGTAGACCCAGGCTTTGGATTCGGTAAGACATTAGAGCATAATTTTAAACTATTATCTGCTTTAGGTTCATTTAGAATTCTTGATCTACCAATTTTAGTAGGTCTGAGCAGAAAATCTATGATTTACCGCTTATTAAATATGGAGCCAGACGACGCACTTAATGGCACAACAGCCGCTCATATGATAGCTTTATTGAATGGTGCACAAATCTTACGTGTCCATGATACAAATGAAGCAAGACAAACTGTTAATATATTTAATTTTTACAAGGATAATCAGTCTATGAATTGAACCGTTACCTTTATAGCATAAAGTAAGGATACTGTCATTATAAATGTCTGAGAATAAGGATATAGCTAGAAAAAAAAGATCATGGATATGGTGGTTAATCCTATCCGTCTTGTTAGTGCTTATTATCTTTTTACTTTTCTTGATAACGTTCCCACCATTACAAAAGAAAACAGTCCAGATCTATCTTGACAATTTAAGTAATAAAACAGAATCAAGCTTCTCCGTCGACAGTGTCGCATTTGATATTTTTAGCGGCGTTGAAATAAGTGATTTCTTGGTGCTTGATCATCAAAGAGACACCTTACTATCTGTGGGTAAATTTAATACTGGATTTGCTCAAGGAATACGATCTCTGATTCAAAAAAGACTGTTTTTAAACAGCCTTAATTTGAATGACGTTCATATTGAATTAACCACTTATGAAGGTGAATCAATTTCAAACCTCACCCGTTTGCTTAATCAAATACAAGGTGAATCTGTAGACTCTATAAATCAGAATCCTAATGAGGTAGCGCTAGATTTGAAAGTCGATTACTTGAATATGCACAATTGCAAAGCGTATGTACGTAATCAAAATACTGGAAAAGAACAATTCTTTTCATTCTTAAAAACAGAAGCGCGCTTGGATGTTTTTGATATCACTAATAAGAACTTACAATTCCATGATCTTGAAATTTCGGAGGCATTCATAGATGTAAAGTCTAGAAAAGTAGATACCAAAAAAGAAATATCCATTTCTGAACCTTTAGTAGAAAAGACACCGTCAGATACCGATACCACCTCTTGGAATATTAATATCGGCTCCTTACAATTACTGGCTACAACAGTCAGTAATTATAATCAATACAAATTAAGTGGTGTCTCAGGGTTTGACCCAGCTGAATTTATATTGAAGGTCGATAGATTAGCCATGGATTCAGTTTTTAGTGATGCTCGTTTAATGCATAGAGCTGCTAGCATTGACCTAAAGGGTGAACTAGATGAGGGCGTAATTCCAATCAAGCTAAGCACATCTGCAACTAGTTTCACTGACCGAATGCTTGAGATAAAAAAGTTGAACTTAAAAACCAGATCGTCATCTATAAAGCAAGATGTGACTTTGAAATATTATGAACTGGCTGATTTTAAAAATTTCAGTGAATACGTAAATATTTCAGCAGATATAAGTCCTTCAGTAGTTGATGTTGGTGAATTGATTTATTTCGCTCCAGGTCTTGGAGATCGGCCTTTCTTCGTAGAAAACAGCACTGAAATTGTGGCTGTATCAGGAGATTTCAAGGGTAGAGTCGAAAGCTTCAATGTACAAAATCTAAACGCCTCGTTAGGAGACAAAATCGCTTTGCAAGGCGATGTCAGTCTTAAGAATATTTTAGATAAGGATAATGCCTTTTTAGTTTTAAATATTGAGCGAGGCGAGACAACAATTCCTAATTTAAAAGAGTTGATTCCTGGTTTTATCTTACCTCCGGACTTCAACAAACTGGGTTCAGTAGAATATGGTGGAACCTTTAATGGGTTTTTATATGATTTTGTAACCTTCGGAACATTGCGGACTGAATTAGGCTCCGCTGAACTAGATTTACGCTTGGACACAAAAGGAGGGCGAGAAAATGCTCGATATAGTGGTAAGCTTGATCTATTTGATTTTGATTTAAAATCGTGGTCTGGAGATGGGAGATTTGGAAATCTAACCATGTCATCTTCTATAAAAAATGGAAAAGGATTGAACCTTGATCAGTTGCAATCAGATATTGATGCTAACATAAAATCATTAGATTTCAATGGCTACACTTACCAAAATGTTCAGCTAAATGGTGTTTTTGAAAAAAGAGCCTTTAACGGAATTTTCAACATTGACAATGAGGACGTATCTATGGATTTTGATGGTAATTTGTTAGTGACAGATAGCCTCAATTTAATTATGGATCTGAATGCAAATGTCAAAGAAATCGATCTGCAAAAACTACATTTTACTGAGGAACCTGTTATCATAAAAGGGGCCTTTGACTTGGAGATGGAAGGAAAGGAGATTGTAAATGTAATAGGAACTGCAGATGTGGATAACCTCTACATTTTGTACCAAGGAAAAGAGTATGTGGCTGATAGTTTATTCTTAAGTTCATCTCCAGGTATAAATGGAAGAAGGAGTGTTTATTTCAGCTCCGACATTGCCAATTTCATTTTAGAAGGCAAGATCAATTTCAATGAACTTGTACCTACGCTTAGCTATATAATTCAAGAAAACTTCCCTAGTTGGGTAGAAGTGTTACAGATTAATGAAATCCAAAAACCGCAAGCTGATCAAGATTTCAACTATAAATTTGAGTTGAAGGATAGTCGCGAATTCCTGGAATTGTTTGAAATACCCTGCTTGCATGTAGAAGGCTTTAGCTCAAATGGATTTTTTAATTCTGCATCAGATAAATTATATTCTGAGAATAACATTGAAAAACTCAGCTGCGAAAATTTTGTAGCACAGGATGTAAATCTATCGGCTAATTACCTGAATGGTATTCTTAAATCGGCTACCCATATAGATAAATATCAAATTGGTGAAAATGAATTTCCCACCTTAGATCTTTTTCTTAATACAGAAGATCAAATGGTAAATGTTCGAGTAAAAACCGAAGATATTTTAAATGAGCCAGGTAAAATTGATTTCGAACTATTAGCTGTGGCACAGGAAGATTCAATTTTCTGTCATTTCGATGAAAGACAACTCAGCTTTTTAGAAGCGGATTGGTTCTTTGATGAAAAAAATGAGATCGTTATTTCTAAGGAAAAAGTCAAAATTTCGAATCTAAGTATCAGCGATGGTTACCGTCAAATAAGTCTAGATGACCATCTAGAAAAAGGTCTAGAGCTAGATATACAAAACATCGACTTTGCCCTTGTGAGTCCCTATATAGATTTTCAGGAAATTGACTTTTCAGGAGAATTTAGTCTCAATGCGAAAATGGAGGACATTTTTACTCAAAACAATACATGGCTCGAATTGAATACCAAGGAGTTCTATCTCAATGATTTTTATTATGGTAAAATCAAGGTGGTAGCCGAAACCGAGGACTTCACAATCTTTGAAGGATCTATTCAAAATGATAGAAAGGAAGACGGTGTGGCTGTTGATGGGAACTTCGCTATTGATATTGAAAATGAGCATGTTGATGCATATGTAGTGGCCAATGGTTTTGACCTATCCTTTATGGAGTTCATCATCAAAGAGGGAATAAAAGATACATGGGGTACTTGCGATGTAGCTACTTCGATTGCGGGTCCATTTCATGGCGTACGAGTAAATGGAAAGGTTTTTATACCTCAAGGAGGAACGACAATAGATTACTTAAATAATGCATTGAGTGTTGAAAATCAAACCATTTATCTTAGTGATGATCAGGTCAATTTAAATAATGTCCAAATTAAGGATGAACTCGGAAACACTGCATTTGTTAAAGGCGGATTACGACATACTTATTTTAAAGATTGGTATACTGACGTAACATTGAGTTCTCCACGGTTCATCGCACTTAATACAACAAAGGAAGAAAATCCAGATTATTATGGGTTTGGAATAGGACGTTTTGATGTGCAGATCAATGGCCCATTTGAAAGGATTAACATGATTATTGAAGCTGAAACTGCTGCGGGTTCAGAATTGAATATCCCAGTTAATTCTACTGCCTCTAACTATGAAGAGAGTTTTATCACCTTTATTGAAAAAGAAGACCTTATAAAAGGGCCAAAGCAAGCTAATGTACCTACCACCTTTGAATTGGAAGGAATAGACCTTACTATGAATTTGAGCTTGACCGATGATGCTACAGTCAATATAATTTTTGATGAAGAATTAAATGATATAATCAAAGCTAACGGTAGGGGAGATATGGCTATAAACATAAGTCGTGCAGGTGTATTTGATATTTTCGGCGAATATGAAATTACGACTGGAAACTATCTTTTTACGGCCTTGGGTGGTGCCGTATCGAAACCATTTTTAGTACAACCCGGAAGTCTTATCACTTGGACCGGAGATCCTATTAACGCAGATATTAAAATATTTGCAACCTTACGAGGGTTAAGAACCCCTCTGACTACCTTCCTTGGCGATTACCTAACCACTGCCAGTTCTGAAACACAAGCTGAGGCTAGTAAGTCAACGGATGTGGATCTAGGACTTTTACTTTCAGGTACCTTATATCAGCCTGAAGTTAGTTTTGATATTTCATTCCCTGAGGTTACTGGTGAATTATCAAACTATGTAAATAGCCGAGTAAAAACATTGAAAGAAGATGAAGCCGATCTCAATAATCAGGTAGCTGCTTTACTGCTATTCAGGACATTTATTCCAGAATCAAATTTGGCCAGTGCATTCAGTACTAACAGTATTGCTCAAACAGGCATCAATATACTCTCTGATTTTCTTTCAGGACAGCTATCGTATTATGTCTCGGGATTTTTAAATGATATCCTTTCTGAAAATTCATATATAACCGGTATTGATTTTCAAGTAGGCGCAAATGATTCTAGTGATTTATTTGGACTATCCGAAGGTGACGCTACCATACTTCCAGATGAAGTGGAAGTTAATGTAAGACCACAATTCAAAGGCGGACGGTGGGGTATAGATGTGGGTACAAATTATGTCCGAAATTCACAGTATAATACTAATAACGCGGGTTATGTAGTGGGTGATTTTACGGTGGAATACTATATAACGGAAGATCGACGATTGAAGATGAGAATATATGGTAAGTATGACCTTGATGCCTACGAAGACATAACAAACCCACAACGTGTTCAGAAGTATGGGGTTGGACTTACGTATCGAAGAGAATTTGGAAAAATGAGAGACGTAAAAGACTTTGTACGAGACCTTAATTAAACTGTATTAGTTCTAGCAAGCAGGATATTATCCGCTATAACTAAAGCAGCCATCGCTTCTACTATCGGTACAGCTCTAGGCACTACACAGGGATCATGTCTTCCTTTCGGATTTACCGTGACTTGATCTCCAGCTTCATTGATCGTTTCTTGATCTTTCATAATGGTAGACACCGGTTTAAACGCGACGTTAAAGGTAATTGGCATGCCATTACTTATACCTCCTTGTATACCACCAGAATGGTTAGTTTTTGTAAAGATTTGATCATTTTCTATAGTAAATAAATCATTGTGTATACTACCTCTTGATTGAGTGCCCGTAAAACCAGATCCGATTTCAAAACCTTTGGATGCATTAATACTTAACATCGCTTTACCCAAATTAGCATGAAGTCGATCGAATACAGGTTCGCCTACTCCAGCTGGCACACCGGAAATTACGCATGAGATGATTCCACCAACGCTATCACCCTCCGCTTTTACCTCTTCTATTAGTTTTATCATTCGATTTGCAACACTAGGAGAAGGGCATCTAACTATATTTTCTTCTATTTTTTGCAGGTCAATGTCACTCGATGTTCCTATCGAAATTTCGCCAACAGAACTGACATATGCAGTAATAGTCACACCCATTTCGTTTAAAAATGACTTTGCTATGGCACCTGCTGCAACGCGTGCAGCTGTTTCTCGAGCGGACGATCGACCTCCACCTCGATGATCCCGTATGCCATACTTCTTATAATAGGTATAATCAGCGTGTGAAGGTCTGAAGGTATGTTTTATAGAATCATAGTCCTTACTTCTTTGATCTTTATTGGGGATCCATATGGCAATGGGCGCACCTGTGGATAATCCATTCAGTGTGCCTGACAGAATTTCAAAACCGTCATCTTCATTTCGTTGGGTTGTCACCCTAGACTGTCCTGGCTTTCGTCGTTGGAGGTCATTATGAATTAAGTCAAGTTGTATTTTAACACCCGCAGGGCAACCATCAATTAAAGCACCTATTCCTTTTCCATGTGATTCGCCAAAGGTGCTGACACTAAAGATTCTTCCTATTCTATTACCAGACATTGTGCAAAGAAACAATTAACTAACTAAGCAATAAAGTATTTGTCAAATTTGCTAAACTTATCGTTCTATAAAAGGGTTCACTAAAAATAGATTAATTATACTTTTGTGACATGCGTTTGTACCCTGAGGACATAGAGACCAGGTTAGAGTTTGATAGAATAAAAGAGCGATTAGCTACCCATTGTTTTGGCGATCTAGCAAGGGCTAGATGCATGCAATTAAGACAATTCACCCAAAAGGATAGAGTAGAAAAGCTTTTAGAAGAAGTACAACAAGCCAAACTAGCCATTGAACAAGGAGACAAGGTGCCTATGTTTCCTTACGAAGACATCCGAGAAGATCTTTATCTACTAGATAAAGAAAACTATGTATTAGAAATGGATTCCATTATACGGATAATGGATCAGGTGATTGCTATAGAACAAATTCATGAACATTTTCAAAATAAGAGGATTGCAAGCGAATATCCAGTATTATTTGAGATATCCGCCCAAATAGATCATACACCGGAAATATTATCTGAATTTTCGAGAATATTTGATGAGGAAAAGAAAATCAGACCTAACGCTTCTCCAACCCTGTCTAGTATTTTCAAAAAAATAAGAAACAAAGAAAGGCAAATTCAAAAGGAGTTTGACCTCTTGGCAATAGAGTATAAAAAGAAGGGATATTTAAGCGAAAATGTAGAGTCATATCGGAGTGGCCGTAGAGTGCTTTCTGTTTCTGCAGAAAATAAGAGAAGCATTTCAGGCATTATTCACGATGAGTCGGCAACAGGTAAAACTGTCTTTATAGAACCTAACGAAGTGGTTGCGGTACAAAATGAGTTATATGAACTCGAATCTGAAAAACGACAAGAGATCTATAAGATCTTAAAGGAATTTTGCAATCGCCTTCAAAAACACATACCGAGCTTTGACCTTTGGCAAAAAATCATTGTCAGAATGGATTTCATTTTAGCCAAGGCAAAACTAGCCATAGAATTAGTATGCAGTAAACCCAAGGTGGTTTCTACTTCAATGCTCGTTTTGAAAGACGCTTTTCATCCATATCTATTACTTGTCAATAAAGATCAGGATAAGAAAACGATCCCTTTTAATTTAGAACTCAATAATGAACAACGCATTTTAGTAATAAGTGGCCCTAATGCCGGAGGAAAATCAGTAACTATGAAGGCTGTAGGGCTTATCCAGTTAATGATACAATCGGGAATGTTAGTACCACTCAGCCCAGACTCCATAGTCGGTATGTACACGAGCCTTATGGTGGATATCGGAGATCAACAATCCATAGAAGATGACTTGAGTACATATAGTTCCAGGCTGGAAAACATGAAGTTCTTCATTGATTATGCTAACGAACGATCACTGGTCTTATTAGATGAATTTGGATCTGGTACAGATCCTAAAATGGGGGGCGCATTAGCAGAAGCTATTCTTCATCATCTTAGGAAAAAGAGATGCCAAGGTGTAGCAACGACGCACTATTCTAATATTAAGATGTATGCTCATCAAAATGATGGATTATTTAATGGGGCCATGCTATTTAACAAAGATTCACTTACACCCATCTACCAATTAGAAACAGGAAAACCAGGAAGTTCTTTTGCTTATGAAATTGCCGAACGAATCGGATTACAGAAGCATGTTTTGAATTATGCTAAGAAGAAAGGAGGCAAATCCGAAAATGCCATTGATCAATTGTTGATTGACCTGCAACACGAAAAACAAACCCTGAGCGAACAATTAGTAAAAGCACAAAATGAAAAAGGCCAACTGCAAAAATTGATACAACGCTATGAAGAACTTAATAGCGATCTGAATTTTAGGAAGCGTAAATTCAGAATGGAATCAAAAGAAAATCAATTTAAATCAATCGACGATAATGAACGTGAGCTAAAAGAGCTTATTAAATCATTACGCAAAGAAAAAGATCTAGAAAAAGCAGAAGCCTTAGCGCAAGAATTAAAGGAAAAGAAAGAAAAAGTAAATGCAGATATTCAAGCTTTAGAGGAGCAAGTATTTTACAATCAGAATTATGAAACAGCTGATTTCAATGTAGGTGATTTCGTAAAACTAAAGAAAGGAGGAAGTTCCGCTGAAATTATTGACATACATAAGGATAATATCGAGATAGCTGTCGGAATATTACGTATGAAAGTAAAAGCCTTGGACATTGTGCCGGCAGATGAGCCTATAGAACGAAAATCTAAACGCTCTATCACTATGGACCTTGAAAAGAATGTTCAAAACATAGAATCTAAGTTGGATATAAGAGGCTACAGAAAAAGTGAAGCGGAACTCTTTATCACCGAATTCTTAGATAATGCTTATCTGAGTAACGCGGCTACTCTTACGGTAATTCATGGTGTGGGTTCAGGAATTCTGCGCAAAACCCTGCTCCATAAATTAAAAGAATACAAAGGAATCAAACGGATCTATCAAGATACTGAACGATGGGGTGATGGTGTTACATTCATAGAAATGTAAGTAACAATCCTTAGTAAAGACAATTTCATGCAATTTTCGCCCGATTCTTGCAGCGTTTTAGAATATTGACCTAATTATATTAGTATTAATTTTACATAGGGCTAACATTCACTTAATATTGCACATTGTTTGATTTTTCTTCCATACAATACAATTCCGAAAACCCATCTATCATTTATGTTGGGGTAACTATGATCAGTTCCTTGATTTTGGGGATCATGATTGCATTTACATATGAAAAAACCAGTCGATCTGTTCATCGTCCGGATAGTTTCATTCAGGCCATGATATTAGTTACCATTGTGGCAGCCACGATTATGCAGGCAATTGGAGATAGTGTAGCCAGGGGATTGGGCATGCTTGGTGCGTTATCTATTATTCGATTTAGAACAACGATTAGGAATGCACGGAATATAGTCTTCATGTTCAGTGCTTTAGCAGCTGGAATTGCCTCTGGTGTTTTTGGTTTGACTAGTGCGTTTATAGGCGTTAGTGTTTTTTGTGCAACCGCTTTTTTGCTGAGATACTCACCATTAAGTCCTGGATACAGTTTGCGTGGCCAATTAAAACTGGAAATTCCAGTAGCCTTAGAACTAAAAGATGAAATTAATGGAATCATAAAACGTTATTCTCAACGAAACATGCTCGTCGGCTACAAAGTGTTTACTGGGATGAAGAAGCACAGCTATGTAGAGTACTCGTATGATTTAAAATTGAGAAGTATAGAAGAAGGAAATACATTAGTAAATGAAATCATAGCCTTGTCAGAAGAAATTGATGTATCTACTGTCAATTTTACACACACTGAATTTGATGAAATTTAATGAAGTCGTTTAATTACATATATCTACTAGTTATTCCATTGGCCTATTTACTTTTTTGGATGGGCCAGCAAGCCTCTGGTGAAACGGCTTTCTTCTATGGTTTTGCGGAAAACAAGGAAACAGAGATTAGTCATGACCAGGATGTAATGGTAAGCGAGTTACTGGTAGATCCAGGAGAGGTTGTACAAAAAGGCCAAGAATTAATGATAGTTGATCGCTACAATTTAGAAAAAGTGGTCGATCAGGCACAAACGGAAGCGGACAGAATCCGAATAAATGAAAGTGTAGAGCGAAGCAGAATATCAAAAGATATAAGCATCTTAGAAAATGAAAAAACATCTCGCTTGTCTGAAATAGCACAGCAAATGGCTGTACTTAAGGAGGACATTGGACAGAAAGAAAAAACCTATAAAACGCTCCTAGGTAAAGAAGTATCCACTTTTCAAAATGTGGCCACTGGTGAAAAAGACGAACTTAAGAAATTGGAAATTCAGTTAGAGGCTGAACGTAAGCAATATGATCTTGAGTTAGAAAAATTAAAGCACCAGAAAACACTCATGGGTAAGGAGGAAGCTGTGATGTTAAAAAAGGTAAACGCACAAATTGACTATCTGAAGGAAGAGAAAGATCGATTAATTGTAAAAGCGCCATCTGATGGTATCATTGGAACCATCCATGTAAGAGCTGGTGAATTTGTTTCTTCATTTAATACCTTAATTTCTTTCTATGAGAGAAATCCCACTGCAGTGAAAGGCTACGTGCATGAGAGTATGATCTTAGAAGTGCAAGTAGGAGACAGTCTTACTGTATCTTCTATAAATCAACCGGATAATATCATATTAGGTCAAGTGATCGGTTTAGGTACCCGTATAGTGGAAATTCCAGAACGTCTTCGTAAAGTACCTGAACATAAAACATATGGTCGAGAAGTATTAATATCAATCCCTTCTAAAAACCCACTCCTTCAAAAGGAAAAAGTATTGCTCAATCTGAGTAAACAAGGCAGTGAGAATAAAGAAAAAACACTGGTAGAGAATAAAAAATCTAGCTCTCAAAACTCATCCATGAAATAATGAAAGGCAGCTTTAAAATTCTGTCTTTACTTAGTTTTTGCTTTGCTGCTTTAGCAAGTAACGCACAAGATACGCCGTACCCTCATTTCATTAGAAATATAAGCAACGATAGTTTAATCGCTAGCTATAAAGCGGCTGCCGAAGACTTTGAGTTAGTGGACGAGTCTTTGTTTGATGAGTTTGAAGTAAGAACAGAGACAGATAGATTTGACCCAGAAAGACAAGAGTACTTATTTCGTACAAGCTTTGCGAATCTAAGAGAGCGCAAATACCAAAAAGCATTAGATCAATCCTATTACAGACGATATGATATAAAAGCTAAAGACCTCTTAGCAGAAACTTTGGTGGATCAATATAATATGCTTCTTGATGTCTACTTTCTTGAAAAGGAACTAGAAATCGCTTTATCTACCAGGACTCAAATTCAAAAAGAAAAAGAAATCATATTAAAACGCTTAGAAGATGATCCGGTAAAGTACAGTATGGATCTGTACAAAATAGAAGATGAAATTATTGATATAAATCTTTCGGTAGAAGACCTAGAAAACACCATAAAGTCAATAATTAGTTTATTAGATGCTAGCCGTACTCAAAACGACATTAGTTGGAATAACTTTATGTCAATAGAACAGTTATATACAAACTTTGAAAAAGTAGCACAAGTTGTAAGCACCAATGCCGACCTGGAACGGGAAGAAAATAACTTGACAGAGCAAGACATCAAAGAGGACATTGAAACCGCACAAAAAAATCAAGTACTTGACTTTGTCCAAGTACGATATGCAGGGCGAGATAATGTAAGCACCTTGCGTTCTTTTAATATTGGAGCCGGGTTTATTATTCCTACTAAAAACAAGAATGCTCGGCAATTCAATGAAATTGAAAAGGAGAAACTAGAAGCGGAACTCGAAATCAAGGAAATTGTCGCTAGTATCACAAAAGAGATGCAAATTATCCAAAGTCAATTTTATAAATTACAGAAGCAATACGAAACCCGATCTATTGCTCTGGAATCCAATGAGTTTGAAAGCAAACTTAGGAATCAACCTGAATTATGGCTTTCGGATCCAATGGATGTGGTATTAATCGAAAAAAGTAGATTGGATAAGCAACAAAAGCTAATTCAAATTGAATATGAATTGTATAAGCTATATGTTGATTATCTAGAAATCAATGGCAATCTATACTCGGAACCCGATATAAATTACTTTCATCCCGATTGGGAAAATTTATAATGAAAATTAAAACTATGAGATACCTTTTACTTCCATTACTTAGTTTGTGCTTTGCTGCAACTATCTCTGCTCAGGTGGTGATCAATGAATATTCTGCTTCAAATCTTGATGACTTCACAGATCAGTACCTTAAATATGAAGATTGGATTGAACTATACAATATGTCCGATCAAGATATTGACCTTAGTGGATATTTTTTATCGGATAAAGTCGATAATGTAGACAAGTATGAAATTCCTGCGGGAACGATAATAGGCGCTAATGATCACCTACGATTTTGGTGCTCAGGAAGAAATGAAGGTATTCATACGAGCTTTAAATTAACGCAAACTAAAGATAATGAGTTTGTAGTCCTAGCTGACCCAGATTTAAATATTCTGGATAGTAGGGCATTGGAACTCACCTTCATCGGTATGTCAAGAGCTAGAGATGTAGATGGTTCAGGTTCGTGGAAAATATGTCCCAACCCAACACCTAACTCTTCAAATGCAGGTAGTGATTTTTACAATGGATTTACAGAGGAACCGGTGTTAGATCAAATAGCTGGATTTTATGATGGTCAAGTAACGGTGGCTATAACTACAGAAGAGCCTAATGCTACGATCAGATATACCATTGATGGAAGAGATCCCGATGAAAATTCGCCGGTGTATACTGAGCCGTTAACTATTGATAAAACCACTGTTGTAAAAGCGGCCACCTTTGTGGATGATCCCAATGTCCTTCCTGGCAAGATGGCTTTTGCTACCTATTTTATTGATGAGTCATTCACGCTCCCTGTGTTTTCAGTAGCCGGACATGATGTAAAAACGCTGGCCAATGGAAATGATGCCTTACGACCAAGAGCGACTGTCGAGTATTTTGAAAATGAACAACTCGTTTCGTACTCGTATGGGCGGATGAACAAACATGGGCAAGACTCGTGGGTAAATGATCATAGAAGTTTAGATTATGTGTGTAGAGATGAAATGGGATACACAAAAGCTATTGACGCAAAATTGTTTGACTATTCTGACAGAACGGAACATCAGCGTTTGATGTTTAGAGCATCTGGAGATGATAATTATCCAGCTACTGACAACTCAGTACATGAAGGTTCTTGTCATGTAAGAGATGAGTATGTGCATACCTTAGCTCTAGAAGGCGGTATGAAATTAGACGTCAGAGCGGTAAGACGAATGATTCTTTTTATTGATGGAGAATTCTGGGGTGTGTATGGCTTACGAGAAAGACCCGTAGATCACGATTATACTAGTGAGTACTATGATCAAGAAAAATTTGATCTTCAGTACTTGGCTACTTGGGGATGGACTTGGGCTGAATATGGTGGAGATGATGCTTTTGCGGCATGGACAGAGTTTAGAGACTTTGTGTTGGAAAGTGATATGAGTATCCCAGAAAACTATGAATATGTAAAAGACAATTTCCAGGTATTAAGCTTGATTGATTACATGATTGCCAATTTAAATTCGGTAGCATCTGATTGGTTAAACTATAATACAGGATGGTGGCGCGGTACCAATCCAGATGGAGACCATAAAAAATGGGGTTACATCCTTTGGGATAATGATGCTACTTTCGATTACTATATAAACTACTCAGGTGTTCCAAATACCAATCCAGATGCTGTGCCTTGTGATATAGAAGACATTGCTGACTATATGGATCAATTCTTTGGCGGCTGGGGTGGCGGCGAAAACAATGACGTTGGAAAACACGAAAAAATATTTCTGAAACTACAAGAGGAAAATGCAGAGTTTAGACAGTTATATTATTCTCGTCAAGCTGATTTGATGAATACCATTTACACCTGCGACAACATGCTAGGTACCTTGGATAGCATGATCGCGATTATTGCTCCAGAAATGCCAAGACAAATAGCTCGATGGGGTGGATCTATGGAAGAGTGGGAAAGTAATGTAGAACGATTGCGAAACTTCATTGCACAGCGATGTGAACTTCTAGACGATGGGATGATCGATTGTTTTGAGTTAGAGGGTCCTTATCCGGTGACCTTATTGGTAGAGCCAGAAGGAGCAGGTGAAATTGATTTCAATACCTTAGATATAGAAACATTCCCTTGGACAGGTGAGTACTTTGGCAATATGGATAACCTAATAAAAGCAAAATCTAATGATGATGATTTAGAGTTTTTATACTGGGAAAGTAAAGCGGGTAATGAAGTGTTACCAAGTAAATTTTCTAGATCGGCTATACTACAAGTAAATACTGCAGATACATTAGTGGCTGTATTTGGAGTTCCTTCTAATGTAGTTAACGAAGAAAAGATTGAAGGTAAATTATATCCTAGCCCGACACAAGATGTCGTAACTCTAGACTTTGATTTGAATGAAAATCAAGCACTACGATTCGAAATATTCGATATGACAGGAAAGAAAATAATGGATCTTTCAAACTTGAATGCTTTATATAATAAAGGCATCAATACCGTACAATTTTCAACTAATGCAATAGGACTAGCGCCTGGTGCTTACACGCTACGGTTGGCTGGTGAACATAGATATGCAGAATTTAAGATCATTAAGATTGACTAAATAGTACATACCTATAAAATCTAATGAACGGAGTTTGATGTTTCAAACTCCGTTTTTTTTTATACCTCTTTCCAAGACTTCTTTTTAATCATTTTCTTATCTTTTACTTGCTTAGACAATCCTATCACTCGTCTAGCATAATGAAGTAAGCCAATGAAAATGAAACATTTTATACTTGGAATGACAGTTATTCTGCTGGCTTGCATGGCGGCAAATGCGCAAAGTAATATACATTTCACAAAGCCGGAAAGTCATAATATATTGACGGGAAACTATATTCCACCTGCTGAACTCCCTACACCATTATCGGTCTTATCAGAAATCATGCATGAGGAGATAAATACCGATTCTTTACATAATTACTTAGTTGCATTATCCACTTTCAAAACACGAAACACGGGTTCGGATACCCTGTCAGAAACATTGGGTATCGGTGCTTCTCAACGATGGTGCTTAGATAGGTTTAACCAAATAGCTGAATCGTCTGGTACGAGTAGTATTGCAGATTTTTTAGTTTTTGATCAAGTGATTTGTGAGATGAACAGGCATAAGAATGTGGTATTCATACATCCAGGTACTGACCCAGAAGCTGGGGTAATTATCATAGAGGCCCATTTGGATTCGCGTTGTGAAGACGTTTGTGATATAGATTGTATCGCTGAAGGTATGGAAGATAACGGTAGTGGTTGTGCCTTGGTTATAGAGCTTGCTAGAGTACTTAGCAAACATAGATTTAAACGCTCGATAGTCTTTATGCTCACTACGGCAGAAGAGCAAGGACTCTGGGGGGCTGATGCAATGGCGATATATTGCCAATCGAATAATATAGACGTAAAAGCAGTCCTAAACAATGATGTAGTGGGTGGTATACTTTGTGGAGAAACCGCATCACCACCAGGTTGTCCTGGCCAAGGCCATGTCGATAGCACTCAAGTGCGAATATTTAGTTTCGGTGCCAATGGCTCTAAATACAAAGGACTGGCCAGGTATGCGAAGTTACAGTATACAGAAGAGGTTCTTCCTATTACGGATGTTCCTATGTTACTCTCTTTGATGTCAGCTGAGGATCGTACAGGCAGAGGAGGCGATCATATCCCTTTTAGGGAACGAAGTATGACCTCTATTCGATTTACATCTGCCAATGAAAATGGTGATGCCATGATCAACGCTGAATATCATGATCATCAACATAGCACACGAGATATATTAGGAATTGATTCTAATGGCGATGGCGCATTGGATAGTTTCTTTGTAGACTTCAATTATCTTAAGAGAAACACGATCATCAATGGTATAACAGCATGTGCCTTGGGAGTAAGTCCTGAAATTCCGACCATGGAATTGGCCCAAAAAGGGAATGATGTAGAAGTCACACTAAGCAATATGGAAGATTATACTTCATATAGAGTTGGCCTTAGAACAGATAGCAATGATTTTGATTCGCTGTATACCTTGATTGACACACATCAAATACGAATACCTGCTGGGGATGATAATATATTATTCTTCTCAGCTTGTGTCGTGGATGAAAACAATGTTGAATCATGCTTTAGTACGGAAGATTTCATTTTCTTATCCGCTGTGGAAGACACACCGGAAAATCCTTTTGGAAACAAAATAGAATTATTACAAAATAGACCCAATCCATTTGATGAAGTAACTACCATAACGGTACTTATGCGTGAGAACATTCCTATAGAGAAGGCAGAAATAATCGTCACCAATGCAAAAGGCTCACTATTAGCCAGCAAGCCCATGATCCTACAATTAGGCTTTAATGAGTATGAATACTACCATGGATGGGGAAACGAAGGGATATTATATTATTCCCTATACATTAATAATCAGCTTATTGAAACTAAATCAATGATATTCGCTTACTAAAAAACAATCATTATGAAACACTTCCTAGCTACATTGACACTTTTACTAATACTGATACCTAGACTAAGTTTTACACAGTGTTTAGGTTCGTTCCAATGTGATGCCTTGGATGCATCCCTTTTAGAGCCTATGACTGATATAAGTGGGGAGATAAACTTTATTGAAGTCGAAAGTTGCTTTGATGGCGCGAGTATTACTAATCCCCAAGACCTTTGTACTGCTATTGAAAAACCCGTTAAATGGTTTCGTGTAGATACTGACGAAGATGCAGCCAGACTCTATGTTCATATTACAAAGGCAGGAAATTGGGATCCTGTATTTAGCGTATATAGCGGTGATTGTGATAATCTAGAAGCCATCTTTGATGAGAATAGTAACGGGCCATGTAGTTCAGATTGGGCCTTTGAAGAGCAAATTGCTGTCCCTGTGAACACCAATAGCGCCTATTTTATAGCCGTGAGCACCGAAGATTCTGTGAATGAAAATGAAGCATTTACCTTAAATGTAAGCACGACCATTACACCTATCATTTGCTTAGGGGATGGCTTTTGCAATCTGGATATCCTCGAAGTAACATATAGAAGTGAAGACCCTGACGGCAGTCTCGGATTATCCTTGGACGGTCCTTTTTATCCAGAGGAAACGATACGCATTTGTGCGGACTATGAATATAATGCCACTGAAACGGGTGTGGATTGGTTAATAGGTGTAATTCCTTTCTTTAGTGGATTTGAAAATCAATGTGCTTATCCGTTTAGTAATGAATCCGTGTTAGGCAATGGTATGGAAGCCGAGTGGTTTGATGATGGTATAGCAGAATTACAAGAAGAAGTGGTCAGTCTTTGTATTAGCACTGATGAAAATGGAAAAATGCAATTGTGCAATGGGATTTGTTTGGCTTGTGATTGCGACCTTGGCCTCACACCAGATACACCTATGCCTGGCGGATGGTTCTGGTTGACAACAGGGGGAAACGCTGGATGTGAAAACAGTGGTGTTCCACATGAGCATTGGGGGATAGGTTCGACAATGGCCTCAATAAACCTTTGTGTAGATGCAAAAGTGGGCTATCCGAATTACAGCCAGCCAAATAAATCTAAAATTACAATGGGCTTACAGACTTTTAGTGATGGCGTATTAGGTTGCTGGGAAGATCCTGTAGGTGAGTGTTTGATAGATGAACCTTTATTTTCAAGCTGGGACTTTCAATGTGAAGGTGAAGATGCTGATGGCGATGGATACGAAGCTAGTTGTGATTGTGATGATTCGAACGCCAGCATAAATCCTTCCATGGTAGAAATCCCTGATAATGGGATCGATGAAAATTGTGATGGTAAAGGAGGACAAGATGATTTAGATGGTGATGGCTTCAGTGGCATTTGTGATTGCGATGAAACAAATCCTGACGTCAATACAGGCCAAGCTGAAATTCCATATAACGGGATTGATGATGATTGTAATGAAGCCACGCCCGATGATGACTTAGATGGAGATGGGTTTGGCTTTGAAGAAGATTGTAATGATGATAACCCTGCTATTAATCCATCTGCCGAAGAATTATGTAATGAGATTGATGATAATTGCAATGGTGAGATAGATGAAGACGTAGAGATAATTACATATTACGTAGATGCCGATGAAGATGGTTACGGAGATCCGGAAACGGCAATGGAGGATTGTTTACAACCAGAAGGGACTGTTCTAAATGGCGAAGACTGTGACGATGCAAACCCAGAGATAAATCCGGATGCAATAGATATTCCAAACAATGACATTGATGAGAACTGCGATGGTATGGACTTTACCAGCAGTTTATCCGATATTGTCTCTTCCAATGTAATCGTATCACCCATTCCTACAAGCGATATCTTACAAATAAAAACAGCGCAGCAAGGAGAACTTGAAGTCAACATGT
Organism: Saprospiraceae bacterium; assembly: GCA_020629315.1. Lineage (GTDB taxonomy): Bacteria > Bacteroidota > Bacteroidia > Chitinophagales > Saprospiraceae > JAHDDO01. Next base: position 1,867 of record JAHDDO010000005.1, on the reverse strand, counting down.
ACAATGTGGATGGACAAAGGGTATATGGCACACGTTTTACAAGAACAGTATCCATTGATGTAAGATCGTTCTCACCAGGCATCTATTGGATGCAATTTTCAGAGAGAGGGGAAGTAATAACTTTCAAGAAGTGTATAGTACATTGATGAAGATGAGTTAGATCCAAAATGTAATATGAATAAGTTTGTTTGCGGTCTAAAACTAGTTGTTTTGCTTTGCTTATATAGCAATAGGGTATTTTCTCAAATTGAGCCAATACCTGCCTATAAAGCACAGCTTGCGTTTAATTTACAAGACACAAAAACCTATGGTATTACGAATTTGTCCTTAGGAAGAGTAGGTGCTATGGTTGGAAGATATACTGAAGTATCATTAGAGCTACAATACTTCAATCAAGTAAATCGTATTACCGATTTCAAAAAGAGCGGTTTTGCAACTGATATATCTTACTTTATTTCAATATATAGCCATGAGAAAAGCAAGCAGCACGTATTCTTAGGGCCTCTTGTAAGCTTAGGGTTTAGAAAAGAAAGGTTTAGTCCTGTTGTAGTAAATACATTTGATACTACAAATTCTTGTTTATGTTTTGCCGCTGGACCCCAACTTACATTCCTATGGGATTTATCTTCAAAGATTAGCTTAAATACATCTGCATATTTTGAAACAGTGACCTTGGGCATACAACAAACTCGGGTTTACAACCCTGCTCTTCCGGTACGTAATCAAAGACTTGAATTAAAACCATTGACCGCAATTTCTAATAAAGGGCTATTCCTTAAAGTTGGAGTGAATTATAGAATATAAAGTACAAAGAAGTGGATAATACATTGAATGTTTTACCAAACCCTAAGAGATTATGAAAGTTGTACCTAATGTTATTTTTAGTTTGACTTTTGCTTTGCTTTTTATGGGCTGTCGAGAGCCTACTATTATATGCAACATTGAATGGGAGTCAGATTTGACTGAAGATTTAGAAAGTGTAAGCCTATATGATCCCATTGTACATGGAAATTTAGTCATTGTTCCAATAAGAGGAAAGGGGATATTAAAAGCGTTTGATAAAGAAAACGGTTCACTAGTTTGGGAATGGAATGATGCTATTGTAGAGTATGGTGTTGATGGATTTTCTTCAGGCAGTTACATTTATGATGATATTCTTGCTGTTGGATGGAATAATTTATTCTATGGACTGAATGTTAATACAGGCGAAACCATTTGGAAAACTATTTTAGATAATAGCGCGGCTCCGCTTTTTTCAGGGATTGGCCATCAATTTGTTTTTTCTGAAGAAATCGACAAAGAACAAGTATGGATTTCTATAGCGGATATTTATACGGGAGAAGTAAGGCAATTATATGAAATGAAAAGAGACGATGAGTATTACCTATACAGCAACCGTCCCATTTTATTAGAATATAAATCAAAAAAGTATATCCTTTTTTCAAAAATTAAATGGGGCTTCGTTACTGGCTGGTATGAAGAAAACCAGTGGTTACACTTATATGATATTGAAAACGATTCTATCAAATGGATTTCAGATCTAATTCCTCTAACGAAAAATACCAGTGGAATTGCAGGAGTGGTACCTATATATACAGATGGTAAGATAATACTTGAAAATAATTCTATATATTCTTATGATATTGAAACTGGCGATTTAATTTGGAGAAATCAATATAATAATAGGTTTAGTCCTAATACATTAGTTGCTGATGATATTGATGTTTTTGCAAATAATAATTCTTCATTTATGCTATCATTAAATCTAGAAAATGGTACAACAAATTGGGAGGCGGATGGTAGTAGTGGGGTAGGTAAATTAAAAATAAATCATAAATATGTCTACCTCTGTGGAGGTTTTGATCGT
>JAHDDO010000077.1 GCA_020629315.1 Saprospiraceae bacterium | reverse complement strand
CTCTACTTACCCTACTAGCTACTGTTGACTATACTCTTTGTTTTATGTACTTGGTACTTGGTACTTGGTACTAAGTACTGTGTACCATGTACTTCATACTAGATACTTTCAACATTCCTTACTCTTCGGCTCAGGGGGCGGGAGACCTTGTCCTGACGCTGCCGCAGGCAGGTCTGGATGAGCGGTTAGCGAAGTCGTGAGCACCCGACCCCGATGTTTGAGCGAAGCGGCATCGGGGGGCGCCCCAGAAAAAGAAGAAAAAAATACGAGCAGGCAGCATATTGTTTTAAAGTTGCGTTAATAAATTGTACGTATACGAAGTTCGACCGTCTAAAAGGTATACCAAAATTGCATCCAATGGATTATTCATTACAATATGGAGTTTCTGAGGAAGACTTTATTCAAGCCTGTGTGAATGGGGAAAGTTGGGCTCAGCAAAAAATCTACGAAGCACATTATTCTATGATGCTCCCCGTATGTTTACGGTACGCAAATGACGAAGATGAGGCGCTAGATATCTTGCATGATGGCTTTATTAAAGTGTTTAAAAACATTTCGAAGTATCAGACAGGAACCAGTCTTAAAGCGTGGATCAAAAGAGTCATTGTCAATACAGCCATAGATCTATACCGAAAAAAAGCAAGACGCCGAACAGAAGATATCGACCAAGTATTTCATGTGCAGGATTACAAACCGGACGTGGTCAGCGAAATGTCTGCCGATGAAATTATAGAAGGTCTTCAAAAGTTATCACCCGTCTACCGAACGGTTTTTAATATGTATGTCATTGAAGGCTATTCGCATAAAGAAATCGGGCAAGAGTTGGGGATAACAGAAAGTACCTCTCGGTCAAATCTCGTTAAAGCACGTACAAAACTTAAAGGGATGTTTTCCCGCAGGTAAGTAAGGCAAATGGATCATCAATCATTCGACGACATATTAAAAAATAAGCTAGAAGGCTACGAAAAGGCAGGGCCTGCCGACTGGGCACAGTTTTCAGACAAGCTGAATGACGCCTTATCTAAGGACCCCTTTGATGAAGCCATTTCTCAAAAGATGGATGGCTATCAGAAAGGTACACCTGACTGGGCCGCTTTCCAAGCTAGCCGGGCCGCTCAAGAAGATTTGGCTTTTGATGATCAATTAAAAGATAAGGTAGCTAGTATAGAAAAAGGTCGGTCTGACTGGGCTGATTTTTCCAAAAAACTACAAGCGAGTCAAGATGCACAATTTGACAAGCAGGTATCTGAAAGTCTAACACCCCACCGCAAATCTTATGTTTCTGAACATTGGCTTTTGCTAAAAGGACGATTAGAACAAATTGCCTATCGGAAGCAATCCCTATATAGAATTAAAGGACTAGAAGCGGCCTTTATGGTAGCCTTGCTCTTTAGTATGTTTAATCTTAGTCACCTCATATGGGAGACAAACACGCCTAAAACAGGTACTTCACCGGAAGTAGTGCAACTACAAAATACAAAGACCACGGAAGCGAGTATTCTCGCAAGCAACGCAGACCAAAAGAAAGACGCTGGTACATCGGCCGCAAGCGCTAGTAACACTGAAGCTGCATCCAATAAATCGCTTGCTGCATCCCCTGTAACACTATATACACCAAGATCTCAATCACCTTCAAGCACTGCTGCTGTATCTTCGACATCAACTAATGAATGGGCACGAGCCTCAAAGAAGACAAGCGCCACTGAAACAAGCAGTCAGATAGCGCAGCAAATACGGCATGATATCCAAGGACTGCGAGCCACAGCTAAGCTTGCAAACGTAGACCTATTAGGGCGAAGTGCTATGCGTTTACCATTAGTTGACAGAGATAATGCACTAGATGCTGCGTCCATGGTATTATCTCCTATTTCTAATGAAGACAACAGCTCGGAAGCTAATCCATTTGGCTTGGCTATAGGTGTAGAAGCCTTGGCTTCACAACATAGCATTATAACACCTGAAGATCCTACCTTCGATGCCAAGGCATTTACGCATAAGCATAATGATAGACAGCTTGGCGTTCATGCATTGCTAACTTATAAGAGTATAGGATTGAATCTTGGCTTTACGCAATATCAATATCAGTATTCACCAACGGCGATTGTGGATACCTTTGGTAACGAAGCTACTAAAGAATATTTTATAGAATCATTAGATCAGATAGCATATATGCTTTCAAGCCTACCTATGAGTGTACAATATAATCAGGCCTTAAGTGATACCTGGAATGTGTATGCTGGTTTTGGAGGATCGTATAACTGGATCAGTCAATCGGACTACCAAATTGGTTCTACAGACATCAGCCATAAAGAAATCGATAATCCTGAAGAAAAATCAGAGAGTTCTTTGGTTACTGCTTATGTGGGCAATGCAGTGGCTATGGATGATTCATTTTTTAGACTTCGAGCCACTACAGGTATTGAACGATATGTAGGCCGTTCATTCAGTGTTTTCACTCAAGCCGCTTACGAGAGGTCATTCCAAAATCTACAATTAGGCGTAAGTCGTGACCAAATCAATCAATGGCAAATAGGCCTTGGATTCCGATACCGCCCGTTCTAGCTGTACATTTTATTCAAACGATCCAGATCTCTTTTAGACTCTCGTTCCTTTATAGTATTCCGTTTATCGTAGGCCTTTTTACCTTGCGCTAAGGCAATCTCCACTTTGATCAGATTACGGTCTGAGGTGTACACTTTATAGGGGACAATGGTTAACCCCTTCTCCGTCACCCGACGATGTATTTTCTTTAACTCAGACTTCTTTAATAAAAGCTTGCGATCTCGTCTAGTTTCGTGGTTAAACTGATTCGCTTGCTCATATTCGGCTATATACAAGGATTTTATGATGAGTTCAGTAGGCGATACAAAATGGCAATAGGCATCTGATAGATTTGCATTACCCAATCGAATGGATTTAACCTCCGTACCCAGCAAGGCAATGCCTGCTTCGAATACCGATAAGAAGTGGTATTCAAACTTCGCCTTTTTATTCACTATCTCTACTTGCTTTTGCATAAGAGCGCAAAGATAGTGGCTTCTATCTAATCTTGCTTACAAGAGTATATTGAATCCTACAGTCCCCCACCCATACCAACGCTCCGTTTGGAAATTGCCTGGCACGAAATCGTCAATGTACTCATGTTCCATAAGCTCCTTTACCTCAAATTCACGATTGACAAGTCTTGTTTGTTTATAAAATAAACTCATCTTTTTAATGCGGACATTGATGCCAAAGTCTAGCATGTGTAACCACGGCGCTATATCTTGTTCGCTAAGTGCATATACCGTGATCGCTTCGTCATCTAAGATGTCATCATCCAATGGGCCAGCAAAACCAAAGCCTTCCAACATACTATTATGTATGACATGTCGACATTTATATTCGGCAAAAACATTACTGTGCCGCCAGACTTGACTAAGCCAATTAAAGAAGCGATTACCATAATAATAATCCGACAATCCTCTATATGAGTAGCTGACATCATCCAAACCACTAGTCTGAAGAAAACTCTGTGAACGAATACCAATCCCAGCACCAATATGGGTATGCACAAAGCCAGCCGCAAATTCCATGGGTATATAAACATGGAAATCATCTGCCAAGCCCTTGCCTTCATTCATGGCTTTAAATTGATCTTTCTTCTCATTAAATAAGGTGGGACTTTTTGAAAATAACATCAAGTCGAAATCATGGTAGACGTTTAAGGCCAGTCGGCCACCATTGCCTATCTGCCGATCCCAGTTAAGCACTCGAATGGACTTACTGGTAAAATCTTGATGCAGTACGGCTTGTATATTTTCCCCTACATTTTGGCCTATGTATCCGATCTTAAACAAGGATTGCGAACGGAAATAACCTAGATAATGCATCCGGTATTTACCTCGGCCTAGGTATTGGAATGACGCAAAAGGTCTGTCCGAAATCTCCTGCTGGCTCGTCATATGTTTAGAAACTCTGCGCTCACTATCCGCATCAAAGAAGGTTCCCGTTTCATTAAAACTAAAGGAAATATTTTCTGCTTCCAGTTGATCCGTCGAATACCGTATGTAAGGTGTATATCCTTCCCCTCCAATGAAGAAACTTTGATAACTTAAAATCCGATCGTAGGCAAAGGCATACTTGATCAATCGCAACTTTAGAAAATCAGTGGTAAACTCAAATCGGAAGCCGCCTGTATAATCTCTGTCTTTATTTTTAGGTCCCATGAAGACATCATTATCATGATAGGCATGCACACTCTTGATAGCCTTCTTTGAGGTGTTTGTCACCCCGTAAAAGGAATACTTTTCCCGGATCAATACGTTGAAGTAATCCTTAAACGTTTCCACATTTTCCACGAGAGCTGAATAATTAATATCCCCAAAATCAGCATTGTACTCCCAGAGTTCGCGGGTACGCTGATCCAAGTCTTTAATCGCACGAATAAAGAGTTCTACATTCTTATAGTTCTCGATGTTATCCAGCAATTCACCTTGGCTGATATCTGGATCGAAAATGCCTATATCCTCATAAAAAGAATCTAATAACTGATCTAACAAATGGCTTCGCTCGGTATTAAATTGTTCTCGAGATATTGAAGAATCTACTTCGATCAAAGAGTCGTCACTGAAATCGTCTAGTACCATTATATCATCTTCTTCATAGATATCCGCCGGATGATATTGGTATGGATGTTTGTAATCAGAATTGTCTACCGACTTATATAATGAGTCGATATGTTTGGATATTGGCTTTTGAGATAAGAGCGATAGGGATATACCTAGTATACCCAATGTAAGTATTGATCGTAGCATAATGTGCAATTTAATGATAGAGTAGCTATTTAGGAAATAAGGGTGACCCAAGAAAGTCGAAAAAAATGACGATTGCACCTATGCGCACTATCAATACTAGGCTAAATGGATTTTCTTATAAAATCGATTTACATCTTCAAAAATAGAGATACATGTTATCAAAATACACACAATGAAAACATGGCATACTTTATTTTTAGCAACCCTCCTAATGAGTTCTTGCATAGTCGTAGAAGATCCAGGTGGAGATCCTGAAGAAACCCGACCTGGCTCGTATCAGGAGATTACATTTGATGACATTATGAATGAAGCTTCCATCATGTCTAATGCAATTATTCCAGCGACATCTGTCAGTGGAAATACGCTGGATGTGTTTGATGTCCTAGTGTACAAAACTAATTCTGATCATTATGGTAAGCTAACGATTTTAGGGATTGATGATTCAGATAATAAGGCTTTGACGATAGCGGCGACGAGATATACAGCTACCGGTGCTGTACTTTCAGAAACTACAAATTTGACGATCGGAGGTACCTTTCGATGTGATTTAGAACAAATGAAAGAAGGGGGTGATGAGAGTGAATTTTGGTGGAATCGTTTATCGGAAAGTGACACCGAGTTTACTCCTTGGGAAAATGCAGTCTTTGCGAGATACGAGTTTTGATGGGCATGATGTCAGCTTAGTATTATTGGAAAAGCACCGTAGCTTGTTGGCAGACGGTGCTTTGTTTTTTCCCAAATTTCATAGTGATATGCTTATTTTTCCGAAGCTATCTTTAAAAGTGTTAATCCTCGTTCATTCATTTTTTCGATATCTTTTTTCGCTCCAAATAGCCACATAAAAAAGGCATCGACAGGTTTTGACTCTAAACTAAACTCCTGGGTTACACGTACCCCATGATCTGTTTCTTCAAAAGTATAATCAAACGTAGGTGTAGCTTTAAATGGCTTTTGAATATCGCATTGCATCCCTACAAATCGCCCCTCATCCAGCTTTACAATTTCTTGATAACCTAAGTCCTTTCCATTATTTCCTGTCCAGTGATATTGTGCACCTAAGGTACCATCATTTCCTTCTACATGATATTCTTGATCCGGATCTGCCTCCAAAAATGGGGACCACTTTGGAAAATTTTCAAGGTATTGAACCATGTTATATACGTCTGATAAAGGAGCCGCTATTGTGATTTCTTTTGTGATTTGTAACTGTCTCATTTTTTTTGATTTTTTGATGCCATTAGCCGAAGCTGTAGCTGTGAATAATAGGAATATAGATATTGTGATTAATTTGAAATTCATCTCATTTTTTTTGTGGCGACGCCACCGACACTTAGGGTCGGAGGCCGGCGTGCTCTAGGGTTCGCGAAGCTCCGTCCCGATATCTCGGGACCAGCTGCCTTCGCAGCTGCCTGCCGCATACCTGTCGCGGGTTATTAGATAGATTAGGCCATAGGTATAATATCTCGCACTTCGACTGTACCACCTATATGTAGGATCGGACAGGCTTTGGCTAATTCTGTAGCCTCTTCTAATGAACTAGCTGATACAACCATATTGCCACCCAAAGTCTGCCCATCACTGACAGCTATACCCTCTTCAATACTTTGGTCCGCGCCTATTTTGCGTCCACTAAATCCGAGTTGATGTGTACTTACTAATTTCTCTTGAATGGCTAAATTCCCAATAAATGCACCCCATGCTTGATGTTGTTGTTCTTGCTCTTCTTGACTAGGCTGGTAACTAAAGTTTGGCTCGAATCTGAAGATCATCATAAAATTTTTTGCTTGTGTCATGATTAATTATTTTTTGTTTGTTAACTAATATGACTCAAAGATGCAGCCCCTCGAAATGGAAAATCTTGCCATATGACAAGAAATGAAAAAAGACCAAAAAAAAATC